>JAJDTQ010000174.1 GCA_022827045.1 Candidatus Binatia bacterium
CGAGGTCAATCGGCTGCGGCTGCAGTACACCCACGGCTGGGACGACGACGACCAGGCGCCGGGCCACGATGGCGGACAGGTCTTTCTCCAATGGACGACCGTTCTCGGCAGCCACACGCACGGTTTCCGTGAAAGGCGCTAACGCACGGCATGACGGGGGCGGCTTCCGGAAGGAAGCCGCGCGTCCGTGTTCGGCAGCCGTGCATGAGGAGACATTTACATGACACGTACTTTCACACGGCGGTGGCCGCGTGCCGCCTTCACGCTGTCGCTGGTCCTGTTGTTTGCGGGTCCGGCGGCGGCTCAGAAGATCAACGTGGTGACGACCATCCCGGACCTCGCCGACATCACGCGGCAGGTCGGCAAGGAGAAGGTGTCGGTGCACAGCCTGACGTTGGGCGTCCGGGACATCCACGCCATCCAGGTGAAACCCAGTATGGTCACCCGGCTCAATCGCGCGGATGCGGTGGTGCAGATGGGCTTGTCGCTGGAGCACGCCTTCCTGCCGGCCCTGCTCGACGTGGCCGCCAATCCGCGTATTGCACGCGGCGGCATCGCCCACATCGACACTTCCTCCGGAGTCGTTCCGCTGGGTCCTCCCAAGACTCTCTCGCGCAAGGGAGGCGATGTCCATCCCTCGGGCAATCCGCATTACAACCTGGATCCGGTCCTGGGGAAGCTCATCGCGCGGAACATCGCCGAAGGCCTGTCGAAGGCCCACGGGGAGCACCGTGCCTTCTTCATGAAGAACCTGCAAACCTACACCGCGGAACTGGACCGGCGCATAGCCGGGTGGCAAAAGGCGGCCCGGAGTCTCGATGGTGTCCAGTTCGTCAGCTACCACGACAACTGGGCGTACTTCGCCAAACGTTACGGCATGCGGCTGTTCGGCACCCTGGAGGTGGCGGCCGGCATCGGACCGACGCCTGCGCACATCGTCCAACTGGTGGAGCGGATGAAGGCCGCACGCGTTCCGCTGGTGGTGTACGGCACCTATCCGAGCCGGTTGCCGCGGCGCGTCGCCCGCGAGGTCGGCGCCACGGTCGTGCCCGCGCCGTTGTACGTGGGCGGGCGCACGGGCGTCGACACCTACTTCAAGTTGATCGACTACCTCGTCACCCACCTTTCCAAGGCGGTCCGTTAGTGATCGCGAGCAGCTCGTCGGAGCGTCCGGTTCTCGCGCTCCGACATGCGTGCTTGGGGTACCGGTTCGATGTGCCGTTGGGTCCCGCCATCCTCACGTTGGGCTGCGGCCTGGTGCTGGCCGCTCACGCCCTGGCATGGCTCGGGGGAAGGCTCCGGCGGTGACCACGCTCACCCCGCCTGGTTTGAAACCCGCCGTACAACTGGAAAGGATTGTGGTGCGAGGAGGGGGACTTGAACCCCCACGCCATTGCTGGCACTAGCCCCTCAAGCTAGCGCGTCTGCCTATTCCGCCATCCTCGCACGTCAGGGTGAGCGTACTTCAGGGAGAAGCCGGTGCCGGCTCCTCCGGACTCTGCGCCGCCGGCGCGTCACTGGTCTGGGCGCTCGGCGCCACCGTGTCGAAGACGCTCGTAACCGGTCCCCGCTCGGTGAAGTACCCCAGGGTCAGGCAGGTCAGCATGAACACGACGGCCATTCCGGTGGTCAAGCGGGTCAGGAAGTTGCCCGCTCCGCTGCTGCCGAACACGGTCGTGCTCGAGCCTCCGCCGAAAGCGGCGCCCATGTCGGTGCCCTTGCCGGTCTGCAGCAGCACCACGACGATGAGGCCGAGGGAAACCAGAATGTGAACCGTTGTCACCAGGATGATCATGCGCCTGCTGTCCGTTACCCTTCCCGTTCGGAGAACGCGCCTACGATAGCCGCGAAGCTTCGATGGTCCAGGCTTGCGCCCCCCACCAGCACTCCATCGACTTCCGGGACACGAGCCAGGTCGGGCGCGTTCCCGGGGTTCACGCTGCCACCGTAGAGGATGGGTATACGCGCCGCCTCGGAGGGTCCGAACCTTCGCTTGAGTGCCCGCCGGATCCAGCCGTGGGCTTCCATCACCTGCGTCGGGGTCGCGTTTCTTCCCGTGCCGATGGCCCATACCGGCTCGTAGGCCACCGTCAGAGAACCACTAACACTTTTCGGCACGCTCTTCAATGCGCTCGACAGTTGCACGGAGAGGGTACGCCACGTGCGTCCGCTGCCGCGCTGCTCCCGGGTCTCGCCGATACAGAGAACCGGCTTGAGGGAGGCGTCGAGGGCGGCGGCGACCTTGCGTCCGAACTCGGCATTGGTTTCGCCGAAGAGCAGGCGCCGCTCCGAGTGCCCCACGATCACATGGCTGCAACCCGCGTCCCGCAGCATGTCCGCCCCCACCTCGCCGGTGAACGCGCCTTGAGGCTGCCAGTGGAGGTTCTGGGCGCAGAGGAGCAGGCGGCTCCCCTCCAAGGCCTGCCGCACGACCTCCAGCGAGGTCAACGGCGGCGCCAGCACCACCTCGACAGCGGCGAAACGGTTGTTCAGCAGGCGCCGGACGCCGCGCGCCAGGGTGCGGGCCTCGTTCCGGCTCCCATGCATCTTCCAGTTGGCGATGACCGTGCGTTTTGCCATTGTCACAGGGGGTTCACGACCTCCAGGGCCCGGACGCCGGGGAGCGTCTTGCCTTCGAGAAACTCCAGCGCGGCGCCGCCGCCGGTGGACAGGTGGTTCATGGCGTCGGCGGCTCCGGCAAGCCGCACGGCCGCCACCGTGTCTCCGCCGGCGATAACGGTAGTGGCGCCGGAGGCCGCCAGCGCCCGGGCCACCGAAACGGTTCCGTGATGGAAGGGTTCCTGCTCGAAGAGCCCGAGGGGACCGTTCCACAGCGCCATGGCCGCGCCGGTCAGACCGTCCGCGAACAGGGCGGCGGTCTTCGGGCCGATATCGAGCCCCATGCGGTCTTCGGGGATGCTTGCGTCCGGGGTCACGCCATGGGCGCCGGCGTCGGCGTTCTCGGCGACGACGTGATCCACCGGCAGGACCAGCGGGACTCCGGATCGCTCCGCCTCGTCCATGATGTCCCCGGCCAGGCCAAGGGACTCCCTTTCCAGCAGGGACCGTCCGACGGCTACCCCGCGGGCTTTCAGGAAAGTGTAGGCCATGGCGCCCCCCACCATGATGACGTCCACTCGCGGCATCAGGTTCTTGAGGATGCCGATCTTGTCGGAAACCTTGGCGCCTCCCAGAATCGCGGCCACGGGCCGCTCCGGCGCGCTCAGCACACGGGACAGGTATTCGACTTCCTCGCGGAACAGGAAGCCGGCCCCCTTTTGCCGGAAGTGACCGACCATGCCTTCGGTCGACGCGTGGGCGCGGTGCGCGGCGCCGAAGGCGTCGCTCACGTAGACGTCCGCCAGGTCCGCGAGCGATCGCGCGAACGCCGGGTCGTTGGCCTCTTCGCCCGGGTGGAACCGGAGGTTCTCCAGCAGCACGACTTTCCCCGGATCCGGTCCCTTCACCAACCGCCGGACCTCCGAGCCGATGCAGTCGGGAGCCAGCCGCACCTCGAGGGACAGACTGCGCTCGAGGTGACGGCACACGGGTGCGAGGCTCCACCGGGGGTCGGGGCTCCCGCCGGGACGGCCCAGATGGGATGCGATGACGAGCCGGGCGGCCTTTTCGAGCAGGAAGCGGATCGTCGGCAGCGCGCTGTCGATGCGGTGCGTCTCGGTGATGACCCCGCCGTCGAGAGGAACATTGAAGTCCACCCGGAGAAAGACGGTCTTACCCTCCAGGGGCAGTTCTGAAACGCTGCGAAGCATGAGTTCGTCGGACGAGGCCAATTGACTAGGTACTGCGATTAAAATAAAATCTCAAGATGGCAGGGGTGCCGTACTTCTCGATCTACCAGCTAGTGGTTCAGCCCGACTGACATGGGTATGCAGCAACAAGGCATCCTCGACCTGGTCTTGGGAGCAGGTCCGGTTGTCCAATTGGTGCTGTACCTGCTGATCCTCTTCTCGGTGGTGAGTTGGGGCGTCATCCTCTTCAAGTACAGGCACGTACGCGAGGCGAAGATCCAGTCGGCCCGCTTCATCGAGATCTTCTGGGAGAGCCGTAACCTGGCCTCGATTCACGAAGCCAGCCAGGAACTGGAAGCTAGCCCGGTGGCCAATGTCTTCGTCGCCGGATACGAGGAACTGCTCCGGGTCTCGCGCCGAAACGTCGTGGAGCAGGAGGGGCTCACCACCGACCTGAGCGGGGTGGACAACGTGGCGCGGGCCATGAAGCGCGCCGCCAACGTGGAGTTGACGAAGCTGGAACAGACGCTGACCTTCCTGGCGACGACTTCCGGCTCGACGCCGTTCATCGGCCTCTTCGGCACGGTGTGGGGCATCATGAACGCGTTCCGCGGGCTCAGCGTCACCCGCTCGTCGACGATCCAGGCGGTGGCGCCGGGAATCGCCGAGGCGCTCATCGCCACCGCGGCCGGGCTGGTGGCGGCGATTCCCGCGCTGATCGCCTACAACCACTTCCTTCAGGAGATCCGGGTGCTGACCACGGACATGGAGAATTTCACTCAGGAGTTTCTCAACATTGCGGAGCGTCACTTCACGAAGAAGTAATGGGTGCCCGTAACCTACCGAAAGGGCTGAGCGATGGCGGCTGACGTCGGCCAAGGGCAGGACAAGTTGCCGTTGTCCAACATCAACGTCACACCCTTCGTGGACGTGATGTTGGTGCTGCTGGTTATCTTCATGGTGACCGCGCCGATCATTCAGCAGGGCGTCGAGGTCAATCTGCCGCAAGCCAAGGCGAGCCCCGTGGTCGGCGAGGCGTCGCCCCTGATCGTCACCGTCAAGGCGGATGGCAGCGTCTATCTGAACGACAACGAGATGACCCCGGCCGAGCTCGGATCGAAGCTGCGCGCCAATCGGAGACTGGATCCTGACAAACCTGTCTACCTGAGGGCGGACCGCGACGTCCGTTACGGCGTGGTAGTCGCCACCATCAGCGAGATCAAGGGCGCCGGCATCGAGAAACTCGGCATGATGGCCGAGCCCTTGCCGGATCAGTGAGGGGTGTTCCCGGGAGCCTCGGAAAACCCATGTTGCGCGACCTTTTTCGAATTTTGCGAGACGCCCTTCCCGGAAGGGGAGCCCCTTGGCGCGGGTTCGGCGGGTCGGGCGCCAATCGGCTGAGATGGTGGGTCTGTTTCTCGGGCGCTCTCCACCTGGTGCTGATTCTGACGCTGCTGGTGGTGCCGGCGAGCACCGCGCGCCGGGAGCTTTCCATCCCCGTGTACACGGTGGATCTCGTGGCGGGAAGCATGCCGGCGCCGCGGCCCGACCCCCCAAGCCCCAAGCCGCAAAAAGCGAAACCGGCCGCGCCGGAGCCACTCCCTCCGCTCGACGAAGACCCGCTGGACGAGGTCGCCGTCGAACCGGCCGTTCCGGACCCGCCCAAGACCGTCGAGGCTCCCAAGAAGGTCCCGCCGCCAAAGGCGAAGGAGCAGGTGAAGAAGCCGCCCGAGAAGCCGAAAAAGAAGGTTGTCGAGCGGAAGAAGCCGGCTAAGCCGAAGAAGAAGGTTGTCAAGCGGAAGAAGCCCGTCAAGCCCAAGAAGGTCGTCAAGCGAAAGAAGCCCACCCGCAAGAATCCCAAGAAACTCGTCAAGAAGACCTCCAAGGCGCCGAAACCGAAGCGTAAGGCGGGCAAGGATGCGCAACTGGTCCGAAGACTGAAGGAAAGGCGGATAGGGGACGCCCTGGCCACGGCCAAGGAGCGGGCCCGATTGCAGCGTGAGTCCCGGACCAAACAGAGTGCGGCCGGGTCGGGCACCGCGGACGGCGGCTTGGGCAGGGGCGGCGGCCTCGTCAGGGCAATGGAGTTCGTGATCTACCGCAACGATATGCTCGACCGGATCAAGGAGCGGTGGACGTGGATCGGTAAGCGCACGGACCTCGAGGTGACCGTGGGTTTTGGGGTGAACGTCGATGGGGCGATCTTCGGGCTCAAGTTGCTGAAGACCTCGGGGGATCGCTCCTACGACGAATCGGTGGTTCGGGCCGTGCGGCGGGCGAGTCCGTTGCCGCAGCCTCCGGCCCGTTACGCGCGAGAGTTCGCGGAGGTCGAGCTGACTTTCCGGCCCGATTCTTCGGATGGCTAGTGTCCTGCCTGGTCAATTCGCGCCATAAGGTGCGCAGGATTCGTTGTCGGCAAGGCGCGATGACGAGCAGTGG
>JAJDTQ010000028.1 GCA_022827045.1 Candidatus Binatia bacterium
TCGTCCAGGGCGTCGTCCCTCGCGTCCTCCTCCAGCATCTCGGTGATGCCGATGATGGCGTTCAGGGGCGTGCGCAACTCGTGGCTCATGTTGGCGAGGAACTGGCTCTTGGTCCGGTTGGCCTCCATCGCCTGGTCGCGCGCCTGCAGCGCCTGGTCGCGCGTCGCGGCAAGCTCGTCGACAAGCTCGCTGAGCCGCTGCTCGCGCTGCTTCATCTCGGTGATGTCGAGATAGGTCAGCATGCGTCCGCCGTTGGGCAGCTCGGTGCATTGGTACCGCAGGACTCTGCCGTCGGGACGGGTCCACTCGAAAGGCGGTATGGCGCCCGCCCGGACAGCCGCGATGCGGCCGCTGAGATAATCCTCCCATTGGTCGTCCGGAACGCCGTAGAGTCCGGTGTGCCGGTTGTAGCTGATCATTTCCGCCAGCGTCGGACGGCTGTCGAAGAAATCGTCAGGGAAGCCCCACAGGTCGCGGAAGGCGCGATTGGCCACCCGCGCCCGGAGGTCGCGCCCCATGAAGCAGATGCCGTACTCGATGGTGTCGAGCACGGCGTTGAGTTCTCCCTCGCGCTGCTTGACCTCGGTGATGTCCGTGTAGACCGCGACCACGCCGCCGACCTGCGTCCGCCGTTCGGCGCTCTGCAGCCAGACCCCACTGGACAGATGGAGCTCGACGGGAACTCCGGAGCGGTCCCGCCGGTCGCGCCGCCGTTTCAGATAGTCGTCGACGTCGAGCGCTGCGTCGGGGGACAGGCCGCGCTCGAAGAACGTCCGAATGATATCCTCGTACAAGGCGCCCGGCTCCAGCCGCGTCGCGGCCTCGTTGCCGACGGCGTCGGCATAGTAGCGCCGGTAGGTTTCGTTGCAAAGAACCAGACGGTCCTCGGAATCGAACAGCACGAAGCCTTCGGAGATGGCCTCGATCGCTTCGCTCAACTGATTCTGCGCCTGTTTCAACTCCTGGGCGAGATAACGTGCGTCGAGAGCCTGTTCGATCCGCAGCGTTTCCGTCACATCGCGGCAGGTCACGAGCAGTCCGCCATTCGGGATCGGATCGTACCGGGTCAGGAGAATCTCTCCGCTCGGCGTTTCGTGCTCAACCTGGCGAAGCTCGCGGCGAACGATCTTGCGCATTCTTTCCGCGATCTTTTCCTCAACGGCCTCGGGCTCGCAATCGCCGCGCATCATGTCGTGGCGAAGCAACTCTTCAAGCGTCGCCCCCGGCTGACACAGATCGTCGGGAAGGCCGTAGAGCCTGCGGAACGGCGCGTTTCGTGCGATCAATGTAAGACCTTGATCGAAGATACCGAATCCTTCCTCAAGCAGATCAAGTGCGGATTTCAGCGGGGCCTCGTTGTCCCGCTGTAGCAGTAAATCGATCCCGGTGTGTTCGGCAGCTGCCTTTGTCGCCATGATCCAGAAACGTATCGGAACGATGGGAGATATTGACGAGACGGTGTTGGGGGTCCCTCACAACGGCAGAGACGCCGGCCCGTGAACAGGAGAATCAGAAGAATGCACCCTGTACGTTGGCTGTACTTATACAGGCTTTTTGTGAGAATTTTGTGTGATTGGCGGTTGCTTTCATGTGATTTGGGGATTTCTGTCTTTCCAAAGATCAATGCATGCTGCCTGCCCCACCGCCGGTCGTAGCCGAGGACACCGAGTTTGAAATCCGCCCTTACGAGCCGTCGCGCAACGAGTCCAGCCGGGAGATCATGCGCTCGCGCTTCTTCCTCCGCCACTCACGGAAGTTGTCGGTACGTCGTTCCAGCTTGCGCGCCTGCGCCTCGTCGAGGGCCGGCCTGATCTTGTCGTGGAACTCGAGGATGATCCGGTCGGCTTCTTCGAGAGATCGGATCCGCGCCTGGTAGAGGTTCCGGCGGGTCTGGCTCAGCAACGGGCCGATCTCGGCCATCTGTCGGTCGGAGAGGTCGAGCTCCTTCTGCAGCATGCGGATGTACCGGCCGCTCGACCCATGCTTCGAGCCGCGGCGGTGTTCCTTACCGTCCCTGAAGTCATGCCATGACCGTCCCCACAGGTGCTTGACGGGGTGGACCTGCCCGACCAGGAGGCCTCCCATCAAACCCAGCAGGAACACGCCAACCACTGCGATAAAGGCTTTGCGTTTCATGGAACTCGAGCTCCTACCCATGCGATAAGCACCGCGTCGGGTTCGTCCGCGGACAAGACTTCTTGTCCCGACCCGTTTCCCAGCATGGCGGCGGTTGCGGGCACCTGCTCCCGGGTCTCCGGCAGCATGTCGCGCCACAGGCCCACGCCGCCCAGAAGCAACACCACCAGCGCAAACGCCGGGGCCAACCGGCGGCTGAAGAACAGCAAGGCATCGCTGAGGGATGTGCGCCGGCTCTCCTCCTCACGGATTCTGGCCATGACCCCGGGCCACGCGGGCCGTCGGGGGGACGGCTCCGGCGCGACGGCGAAGAAGCGTCGCCAACGCCGTTCTTCATGGAGGAGTTCGCGGCAGGCCGGGCACGATTCGGCGTGTTCCCTGTACGCGCCCGGGATTTTCTCCGTCTGTCCCGCGCCGGCTGTTTCCAGCCATTGCCTGAAATCATCACAGGTCACGAGTCACCTCCCTGGTGGCTTTCACCGTGCCGATGGGCAGCAATCTGCTGGTCCTTTTCGCCGTCGGCTGCGTTGCTCCTCCTCGCGTGGTGCCTGCCACTGCTCGTCGTCGCGCCTTGCCGACGGCGAAAGTCCTGCGCATCTTGCTACCCATCGGCACGGCGAAGGCCACCACCCAGTTCGGATACATGGGGGGCGAGCATTTGCCTCAGGCGCTCGCGCGCGCGGGCGTGGCGCGATTTAACCGTGCCAATCGAGCAGTTCAGGATCCCCGCGACTTCCTGGTAGGAGTTCCCCTCCATGTCCTTCAAGGTAACGACGATGCGCAAGCGATCAGGCAGGCCGGCCACGGTCCGGGCCACCAGCAGGGTGACGGGACTGTCCGGGCGGTCGTCGTCCCGTTCGTCTTGGGACGGTTCCGCGGAGAGAAGGTCGCGAAGCTCCTGGACGGCCTCCTCCCCGGGTTCCATGTCGAGGGAAACCTTGCCCGACTGTTTCTTGAGCTCGTCGCGGGCGCGGTTGATGGCGATGCGGGTGATCCACGTGCCGAACGTCGCGTCTTCCCGGAACTTGCTCAGCGAGAAGAACGCCTTGACGAAGACCTCCTGGACCACGTCGTCCACGTCTCCGTGATCCGGGCCGAGGAGCCTGCCGACGAGCCGGTGGATGCGCGCCTGGTAGCGGTCGACCAGGAGCCGGTAGGCGTCCGAATCCCCGTCCCGGACCCGTCGCACCACATCCCTCTCCGTATCTTCCAGGGTGAGGGGATACGGCAGAGCTTCCGTCATCCTCAATCGCTTCCCTCGCTCAAACGGATTGTTTCATTCAGTTAGACGGCAACGGGTTCCGTTTCGGTGGTGTCCCGTCCGGTGAGTTCGCACAATCACCCGCTGAAGGCGGGAAGAACGTCACAGGCGATGCGCCGCATCTGCTCGGGCTGGTCCTTCGAGGCGAGCACGATCTGCATGGTGCGGACCCCGGCGGCCGCGAACTCCTCCAGGCGCTCGATGCATTGGCGGGCGGTGCCGCATATCACCCACCGGTCGACGCTCTCGTCGTCGAAGGGCATGCGGTGGTAGATCTCGAGCATCCCCCGCGCCTCGTCGCGGGCGGTCTGCCGGCTCCGGCCCACGTTGATCCAGCAGTTCATGGCGGGGTGGACGGCGCCCGGCGGCCTGCCGTGCCGCTCGGTGGCACTGGACGAGATCTCCGCATACCGCTCAGCGTACTCCGCCGGACTGATGTGATTGGTCAGCCAGCCGTCCGCCAGCCGCGCCACCCGATCGAAAGGCCCGGTGTGCTTGCCCGCATTGGCTTCGACGAAGTGTCCGTAACGGTAGTTCTCGACCTTCACCGGGTTGTAGTGGCCGGCGGCGATCCAGATGGGCGGATGGGGCTGCTGTACCGGCTTGTATCCCAGCGAGACGTCCCGGTACCGGTAGTGGCGGCCCTCGAAATCCACGGCGTCCCGAGTCCAGAGCGCCTTCAGCACCTCCAGGCACTCTTCGAAAACCTTGCCCCTTACCCGGCGTTCGAACCCGGCGACCTCGCATTCCTTGGAAAGCAGTTCCGGCGGCCCGGCGCCGGGCCCGACTCCCATGATGGTACGGCCCTTGGAGACGATGTCCAGGGTCGCCCATCCCAGGGCCGTTACCACCGGATTCCTGAGGTGCGGCTGCAGGATCCCGGTGGCCACCTTGATGGACTTGGTACGGGCGGCTATGGCCGTCAGGGTCACGATAGGATCGTAGCGCGGCTTGGCCAGCAGGCTGTCGCCTACCCAGATGGAGTGGTAGCCCAGCTCTTCGGCTTCCACGGCCAAGTCCAGCAGCCGCTCCATCGAGAAGTCCGCCAGGAACACCGACGCGCGGTTGTTGGCGTAGAGACCGAAGTTCAGTCTTGGCTGACGCTGATCCACGGGTGCAAGCTCCGCCGGGTACTATCAGGGATGGTAGGGGCGGGTTTCAAACCCCGCCCGCGCCCGGATGACGGCTTAGCCCGTTGCATTGGCCATGGCCACCCGCCGCACCACCGGACGGGCCAGACCGGCCACGGCCAGCACCACGCCGATGATGTCGGTCATGGCGCTTGGGGCGATGAGCATGATGGCGGCCGCGAACACGACGATCCGCTCGAGCGCCTCGGTGCGGTCCTTGAGGTCGCCCACCAACGCGTAGGCGTTGAGGATGACCCCGGCAGCCGCCGTGGCGGTGGTCAGGATGATTTCCACGGGATTGCCGCGCATCAGCATCGGGGTGCCGAAAACGAAGGCGTAGGGCAGGATATAGACCGGCAGCGAGATGAGGCCGGCGAACAGACTGGTGCGCCAGAAGTCGCTACCCGCCACCGTGGCGCCTGCGTACGCCGCCAAGGCCACGGGCGGCGTCACCATCGACAGCATGCCGGAGAAGAAGATGAACAGGTGCGCGGCCATGGGCCACACGCCGACCTTGATGAGCACCGGTGCCACCATCAGCGCGAGAATGATGTAGGCGATGCTGGTGGGCAGCCCCATGCCCAGGATCATGGAAGCGAACATGGTCAGCAGCAGGATGATCGTGAGATCCCCGCCCGCCATGCCGATGACGAGACCCGAAAAGCGCGTGGCGAGGCCGGTCATCAGGATGGTGCCCATGATGATGCCGACACAGGCCACGGCGGTTCCCAGGGTCACGAAATCCCTGCCGGTGCCCTCGAATACGTCGATACCCTTCTTGATGGCAGTCCAGGCTCCGGCCGGCGCGGTCGAGACGAAGCCGCGGCGGTCCCGCAGGAACATCGAGATCGCGGCGATACCCACGCCCAGCACCGCGATCACCGCCATGGCCCGCAGCACCGCCTGGACCGGCGACATCCGCAACAGCAGCAGCACGATGAGAAGGCCGATGCCGGCGATGAACGTCAGCCCCTGGGGTTCGCGTATCACTTCCCTGATGCTGGTCAGCTCACTCTTCGGCAAACCCGTGAGCCCGGAGCGCAGCGCGTAGAAGTAGACACCCGCCAGCACGCCGATGAAGTACAGCACCGCCGGAATGAGCGCGGCCTTGACGATCTGGAGATAGTCCACCGCCAGGAACTGCATCATCAGGAACGCCGCCGCGCCCATGACCGGCGGCATGAACTGTCCGCCGGTGGATGCGGCCGCCTCCACGGCTCCGGCCACGTGGGGCTGGAAGCCCACGCGTTTCATCAACGGGATTGTGATGGAGCCCGTGACCATGACGTTGGCCACCGCGCTGCCGCTCACCGATCCCATCATGCCGCTCGACACCACCGCCATCATCGCCGGGCCGCCACGGTACCTTCCCACCAGGGAACGGGTGAACTCCATGATGAACGCCAGCGCGCCGGTGGCTTCCAGCAGCTTGCCGAACATGACGAAGAGAAACACGAACTTGAAGGTGATGTAGGTGGCGACGCCGAAGACGCCGTTGCCGGACAGGTAGACGGTGGTGACGATGCGGTCCAGGTCGAAGCCGCCGTGTCCCCCCACCCATCGCGGCAGGTGCTGGCCGTAGAAGACGTAGAGTATAAACACCAGCGCCGTCACCACCAGCGCCCAGCCGACGATGCGGCGGGTGGCCTCGAGCACGACGATGACGCAGATCACCCCCAGTACCAGGTCGGTCTGGGTGACGAGCCCCGACTTGAAGGCGATCTCCTCGTGCTCGATGAAGACGTAGCCGAAGGTCGCCAGGCTGAGCGCCAGCCAGAAGAGGTCCACCGCCACCTGGGCGGGCCGCTGGCGTTCCACCGCCTGGGTCAGGAACACCAGGGCGAACAGCACCAGCAGGAACAGGCTGCGTTCCTGAAGCGGCGGCAACGGACTGAAGGCGTTCCAGACGGCGTACGCCGACAGTCCGATCGCCAGCAGCTTTGTGATGGTGCGGCCTACCGCTTCCAGAGCCCCGACTCCTTCCAGTATTTCACGGCGCCCGGATGGAAGGGCACGTTAATGTCCTTGGTGAGCACCGTGGGGTCGGCCTGCGCGTACTGGAAGTAGCGTATCTCACTCGCCAGGTTGCCCAGGTTCTGGTGGAGCAGCTTGGTGACCTTGTAGACCAGATCCGCGTCTGCATCGGCCCGGACGTAGAGGTGCGGACCGCCGATGTCCACCGTGTCGATGTCCTTGTCGAAGGTCGGTGTGCCCTTGGAAATGCGGATCCGCGCCATGTAGGGCAACTCCTTCAGCACCTTCTCCACCGCCTCGGGCTCCGGCCCGAAGTAGGCAGCGCCCTTCTCGGCATGGAGACGCAACGCGCCGGGGATCGGGCTCAGGCCGGCGACGATGCCCGGCGTCGCCGCGATGATGCCGTCGCCGAGCTGCGTGTAGAGGTCGCCCATGCCCGCGTACACCGGCTTGATGTCCTTGTAGGTCAGGCCGTGGGCCTTGTAGAGCGGCTTCAGGAACGCGTCCCAGGTGCGGCCGGTGCCCACGCCCACGCGTTTGCCCTTGAGGTCGGCGAACTTCTTCACCGGGCTGTTCGGCAGGGTCATGTAGGCGAAGCTGTGCGGGTACAGGCCCATGACGGGCGCGAGCGGGTGCTTCTTCTTGAAGCCCATGATCCCGTGGTAGCCCGGGTACCCGTTGTTGGACGATATCACCGCCATGAAGACCTGCTTGCGGTCGATCAGGCGGATGTTCTCGCGCGAGCCCTCGGTCACCGCCCCGGTCACCGGGATCTTGAGCTTGTCCTCCAGCAGCTTCGCCACACCTCCGGCCATGACGTAGAAGGCGCCGCCGATGCTGGCGCCGCCGATCTCCATGCTGGCCGGCAGCTTCTGCGCGCTTGCCGTGGACGCCCACGCCATGGCGGCGATTACGGCTGCCGCCAACAGTGTCTTCAGTCCTTTACGTTTCATGAAGTCACCTCCTGCCGGTTTTCATTCCTGAAACGGCGGCAACGGACCAGCGGGTCTCCTAACGACGGGCGTCGCCGGTCCGATTGCCGTGGTCACATGACGTTGGAGCCTACTTCTTGGGCCAGAGTCCGGCTTCCTTCCAGTAGCGGATGGCGCCCGGATGGTAGGGGACCCCGATCTGGGTCGTCAGCACCGCCGGATTGAGCTCCGCGTACTTGAAATAGCGCACGTCGGCGGCGAGTTGCTTCAGGTTCGTATGAATCAGCTTGATAACCTGGTAGACGAGCTCCTCGTCCGCGTCCGCGCGGACCGTGAGAAGCGGGCCGCCGATGTCGAAGGTCTCGACAGCCTTCTCGAACGTGGGCGTGTTCGCCGGAATGGTTTGCCGCGTCATGTACGGGAACTGCTTGAGCATCTTCTCCACCGCCTGGGGCTCGGGGGGCAGGTAGCGCGCGCCCTTCTCGGCGTGCAGGCGCAGCGCCGCCGGGATCGGGCTAAGGCCGGAAACCATGGTCGGCATGGCCACGATGATGCCGTCGCCGAGCTGGGTGTAGAGGTCGCTCATTCCCGCGTACACGGGCCTGAAGTCCTTCTTGTAGGTGAGGCCGTGGGCCTTCATCAACGGTACCATGAAGGCGTCCCAGGTGCGGCCGGTGCCCACGCCCACGCGCTTGCCCTTGAGGTCGGCGAAGGAGTTGACGGGGCTGCCGGGCAGGGTGTGGAGCGTGAAGGCGTTGGGGTAAAGACCCATCGCCAGGGCCACGGGATACTTTCTCTTGTACGTCAATACCCCGTGGTAGGCCGGATAGGAGTTGTTGGAGGCGATGACGCCCATGAAGATCTGCTTGCGTTCGATCAGGCGCACGTTCTCGCGCGAGCCCTCGGTTACCGCCGCGGTTACGGGGATCTTCAGCTCCTTCTCGAGCAGCTTGGCCACGCCGCCCGCCACCACGTAGAAGGCGCCGCCGATGCTGGCGCCGCCGATCTCCATGCTCGACGGCATCGCCGCGCTTGCCCGCTGCGGCCCCGCCGCCCATGCCATGGCCGCCACCGTGACCGCCACCAGCAACCCCTTGAGTCTCGGACTGCTCATGAAATACCTCCTGAGTTGGTTGATACGCGACGGAACAGCGTCCGGCGGCAGCCGGAGAACCGTCCCGATGAATCCGCGTAAAATAGGATGGATCGGTCAGCCAGTCAACCCAAAAGCCAGTGTCCTGTCTGGTTAAATCGCATGATAATATGCGGAGGATTTTTCGTTGTCGGCAAGGCGCGATGACGAGCAGTGGCGGGCACCACGCGAGGAAGAGCAACGCAGCCGACGGCGAAAAAGACCCGCAGATTATCATGCGATTTAACCGGACAGGACACTAGAACGGTCCGCCCCGATAACCCAGCACGACGATCTCCGTGTTTCGGGGCAGCGCCGCCTTGCTGACGGCCAGCGAGCCGTCCGGCACCGTGCGCGTCGGGAAGCCTTCGGAGAAGATGCGCACCCGCTCGAGGTCGTCGCGGTAGTGCATGGGGATGGCGATCTTCGGCTTGAGCTGGCCCACCACCGTACGGGCCGTGCGCGGCCCCATGGTGGTGCGCCCGCCGATGGGCACCAGCGCCACGTCGAGCTTGCCGAACTGCTTGAGATGCTTGGGCGTGAGCCGGTGGCTCAGGTCGCCCAGGTGCGCCACGCACAGCCTGCCGAGATCGTAGACGAAGGCCGCGCCCTTGAACAGCCCGCCGTAGGGACGAGAGACGTAGATGGGCACGCTGTACACCAGCACGTCCTTCACCGTGGTCCGGATCGGGTTCCACTCGTAGCCGTCGGCGGTTTCCCGCAGGCCCCGTAGCAGGCGCGGCCGGCCGCGCACGATGGGAAACCAGTTGTGGTTCTCGTGCTCCCGGCCGATGGTGACGGCGTCCGCGGAGACGTCGGGGGTGGGGTACCAACCCGGCGCGAGCGGATCCATGACGATGCGGGTGCCCCGGCTGGTGACGAGCTGGAAGAAGCTGTGGCCGAAGTAGTGCAGGGTGGCGTCGGGCGCGGCCGCGTACGCGGGCCGGACCAGACGGCTGACGAAGCTTTCTTCCTTGCAGGCGGCGAAGCCCGTGGCGTGCAGGAACAGAAGGCACAGCATGAACGGGAGCGTGATGTGATACGCCGTGCGCATTTCTTTCGGACCTCCGGGGAACGGCGTGCCGGGCTTCGGATCGATGGGCACACCTCAGCACGCCGCGGAGGCGCCCATCTTGGCGCAAAACACTCCGCTTGACAATCGGCTTGGGCCTAACCTAGAAGGGGCTTGTGTGCATGAACGGGCATTGTCCCCGCGCATGCGCCAAGCTCAAGGTACGGGAGTCAAACCCAAGAGGAGGACATCCTTATGAAGGCACTATACTTGATCGTCGCGCTTCTCTTCCTGACCGTGTCCGCGGCGTGGGGCCAGAGCGACGCTCTCAAGAAGCTGGCGAATTACAGCGGGCCCGCGGACAACTACGAGAAGATGCTGCACGAGGGCGCCAAGAAGGAAGGCAAGGTGGTCTGGTACACTTCCCTCGGCGGCAAGTCCTGGAAGACCATCAGGGCCGAGTTCGCCAAGAAGTATCCGGACGTCAAGATCGAGGTCTACCGCGCCGGCAGCAAGGACATCTCGTCGAAGGTCTTCGCCGAGGCCAAGGCCGGGAAACACTTGGCGGACGCCACCGAGACCACACCCGGAATCATGCAGCTGTTCCGCGAGGCGAACATCACCCTGCCCTACACCAGCCCGGAGCATAAGAGATGGCCGGACGAGCACCAGATCAAGGCCAAGAGCGGCGGGGTATGGTGGGTCACCGACCGTGAGTCCTTCATCGGACTCGGCTACAACACCAACAAGCTGTCCAAGGACCAGGCGCCCAAGAGCTTCGACGACCTGCTGAACCCGGCCCTCAAGGGCAAGATCGTCATGAGCATTCTCAGCACCGGCGACCGGATGATCGGGACCATGCTCAAGGTCAAGGGGCGCGAATACGTCGAGAAGCTCAAGGCGCAGGAGATCAAGCTCGCGAAGATCTCGGGCACCGCTACCCGCGACCTGATCATCTCCGGCGAGTTCCTGGCGTCGCCCTCGGTCTTCCGCAATCACGCGCTGGTGAAGATCCACGAGGGAGCGCCGCTGGGGTGGAACGCCCTCGACGAAGTCCCCACCAACGCCGGCGGCTCTTCGTTGTTCCGCAACGCCCCGCATCCCCATGCCGCGCTGCTGCTCATCAACTTCGTCCTCACCGACGGCCAGAAGATCCTGCAGAAGTTCCACTACGGGATGGCGTGGAGGGATTACCCGTTCCCGCGCGTGTATCCTGAAAGGGGCTTGACCGCGGCGCAGTACAACCGGAAGCTCAAGGAGTGGAACAAGCTGCTCCGTTCCATCGGCCGCAGGGGCTGACGAGCGTTCAGTTCGGCTACACGTAACCTTCTGCTTCAAACCATACTTACAGCCGTGAAACACGGGGGCAGGGCATCACCCTGTCCCCGTCCGTGTGCGCGGTGGACCCGGATGACCGGGACGGGGTGGAATAGCCGGTCAAGGAGTTCGGCATTTGAGTAGAGACCCGGCAGCTATCGAGGGGCTCGGAACGGCCAACGGCAGTTCCAGGTCGTTTCTCGACATCTTGCGTCCGAGCAAGTCGGGCCGCGACTATCCGCTGTGGCTGTTCATCCCGTGTGCGCTTGCGCTGGTGTATCTTGTCGTCCCGCCTCTTGTTTTCATCATCTATACGAGCTTCGTCCCATCCATGGACTCCGGGATCATCGGGCTCACGTTCCATAATTTCTTCAACATCTTCGAGTCCCTGGCGCAGTTCAAAACCTTGGTGTGGAACTCGTTGGTGTTCTCCGTGGGCAGCGCGTTCTGGGCCCTGTTGTTCGGAACCGTGATGGCGTGGCTGGCGGAGCGGACCAACGCCCCGTTCCGCATGGTCACCTATGTGGCTGCCTTCGTGTCGTTCGCTGTGCCCGGGCTCATCAAGGTCATCGGCTGGATCCTGTTGCTGGGGCCGGAGGCCGGGTTCATCAACCTGTCGGTGAAATGGCTTACGGGGTATGGTCCGATCTTCGACATCTTTTCCATGAGCGGCATGGTGCTGGTGGAAGGATTCCTGTGGACGCCCATCGTCTTCCTGCTCATGGCGACGCCGTTCCGTTCCATGGACCCGTCGCTGGAGGAGGCCGCGGTGGTGGCCGGCAGCACCGACTGGCAGGTGTTCTGGAAGGTCACCTTCCCCATGGCCACGCCCAGCGTCCTGTCGGTGCTGATCCTGACGTTCATCCGCAGCCTGGAGGCTTTCGAGATCCCGGCCCTGGTTGGTCTGCCCGCGGGCATCGAGGTCATGACGACCCAGATCTACCTCGAGTTGAGCGAGGGCTACATACCCGAGTACGGCAACGCCAGCGCCTACTCCGTGCTTCTCATCGGCGTGGTCGGGTTGTGTCTGTGGCCGTACTATCGAGTTACCCAGCACGCGCACCGGTTCACCACCATCACCGGCAAGGGGTTTCAGCCCCGGCGCAAGGAGTTGGGCCGCTGGCGTTGGCTGGGCGGGCTGGCGCTGTTGGGCCTGCCGGCGCTCCAGCTCCTGCCGCTGACCGCCCTCATCTGGGCAAGCTTCATGCCCTACCTGATCGTACCCTCGTGGGAGGCCCTCTCCCTGTTTACCTTGAACAACTACGTCGAGGCGTTCAGCGATGACAAGATCCTGCGCTCCATCATGAACAACCTCACCATCAGCGTCGTGTCCGCCACCGCCTGCGTGGGCGTGGCGTTCATCACCGCCTGGCTGGTGACGCGCTCCGCCATCAAGTGGCGCTGGAGCCTGGACCGGCTTACCATGATACCCCTGGTGTTTCCCGGCATCGTCATGGGAGTCGCGGTCCTTCAGACCTACCTCACGGTTCCGATTCCGGTCTACGGCACCATCTGGATCATGGTCATCGCTTTCGCCGCCCGCTATCTGCCCTACGCCATGCGGTTCAGCCACGCCGGCCTCATCGGCATCCACAAGGAGCTGGAGGAGAGCACCACCACCAGCGGCGCGAGCTGGGGCAACATCGCCCGGAAGATCATGATCCCGCTGATGATGCCGGCCCTGTTTGCCGGGTGGATCTATATCTTCCTCATCACGATCCGGGAGCTTTCCGTAGCGCTGCTGCTCTACAGCCCGGGTTCCGAGGTGATCTCCGTGGTCATCTGGGAGCTCTGGGAGAACGGCGCGGTCGGCACCCTGTCGGCCTTCGCCCTGGGCATCAGCGCCGGCACCGTGCTCATCGCCAGCGGTTTCTACAAGCTCAGCCGCCGCCATGGCCTGGATGTTCGGTAGTCGTTGAAAACGCGGGGAGACGGCGGAAGCACCGAACTCTCCGAACGAGACGTGTGGGGGCGGCCCCCTGGTCGCTCCTGTCGGAGATCGTCCCGTCATGCCGACCAGAGATGTGCCCCCGTTCCGCGCCGACCATGTCGGCAGCCTCCTGCGCCCGGCCGGGCTCAAGGAGGCCCGGGTGCGCCTCCTTGGGCAGGATACGGCCGAGAGCAATCTCGGCCCGCACGGCAACGATGATCTGGCGCGCATCGAGGACGGCTTCGTCCGCGATGTCATCGCGCTTCAGAAGCGCGTGGGCCTGTGCTCGGCCACCGACGGGGAGTTCCGCCGCCGGAGCTGGTTCAGCGAGCTGATGATGACCTGGGACGGGTTCTCCGCCACCCGCCAGGGCGCCGCCTCACCCTTCGGTTGGCGCAACGAGGAAGCCCGCCAGCAGGACTTCACCGTGGTGTGGGTCGAGGGCAGGGTGCGCTGGCGGCCCAGCGCCGTGGTGCGGGCCTTCGAGTTCCTCAAGGCCAACACCGACGCCATGCCCAAGGTCACCATCCCGGCGCCGCCGGTGGTCTACTGCTTCGCCGGCGGGGACCCCGGAGTGTTGGGTTCAGCCTACGACGACGTCGACGCCTTTTGGGAAGACTTGGTGGCCGCCTACCGGCAGGAGCTGGCAGCATTGGTGGACGCGGGCGCGCGTTACATCCAGCTCGACGACGTCGCCATCCCGTTCCTGTGTGATCCGACCTACGATGACGTGTTCCGTTCCTGGGGCTCTGGTCCCCAAGCCGTTCTGGCCGAGTACGCGCGTCGCATCAACCAGACCCTCGAAGGACTGCCCGACGACGTCACCGTGACCATGCACCAGTGCCGCGGCAACCGCGAGGGACTGTGGGCCGCCGCGGGCGGTTACGACCCCGTGGCCGAGGTGCTGTTCAACGAGATCAATGTCCAGGGCTATTTCCTTGAATACGACACCCCCCGGGCCGGCACCTTCGAGCCCCTGCGCTTCCTCCCCGAAGGCAAGGTCGTCGCCCTCGGCATCGTCTCAACCAAGGGCCCCACGCTGGAATCCGCCGACCACCTCAAGCGCCGCATCGACGACGCCGCCCGCTACGCCCCCCTGGATCGCCTCGCCATCGCCCCCCAGTGCGGCTTCGCCAGCTCCGTCAAGGGCAACCCCCTCACCGAATCCGACCAGGAAGCCAAGCTCGCACGCATGGTGGAAGTGGCGCACGATATGTGGGGCGACGCGTAACCGTCTCCTCTCCTCAATCGTCGCAGGCCATCCAGGCCGTATCCTCTTGTTTCTCCTGTTTTCTGCCTTGAAAGGTGATATCCATTCAGGAAACTCCAATGAGGAGCCCTTCTTCCGCCTGTTCACACCGACCTATCAGTTCCTGGAGGGAGCGTGACGCTACGGGTTGTCTTGACGTTGTTGATGGTGCTCGCCGTCGCAGGGTGCGGAGGCGGCGGAGGTATCGAAAGACCTGTTGATCCCGACACAACGGTTGATCCACGCGGCACGTCCACGGATCCGCCGGTTGATCCCGTTTTTCCTGAAAAGCCTGTTAGTCCTGCTTTCATGGAAGGGTTTGACGCATCCGAAAACATTGCCGGTACCGATCCGCGGGATACCTGGAAGCCGACTCAACCGATCCAGTCGTACTTCGATTTGAAGCGGTATCCTCCCCACCCCGATCCCTCCCGGTTGAGGGGTACGGTTCTCGGGTCACGGGACGGCATTACCTATACCCAACAGATGTCCGGGCCGACCGACACGATCGATATTGATTTCCTTTGGTACGGTCAGAGTATTCCCGACCGCGTCCTGGGAATCGTGGAGCGAGCCGGTAAGGCATGGTCATACCGCTTGACGGACGTCTTTGGCCCGCATGAGTTGACGGATGGAGTCGTCACAAGGCTCGGACGGGACGAAAACGGACGGGCCATTCCCTACCACAACGACGGGCTTCTCGTGAGTGCAGAGCTGCGCTCCTACTCTTCTGCCGACTTCCGTACCCATCAATCCGACGGGGACGACTTCATGGCAAGGTCCAGCCAACTATTGTTGTCGGCTAATGGTTTCTCGTGTTGTGGCGATATCTCGGCGGGATATCTGGCAGCCCAAGAGGTCGGCCATGCCCTTGGCCATGATGCGTCCGAGAGTGATAGGAACGCTGTTCGGACCTTCACACGAGGAAGCGGCCGGAACATTGCATGACGATGTAGAGCGGATCACCGGTGCCTTTGGCGGGAAGCGGTGAGTGTCACTCGAACTTCGCCAAAGGCAGCGTTGCGCACAGTCACCATCGGACCACCCGGCCCCCCTCGATACGGACCCCATAGTCGCGCACCGCGCCCTCGGCCGTAATGTAACCGCGGTCGAGGTCGCGCTGGATCAGCTCGACGGCGCGCTCCTCCGGTGGTCCCCAGCCGCCTCCGCCGCCGGTTTCGAGGATGACGCGGTCGCCGGGCTCAAGCTTGCAGTTCTGCGCCTTGCCCATGGTTTCGGTTTCGCCGGATGCCCTGATGATGGTGATGCAGCCCGGTCGCGCGGCCTTGCCGCCGCGCACACCCCACGGCGGACACTTCCTGTGGTCGAGGTTGGTGTTGAGGGTGACGGGATGGAGCACTTCGTATTCCTTGCGGAAGCCTAGCCCGCCGCGGAACTTGCCGGGTCCACCGGAATCCTCCCGCAGCGAGAGCGAGCACACTCGGAACGGCAGCAGCGATTCCTGCAGCTCCATCGGGATCAGGCGCGTATCGCCGTGCGCCATGGTGCGGAACGGCCCCGCGCCGTCGTGTCCGTCGCCCGCGCCCCAGCCGCCGTGGCCGCTGTCGTGGCCGTGAAAGCGCCGGCCGTCGGCCCAATGGCCGTGGATCATGAATCCCGAATGAGTACCGAAATGGGCGCCGGTGGCGAGGTGCGGGAGCGCGTCCTCCAAACACCGGATCACCGTATCGATGACGGTCGGGAAAGGGGTCGAGTAGTTGGACATGGGGGCGCCGGGCCGGGCGCTCAGAAGCTTGCCTTCCGGCAGGATCAGCTTGAGCGGACGGAAGACGCCTTCGTTGGCGGGCTCGCGCGGGGCGATGAGGTACTTGAAGGCGACCCGCGCGGCGGTGACGCCGCCGCCGAAGTAGCCCGAGTTCACCGGCCCCGGCACCTGGTCGGCGAGCCCGGAGAAGTTGATGGTCATCTCGTCTCCTTCGACGATGACCTTGACGTGGATCGGCACGGGCTCGGTGCCCAGCGAGTCGTCGTCCAGGAACGCTTCGCTTTGGTAGGTGCCGTCCGGGATCTCCCGAATGCGCGCGCGTGACGATGCCTCGCCTTGGGCCATGATCGTGTCGACGGCGGCGAGGAAGGTGTCGACGCCATACTTGTCGGCGAGAGCGAGCGTGAGGTCGCGGCCCAGGAAACAGCCGGCGAGTTGAGCCGAGATGTCGCCCATGACGTCCACCGGCATTCGCGTGTTGTTCTCGATGATGCGGTAGATTTCCTCTACGGGTTCGCCCTTTGACCAGAGCTTGATGGTGCGGAGTTGGAGCCCCTCCATGAAGATGTCGGTGGAGCCGTGCATCACGCCGCCGATATCGATCCAGTGGACGTTGAGGGCGAAGAACCCCAGCAGCGTCGTGCGCTCCGGGCCGCCGTAGACGGGCGTGTACATGACGGTGTTGTTGAGGTGCTGTCCCTGCACCGCCGGGTGGTTGCAGACGACCACGTCGCCGTCGAAGAGCCTTTCACGGCCGTAGATCTCGAGGCCGTCACGCACCGCCGTGCCGACGGCATCGGCGACGAAGGGCGGCATGCCGCCGGTGGACTGGGCCACGAGCCGTCCGTCGGCGTCCACCAGCCCCACGGCGAAATCCTTGTACTCGTAGACATAGGAACTGAACGCCGTTCGCGTAATGTTGGCGTCGATCTGGTTGGTGATCGACACGACGCCGCAACGGATCACCTCGAGGGTGATGGGGTCCATCCGCGCCGGAGCGTCCGGCATTGTCGTGGCCCTGCTCATCGACGTCCTCATTCCTGGCCGCACTCGATGCGGATCTCGCCCATTCCCCCGACTTCGAAACGGTCGCCCGGCCACACCAGCGTCGTCGAGCCGTATTCCTCGATGACCGCCGGGCCTTCGGCGGCAAATCCCGGCGCGAGCCCGTCGCGGTCGTAGATCGCGGTTTCAATCACCTTCCCGGCGCCGAAATAGACCTTGCGGGTTCCGGGATCCGATGCCGCGCCAGCCGACGTCCCGCGCCGCAGGTTCGCGATGTCCGGCCGCCGCAGCCTGGCGAAGGCCGAGAGGTGCAAGGCCTGGAGCTCGGTCGGCGCCTTCGAGTCGGCGTGGCCGTAGCGGCGCTCATAGTCGCGCTCGAAGGCTTTCCTCATTTCGGTGACGCCGCGCAGTCCCGTGATCGGCACATGGATGTTGTGCCGTTGCCCGAGATAGCGCATCTCCGCCTTGCGTTCGAAAAACACGTCGGTTGTCCCGAAATCGCGACGCAGGGCTTCCGCGGCGGCGGCTTCCATGCCGCGAAAGCCGGCGTCCATGCCCGCCACGAGGGCGTCATCGAGGACGCCGGTGAAGGTCTCCGACGTATCGACACGGGCGTCCGCCAACAGCATCCCGATGGCGGAGAAATTGCCGGGCTCCGGCGGGATGACGATGGCTGGGATGGACAGCTCGCGGGCCAGCGCGGAGGCATGCAGCGGCCCGCCGCCGCCGTAGGCGAACAGGACGAAATCGCGGGGGTCGAGGCCCCGCTCCACCGAAACCTGGCGGATCGCGCCGGCCATCAGCACGGTGGCGATGGAGACGATGCCGTCCGCCGTCCGGATCAGCCCCTCCTCGCCCCGGTAGCCGAGTGGCTCGGCGGTCTTTGCGGTGATGGCACGGCGGGCGGATTCGACTCCCAGGCTCAGTTCGCCGCCAAGGAACCGGTGAGGGTTGAGCCGGCCGAGCACGAGATTCGCGTCGGTGACGGTGGGTTCGGAGCCGCCGCGTTCGTAGCACACCGGGCCGGGCGTCGAGCCCGCGCTTTGGGGTCCGACGTGCAGCCGGTTCTGATCGTCCAGCCAGGCGATGGAGCCGCCGCCGGAACCGACCTCAACAATGTCGATCACCGGCCACTTGATAGGAAAGCCCTGCACGTAACCATTGACGTAGTAGACCGACTCGACCGTGAAGCGGCCGTTTTCCACCAGAGCGCATTTCGCCGTGGTCCCGCCCATGTCGAAGGCAACGACGTTGCGGATGCCGAGGGCCTCCGCATAGGCGCCGGCGCCTATGCAGCCACCGATGGGTCCGGATTCCACCAGCCCGACGGGTTGGCGGCAGGTGCGGTCAACCGACAGCAGTCCGCCGTTGGACCCCATCATGAACAGTGAGCCTTCACAGCCACTGGAACGGAGCTCGTCTTCCAGGCGGCGGACGTAGGTGTTCACCCGCGGCCCCACATACGCGTTGGCGGCGACGGTCGAGGTTCGTTCGTATTCGTACCATTCACGCGTCAACTCGGTGCTGCAGGTGACGTAGACCTCGGGAAGCCGCCGCTTCAGGATCGCTACGGCCTGTTCTTCGTGCGCCGGGTCGAGATAGGAGCTCATGAAAAAGACCGCCACCGCCTCGACGTTGAGCCGTTTCAGATCCTTCGCCAAAGTTTCGACCGCATCGGTGTCGAGCGGCACCAGCACCTCGCCGTTGGCGTCGATCCGTTCGGGCACCTCGAAACGCAGCTCCCGCGGTATAAGCGGCTCGTCCCGCCGGTAGTGCAGGTCGAACGGGTCGGGCCGGTTGGCCCGGGCGATCTCAAGGATGTCGCGAAACCCCGCCGAGGTGACCAGGGCGCACTTGGCGCCGCGGCGCTCGATCAGTGAATTGATGACCAGCGTGGTGCCGTGATTGACGAAGTTGGCCTCGGACGGCGCCAGGTCGGCCTTGTCGAAACAGTCCAGTATCCCCTCCACGAAATCGCGGTAGGTCGTCGGACTCTTCGTGTACCTCGCCTGCCCGGTTTCGTGATCGAAGCCGACAAGATCGGTGAAGGTGCCTCCGATATCCACCGCGACGACGTAGGGCATCAGGTTCTCCAGTGCAGGCGGACGGACCGCGACCCGGGACGGGTGTCCGGCGGATGCGTCAATCCGGCGTGGGCAGGATGATGAGCTGCAACCGGTTGCCCGCCGGGTCGTAGAGGTAGACGCTCTTCTCGCCGGGGGCGCGCTGCGCGGCACGGAGGTCGCCTTCGATGTAGGCGCCGTGGGCTTCCAGCTTCTCGTAGATCTCGTCGTACTCCCCGATGGAGCCGACGCTCATGGCCAGATGGGCGCCCTTGTAGCGCAACCCGCCGCCGGGGTCGGGCACGTTTTCGGAGTCGGGTCCGGAGAAGCGGGAGCGTTGGGACAGCTCGTCGACCTTCTCCAGGAACAGCAGCTGACCGGAACCGTTCTTGAGGATCAGCCGTCCGTTGCCCAACTCGCCGTCATCGCGGCAGATCAACTCCATCCCCAAGGCGCCCGCATAGAAGCGTTCGGCGGCGTCGAGGTCGGTGACCTCCATGGCGAGGTGGCTGATGTCTTCGTAGCGGATCACGACGGCGTGCCTCCCTTGCGTACCGAGAACTCGAGGATGTTGTCATCCGCGTCGCGCACGCGGATGGTGCGGTCGAGGGGCACTTCCGGCGGGTATGTGACCGGCCCTTCGTAGGGGATTTCGCTCTGCCGCAACTGCTCCAGCAACTCGTCCATGGCGGCCTCGGTGAGCGAGAAGCCGATGCGCGGCATGGCGGCCTTCCCCTGCGGGGCCAGGGGTTCCTGTGCCAGGCAGATCTCGAAGCGGTGTCCGCCCATCTCCACGAAGGACATCACCGGGAAGCCCTTGTAGAGCCGGTGCGTGTTGAGGTTCTGAATATGCAGCGGCTTGGCCCCCAACAGGTCCTGGTAGAACCGGTGGGCGCGGGGAATGTCCTCCACCACGAAGCCGCAGTGATCGAAGGTCTGAATCTGCGCCATGGTCGTCTTCGTTCCTCCCGCGGCCCGTCACCACAGGGTGCCGGAGCCGTGGGCATCGTGGGATACCGGGGCGAGCACCTGGTACGGGTCGCCGTAGGCGGAGGCCGCCTCCAGCACCTCGGGATGGTGCAGGAGCGAGCGGTCGAGCATACCCTGCTCGTGCACGATGAGGCGGTCATCGATGTAGAGCCGCGCGTTCATCACCGAACCGTCCACGTGCCGGAATTCGGGGTGCCTGCGGTCCGTCCCCAGGCCTACCCAAGGCATCTTGCTGATCAGCTCCCAGTGCATGGGGTCGGCGACGCCGTGCCGGATGGACGCCTTGGGGTGGTAGCCGAACATGATCTCCACGAGCCGGTTGGAGCCCGGCACGCTCTTGAAGAGCTGCCGGCACTCCTCCGCCAGCTCGCCGCCCTCGGCTTCCACCACCTCGCTGTCCTTCACCACCCACTTCATGGGCGCGGGCAGTTCGCCGGCCACCCCCTGCACGCAACTCAGGAAGACTTCGCCGTCGGCCTTGCCGCTGCCGTTGAACACGCCGCAGCGCCCCCACGGGAAGTGGCAGCGCCCCGGAGGGTCGCCGGCCCGGAACTGCATGCCGTAGAGCCGGGTGCCGTCGTAGATGGCAGTGAGATGGCTTCCGATGTCGTCTTCGATGCGCACCACATTGCCCGCGGCCACCACCTCCCGGACCTTCTCCGCGAGTTTCCACAGCACGGGATTGGGAAAGCGGGCGTAGTCGCGCGCCAGCAGCCCCGGCGTCCCCTCGAAGTAAATGAAGTAGGGCTTCATGCGCTGTTCTTGGAGCTGCGTGCCGCTCTCCTCGCGCTTGCGCCCAAGGGCGCGGTGGCCCGGCGTGAAGGTGATGAACACGGGCCACACCCAGATCACCACGTCGCAGGCGTGCATGGCGTCGAGCACCGCCTGGGGCACCTGGCCGTACCGCGAGATGGGCTCGGTGATGAGCGACATGGGCTCGGCCCCCATGAACTTGAGCCCGGCCGTGATGGCCTCCATGGAGGCGGTGTCGCTGCGGCGGTCCGCCAAAAGCAGCACCTGGTCTCCGGGGCGGATGTCGGACGCCTCGATCATGTTCTTGACGCCGTCCATCATGTCCGCGATGTCGTAGTCGATCATGCTGGTTCCTTTCCGGCGGCCCGGTTCGCTCCGCGCGGGCTCAATGCGGGTGGCCTCTGTTCTCGCCCACCTGCAGCCGGTTGCCGAAGGGGTCGTAGAAGTACACCGTCTGCATGTCCGGTTCGTGCCAGGGGATGCGGTCGCCGAACGGGCCCCAGTAGCGCTCGATGTTGGTCAGCCGCGACACGAACTCGTCGTAGTTGCCGATGGCCACCTTCACGTCCACGTGGGGACCGCGCGAGTAGTGGCTCCGCTCGGTCATCTCCGGAACCTCGCGCAGGATGAAGAGCTGGCCCGACTCGGCGATGGCCAGCGTCAACTGGTCCTCGCCCGGCACCTGGTCCGTGTCCACCAGTCCCAGGGTGTTCCGGTACCAGTCCTCCGCCTGCGCCAGATCGGTCACCTCCAGGCGGACGTGGCTGAGGCGGCACAAGCCCAGGTGGCCCTGGCCCGGGTCGTGGCAACGCTGGTCCTCCCGCCGCGCCGACAGCTCGAAGACGTACTCGCCCGGCTCCGTGAGCCAGAGTGATCCGGCGATGGGGCTCGACGCCGGGTATTCCACCGGGCCTTCGACGGGCACGTCGTGTTCGCGCAGAAGCTCCGCCGCCTCCTCGACGCTTCGTTCGTTCAGCTCCAGTCCCCATACCGGCCCTTCCATGGGGCGGACGGGCTTGGGAATGGGCTGCCCCTGGAGCGCGTAGCCGAAGCCGTGGTGGTTGGCCAGCTTGAAGAACGCCATTTCCGGGACTTCACGGTTGAGCCCGCGCAGGTTGGCGTTCACCAGCCGGCGGAAGTCGGCGCCCAGGACCTGGGTGAGGAAGACGATGGACAGCCCCAGGTCGTTGGTGGCCACCACGCCGTGATCGAGCCGGACAACCGGAGCGCCGTTCGTGCTCATGGCTCCATCCTCCTTTCGCCATCGTGCTCTACGGCCGCGCGTACTTGTCCTTGCGCGGCCCCTCGGCCGTGTGCGCCGCCCGCGCCCACTCCGGCCGGTAGCCGTCCTCGGTGACCGCCGCGGTGGTGTAGCCGCCGTCCACGTACAAGCTTTCGCCGGCGACGAAGTCGGACTCGCCGCTGGCGAGGAAAATGGCGCCGCCGATGAGATCCTCGGGCTTGCCCAGCCGCCCGAAGGGGATGCGCCGGCGCCGCTCGGCCCGTTCCACCTCGTGAGGGTAGGGGATGGATTCCATGCCGCCGTGCACGAGGCAGTTCACGTTGACGCCGTAATACCCCAGGGCCTGGGCAATTGCGCGGGTCATGGCGTCCACGCCCGAACGCGTGGTGCACCACGCCGCCGCCTCGCCGGAGCCCAGCCGGCCGACGATGGAGGACAGGTTGACGATCTTGCCCCCGCGGCCCTGTTCGGCCATCTGCCGCCCCACGGCCTGGCACGTGAGGAAGAAGGCCTTGAGCCCCACCGCCAGCGCGTGGTCGAAATCCTCTTCCTTGAAGGTCAGGAACCCCTGGTTGTGGGCCGTCCCGGTGCCGTTGAACAGGATGTCGATGCCGCCGAACTCCGCGACCACCCGGCGCACCATCTCCTCCACCGCTGCCTTGTCGGTGACGTCCACCTGCATGGCCAGCGACTTCCTTCCCAGCTCCTTGACCTGGGCGGCCACCGCCTCGGCCTTGTCTCCGTCCTCGTCCACCGCCGCGACGTGCGCGCCTTCCCGGGCGTAGGCCAGGGCCACGAGGCCGCCGATACGGCCTCCGACTCCGGTCACCACCGCGATCTTGTCTTCAAGTCTCATTCCGCAACTCCTCGGGTGCTGTGTTCCGGTGTTAATCGGATGTGAACGGTCCAGGTCGGCCAGGCAACGTTTCCGTCGCGGCGCCGGCTCCCGGCAGTTCGTTCATGCGCTGCGGGGGTCCCATCCCTGGTTGCCCGCCTTGGCCCACTCGGGCCGGAAACGATCGTCGGTCACCGCGGCCACGGTGTAACCGCCGTCCACGTAGAGCACCGTGCCGGTGATGTACGCGGCGTCCTCCGAAGCCAGGAACACGGTCGGCGGACCCATGTCCTCCGGATACTCCGTCCGGCCCAGGGGCAGGCGCCGGAGCCGCTCCAGCACCCCTCCCGAGTAGGGCGGGCGCTGGGTGTTGCCGCGGGCCACGCCGTTGACGTTGATGCCCCAAAACCCCAGGGCGTGGGCCATGGAGCGCGTGAGCCCGTCCACCGCGCCGCGGTCGGCAGCCCAGTCCACGGCCTGTCCGGGACCCAGCTTGGCCACGATGGAAGTGAGGTTGACGATCTTGCCGTAGCGCTGCTTGATCATCTCGTTGGCCGCGGCCTGCCCCGTGAGGAAGTAGGGCTTGACTCCGCGAGCCAGTGTGTCGTCGAAGTCCTCTTCCTTGAAGTTCAGGAACTCCTGGTGATGCGGGCGTGCGGTGGCGTTGACCAGGATGTCGAGTCGCCCGTAGGTCTCCACGGTGCGCCGTACCATGACCTCGACCTCCTCCTTCTCCCGCAGGTCCACGCCAAGGGCCAGCGCCTCGCGACCGGCCGAACGCACGCGCTCCGCGGCGACGTCCGCGTCCTCCTGCTTCCAGTCGGCGCACACCACGTCGGCACCCTCGACGGCAAACGCCTTGCTGATGATGCTGCCGAACTCGGCGTTGGCCCCGGTGACGATGGCGATCTTGTCCTTCAGACGCATGTACAGGTCTCCTGACGAGTCAATGTGTTGGCCGCCCTTCGGGAGGGTGCCCGGAGACGGCGGTCCGGTTGCAGATACACCTGCACATACTGCGTTGCACGCTGCCGGTCAAACCCCGCCGCAGCCTTGTGGATACCGCGTTTCGTGGCCGGCGCCCGTGTTGCCAACCGCGCGTTTCGTGGTGTATCGTCCATGCGGATCATGACTCGGGCATTCGCCGCCCGTGTATCATTCAGCCAATGGCAAGGGGGACCGTCCGCGTCCACGGCCGCAACCCCTGTCCGGGAGGAGCCGCCCATGGCCACCAAGGAACAGATCGAAGCGGCCGAGAAGAAGGTCTACTCGCAGAAGGACGTCGGCGAGTTCATGACCACGTGGAAGGACTTCCCGAGGCCCGGGCTGGCCGCGTGGTCGGAGCGAAAGAAGGCGGGTTTGATGAATACCGCCCGGAGCACCCGCTACACGCCCAAGTTCCGGCCGTTCGACATGCTCAGCGTCCCCAACCAGTCGTTGGTGTTCCTGGAGAACGAGAACCATCGGATCGGGGCCGAAAGCGTGGTGGGCGTCCAGGACGCGTTCCACCGCTATGTCGACTGCGACATGGTCTACTTCCAGTTCTGCGGCAACACCACGGTGGAGACCGAGTTCGGCGTCTACGAGATGACGCCGGGCGAGGTGATGCTGGTCCCCGGGGGCATCTCCCATCGCTCCATCGGACGCAACGACAGCCTGCGCTACTTCTGCATCAACCGCGAAGCCGTGGATTATGTCCTGGACGAGGAGCAGTACACGAGCCACCAGTCCTTCGTGGTGAAACGCCACGGCGGCCCCAACTGGAGCGGCCTGGAGACCCCCAACGAAGATGTCCGCGGCCAGGTCGTGGAGAAAATGCACTTCTGGGACGACGACCCCGACGACCTCACGGTGGTGGAACGCGAATACGACTCCCTGGTGGGCGTATCCACGCTCAAGCCGAAGCAGCAGGGGAGCGGCATCCGCAAGCTGCGCGCCTTCGACCACTTCACCATGGTGCTGGGGAAGGCCGGCGGCGAAGCCGGCCTGCTGGCGCTGATGGAGTCCCAGAGCATGCGCGTGCGCACCTACAACATGCAGGACGAGCAGTTCGCGTTCCACCGCGCGCTCCAGAGCGAGGAGGTGCGCATCCAGTTCCGCGGCGACGCCCTGGACCTGTCGGAGTTCGAGAACGTGGCGGTGTCCCCCGGTGAGATCACCATCATCCCGCTGGGCATCTCCCACAGCGTCATCAGCGTGCCGCCGGACGGCCGGGACTTCCTGCGCCTGAACTTCTACAGCAAGCTCCGGTGGCACGTGCCCATCGATCCCACGCGCCACGTTTACGACAGCACTTTCACCGTTGAGACCACGGTTCACAAGGAAGCCGACTGGTGGAAGACCGCGGCCAACGCCTAGGAACCTGTCCGAGCAATCAAATACAACCCCTCTCCCTCTGGGAGAGGGTGGCCGAAGGCCGGGTGAGGGCCTAGGGAGGATCACGACATGACCATCAAGGAGATCAATACGTATTCCTTCATCGGCAACCTGGGGGGCCAGGAGCCCGAGCGCGAGTGGAAGGAAATCGACGAGGACAGGGACGTCATCAACTGCACGGAGACGTTCGAGCGCCCGTGCCTGTTGCTGAAACCCCTGAGCGTGTTGATGACGGCTCTTCCGGGCGAGAACGGCGACGAGCGGCGTCTCCCGGTCCTGTCCAATGACGACGTCAGCATCGAGCTGGTAACCGGCGTCTCCGCCGAGCCCGCCGCGGCTTCGCGCGACAGTCACTCGGTGTGCGTCCAGGTGGGCGGCTCGGGCGCCGTGCCTACGGCGAAAGGGGACTTCGACCTGGTTCAGGGGGACTTGTTGGCGCTACCTCCGGGCGTGGCGCGCGCCAGTTCCGCGGGCGGCACCCGGCTGGTCGTGTACACCCGCAAGCCCCTGCACGTGGCCAAGGGCTACCCCGCCGAGGACGACCGCACCACCGCGGCGGAGTGCCTGCTGCTCAAGCCCTCGGAGGTGCTGGACCAGGTGGACGAGGGGCCGTCGGGGGGCCAGCATTTCGAGCTCATCGAGAACGAGGACCTGATGGTGGAGATGACCGTGCGGGCCGACTCCCAGCGCATCTACCACCGGGGTTTCAACCAGGACGAGGTGGCGTTCCAGTTGACCGGCCAGCGCGCCACGCGCACCACCCAGGGCGAGTTCGTGCTCGACACCGGCGACATGCTGTGGATCCCGCCTGGATGCTCCCACCGGAACATCGGCGAGATGCTCACCACGCGCATCATCCTCTACACCCGGAACCCGCTGACCCTGTCGCAGGAATACACCAGCCGCGCGGAACAGGTGGCCGAGGTCCTATAGGCGGGTTCACGCGCCGCCCAGTTGCAGGGTCCGGCGACCGAAGAAGAAATACAGCATCACCAGCGGGACCATGAACGCCAACAGCAGCAGCGAGATCGCCGCCGCCACCGTGGACTCGCCGCGGGTGACGAAGTTCAGCACCAGCGTGGGCAGGGTCTGATTATCCTTGGCGGTCAGAAAGGCCGCCAGAGTCAGCTCCCGGTACGACAGCAGCGCGATCCAGATCCAGGCGTAGAGCGTCGCGGGCGCCAGCAGCGGCACCAGGATGCTCCGCAGCACCCCGAAGGGCCCGAGTCCCGATACATAGGCGGCCTCGTCCAGCTCCTTGTGGATCTGCAGCAGGGCGTTGTTGTAGACGCGCGTGGGAAAGCTGATGCGGGCGATCACGAAGACCACCAGGATGATGTAGACGGTGTTGTAGAAGGGGATCGATTCCGGAACCCAGAACAGCGCGATCACCAGGATGGCCACGGAGAAGATGAGGTTGGGCACCGCGTGGGGCAGGAATGCGATCATGTCCACCAGCCACGCGTAGCGGAACCCGGAACGGATGACCACCCAGGAAATCGCCAGGCCGACGAACATCAGGATCGTGGGCACGGTCAGCGTCAGAATCGCCGTGTTCTTGGTCGCCATCCAGAAGATGTCCCAGGGGATCTGACGGAAGTTCTCCAGCGACACGAAGGCCAGCGCCTGCATGGAGAACGGCTGGTAGTAGGGCATCAGCGACGCCCACACCAGAGCCAGGAACGGGAACACCACCCCCAGTGTCAGCTTGATGCCGATGAACGCCCAGCCCGCGATCCACCACCGCCCGAGGGGGACAATGTTCGGGCGGTAGCTCTTGCCGGTGACCACCGTATAGCGGTGGGAGCGGCTGATCACCTTGAGGTACCACCAGCTCAGCAGCAGCCCCACCACGATCATCAGCACGCTGGCGGCGCCGACGATGCTGAAGTTTGGCGGCCCTTCCTGCGGGTCCGCCTCGTTAAAGACGAACGTGCTGAAGGTGAAGATCCGGTTCGCCATGCCGATGATGGCGGGGACGTCAAAGGAGGCGAGGCCGATGGTGCCGATGTAGATGCCCGCGGCCAGGATGCCCGGCCACATGAGCGGCAGCGTCACGTGCCATATGCGTTGTGAAAAGCTCAGCCCGTGGATCTGCGCGCTCTCCTCCAGGGCCGGGTCCATGGCGCGAAACGTCGCCGCGAGCATGATGAATGCCAGCGACGACAGACCCAGTCCCGAGATGAACCCCATCCCCGACACCGACACGATGTTGATGGGCGGGGAGTCAATGAACGGGAGCAGGTCCATCAGCCAGTGGTTGACGGTGCCGATCCTCGGATGGAACATGAAGAGCCAGCCCAGGGCGCCGAAGGTGCCGGGGATGACCGCGCTGGCGGTCATCAGCGGAAATACCAGGCTCTTGCCGGGAAGGTCGGTGCGCTCGGCCAGCCACGCGATGGGCACGGCGAGGACCAGGGCGACAAACACCGTCACTGCCGTGAAGACGGCGGTGTTGTAAAGTGCCCCGTAGACGAACGGATCCAGGTAAAGTTCACTGAAGTTATTGAGGGTATAGACCGAGGAATCCAGCGGATCCTGGAACGCGATGTCCAGGATCACCGCCAACAGGACCAGGACCACCGACAGCACCGCGCCGGTGAACGCGATGAGCAGGAAGCGCGCGCCCAGGAAACGCCCCAGGCGCGCGCCCGCAACTCTTTCCGCCGTTAAGGTGGTGTCCACGACCCCGGTCTCATGGCGGTGCAGGGCCGCACCGATGCGGTCATTCTCCGGCCTACTTCTTCTGACCTACCAGGATCTTCTTGTACTCGCTCTTCCACTTCTCCACTTGCGGCTTGACCTTCATGTAGGTCGGGATGCTGATGTACGGCGGCGCCACGCCCCGATCCCGCAGGTCCTTGGCGATCTTGTACATGGTGTTTCCGGGATAGTAGCTCGTATCCGCCACCTCCCACTTCCGGTTGAGCGCCTGTCCCTCCGGCGTCTGCATGAACACCATGAAGAGCTTTGCCGTGTTGGGATACTTCGCCTGCTTCAGCAGCCCCATGTAGGAGTGGGTGAGGTTGCTGGTCTCCTCGATGTAGGCCATACCCAACGGCGCGCCCTTGGCCTGCCCCTTCCAGACGTTGTTGGCGCTGCACATCATCGCCAGCCCGACGAACTCGCCGCTGGCGATACGGTTCTCGTCGCCGCAGCCGATGAGGCCGACGATGTGTCCCTTCTTGACCATCTCCGACAGCAGGCCGCGGATGCGCTTTGCCTTCTCCTCGTCAAAGGTACCCTGCTCGCTCACGCTCGCGCGATCCCATACCGCGGCGTAGGGGGTGCCGGCCAGCTTGCCCTTCCAGAAGGGATCCAGCAGGTCCTCGAGCTTCTGAGGCACCTTGTCCTTGGGCACCAGCCGCGTGTTGTAGGCGAAGCCGCCGATGCGGGTGTGCTCGGGGATGGCCCCGCCTCCCGGGACGATGACGTCCGCGGGCAGGCGCGGATAGAGATCCCGCCAGTTCTTCACCTCCGCCAGCATGTTGGCCTTGAGGAGCCGGGGGATGGTGGACTGGGTCCCGTTGAACACGTCCGTCGATGGTTGCCGGCCCGCCTTGGCTTCCTTCATCAGCCGGGCCGCGAAGCGGTTCTGGTTGGGAAAGTCGACGTACTCCCACTTCACGTCGACGCCGTACATTTTCTTCATCGCCGCGACGACTTCCTTCCTCGCCCGGACGTCGTCGATGATGGCGTGGGCGATGAGTGTCCCGCCCTCGGCCTTGGCCGCCTTGATCAACCCGTCGAGCGCGGCGGTCCGGTCGGCCGCCGTAGCCGGTCCCGAGCCGGCCGCAGCGGCGAAGCAAAGCAGCGCCGCAACAAGCAACGCTTTCCTGAATCCCTGGCGTGAGTCTCTCATGGCTCTCCTCCTTTGGTCGCGGGCCGCCACCCCCATTCCGAGGTAACAGCCGCAGTGAGTTCAAGGCACCAGTTCAATCTCCGAAGCACCGGCTCATCTTCGAAGCGCCGGCTCAATCCAGCACGATGGCCTGTCCACGCCCCTTTCTCGCGGCTTCTTCGTACGCGAAGTTCGCCAACGCCAGGTCACTGTACCCTCCCTGGGACTCCCGGAAAACCGCAATGCCGCCTTCCAGACCCGGCGGCGGCCCTTCGCGGGCCACGAGGTCGCCCAGTTCCATGACACCCTCCCAGTCAATCCGCTTTTCTCGCGACAGCCGAATGAGCGGCTGGTCGAGTTGCGTGTCGTAGTAGCCCAGCTCATGGGTCTTGCTCGATACCACGATCAGCGCCGCCCGCAGGTAGGTTTCGTCGTCGAACTCGTTGGGACGGCCGCAGCCGAAGACGGGCAGGCCCGGAGGCAGCCACTCACCGCGCAGAGCCGGCTCGGGAGAATTGGTGCTCACGAGAACCATCTCTGCCCCGGCCAGGGCCTCACGCGGGTCGGAGACAGCCACGACCTCGAGGCCGAAGTCGTCGGACGCGCGCCGGGCGAACGCTTCCCGCCGCCCGACGCTGCGGCTGTAGACACGGACATGCTCGATGGGCCGCAGTCCCGTGGCCGCCTGGAGCAGGGTAGGGGCGAGCCGCCCGCTGCCGATGAGCGCCGCGGTCTTGACCCGCGGTCCGGTCAGGCGGTCCAGCGCCAGGCCCACCGTCGCCGCGATCCTCAGTTCGCTGAAGGGATAGTTCATGATGGAGAGGAGCCTGCCGGAAGTCATTTCGTAGACCAGCGCCAAGGCGTCCCCGCCCGTAGGACTGAGGCGGACCCCTACTCGGTCAGGACGGTCCAGAGCCCCGGCCACCAGCCGGATACCGCGGTCCATGAGACGCAAGGGTGGAATCGCCTTCACCTGACCGTTGGCCTGATCGACATAGATCTCTTCCAGGACCGCCATGGCGGTCTCGAGGTCCATCAGGTCCTCCACCTCGGAGCTTGTCAGCAGAACCGTCATGAGCTGCTGCTTCTAGTGTCTTGCGTCACGAATACGCTTGTGAATCCGCGGTCCTCTCATCTCCGTTCGTCCTGAACCCTTCCACATGGCCCAGGACAGGCGTAGCGTAGCGAAGTCGAAGGACGCCTTGTCGCTGTTCCGTCCCATTTCCATCCGCTCCTTCACGCTAGGCGCGGGCTCAGTTCCTCGAAGATCAGCCGCGCCTGTTCCGCCGGGTCGTCCGCCGCCACCCGAATGATCAGCGCCGTGAGGCCCGACCGCACATATCCCCGAAGCCGGTCGGCGCATTCATCAGGTGTTCCGAAAATGGTCAGGTGGTACTCGAGCCTCGCCCTGGGCTGGCGGAAGAAAGCCTCCATCCAGGCCCAGCCGTCGTCGCGCGCGGCGTCCCCGTTTCGGTCCATGCGCAACGTCGCGTAGAGGGCGGATGCGCCGACGGCGCCCGCCCGGCCGGACGACGCGGCGTACCCGTCGATCTTGCGGCGGTTGGCGCTGAACTCCTCCAGGGACGAAACCAGGGTCACCCACCCGTCTCCGAGCCTGCCGACGCGTTTGAAACCGGTCTCGTTGCGGTCGGCCGCGATCCAGATGGGTATTCCAGGCTGTTGCACCGGCTTGGGCAGGACGCCGATCTCGTCGAAGCGGAAGTACTTTCCCTCATAGGCAAAGGACTCTTCCGTCCAGAGCCGTCGCATCAGCGCGATCGTCTCGCTTAAACGGCCCGCCTTCTCGCCGGGCGGCACGCCGCACGCCTCGAACTGACGCTGGATGTAATCGCGCGTCGGCCCCACGCTTACCGCGAGTATCACGCGTCCTTGGGAGATCACGTCCACGGTTGCCAGGGTGTGGGCCAGGAGCACGGGATTGCGCAGCGCTCCGAGAAAGGGCACCGCGCCAAGCCGTATCCGCTCGGTTTTGCACGCCAGGGCGGCCATGGTGGTGAGAGCATCGCCCCGCGCCCGATTGAGGATCGTCACGCTGTCGCCCAGCCAGATGTGGTCGAAGCCGGCCTCCTCGGCTGCCTCCGCCTGCCTCCAGAGCGTGTCGAAGGAGGCCGTACCTTCGTTCCGGATGAGGTCGCGCGTGTGCAGCAGCAGGCCGAATTCCATGAGACTCGTGGGCTGTCGTTACGGGCCGCTAGGACACGGTGATCAGCTCCAGCTTGCTGGACCCCAGCCGCCGGGCGCCGTCCTCGGTCACCACGACGGTGTCGCCGATGCTTGCATGGTCCTTGCCCTCGGTCATGCGGATGCGCGGTTTCAGGATGAACACCATGCCGGCGGCGAGTTGGATCCTCTGGAACCGCTCCACGTCGGCGTCGCCCATGAGGGCCGGTCCGTCGTCACCCAATCCGCGGGCGTGCATCATCGGGTGGCTCCACATGTACTTGCCGTCGCCGTGTTCCTCGACCGTCTTCATGTACGTATCGAACAGCGTCCCGAACGTGACCCCCGGCTTCATGGCGCCGAGGATCGCGTCGAAGCATGCGCAGGAAATGTCCATCAGCTCGCGGAATGTCGTGTCGGGCTCGCCCAGCAGCATGGGGCGCACCGCCTGCGCCGCATAACCGGCGTACTTGGCCTCGATCTCGTTGACGATGCGGTCGCCACGCTGGATGACCCGGTTGGTGGGGACAAAGGAGCTCTGGTTCTGCCCGGGTCCCGAGCCCAGGAAGAAGAGCGTCGGCAGCTCACCGCCGTTGCGTAGCATCACGTGGGCCATGTCCGCGTAGAGTTCCTTCTCGGACACGCCCTCCCGTGCGCCTTCGGTCATGACTTCGATCATGCGCTCGATGATCTCCATGGAGCGCTCCATGCAGCCGATCTCTTCGGCGCTCTTGATGGCACGGACCTCCTGCATGAGGCTCGTGGCGTTGACCAGCTCGGCGTCGGGAAACGCCTGCCGCAGCGCCTCCACCGTGGTGTGGGCAACGATGCCGTCCGGTGTGCGGATCAGGCCCGAGAGGCCGGAGATGCCCAGGCGGCCGTTCTTGAAGCCCAGCTCCCGCAGCCGCGACACCGCGTCCTCGGCCCAGCGGTTGCGTCCGTCCCTCACGTCCTCGACCCAGTCCTGCACCCGCTTCCACCAATTCGCGCGATTGAACACGTACGCGGTCAGCGGCCCTTCGGCCGGAAAGACCGTGAACACCTCCGTGGCGAACCCGCCGATGCCCGTCACGTAGCGGGAGTCCGCCATGACCTGCTCCCAGCGGCTGGTGTTGGCCGGCAGCAGCAGCACGTCCAGCCCCGCCGCGGCCATCTTCTCTCGCACGAGCTTGTGCCGGCGGTCCCGTTCGGCAAGGGAGAGGGAAGGAATCAGTTCGGTTTCAGCCATGGTTTCGCTCTTTCGATTCGCGGGTTTCCTGGATGCCGTCTGCCGTCTTTGGAAGCGGATTATAGGCGCCTTGGAGTACCTGTCAACCGCGTCTCGGGTTCGCCGCCTCCCTGGCCTTGGCTTCGGCCAGCGCGGGCAACTCCTCGAAGGAGACCGCTTCCACCTCGAATGCAGTGCCGGCCCGCGGACCCGAGGAGTCCGCCTGGGGGTGCATGGGGTGCCGGAAATAGAAGACGTAGCGGAGGAAGCCCTCGCCGCCCGTGATGCGGTGGGCGATGCCCCGGGGCACGTAGCCCATCTCTCCCGGATCCAACTCGTGGACGCCCCATTCGGTGTCGTTGGTGGCGTGCCCGCGGAACTGGAACCAGATCTCGTCGTCGTCCATGCCCCGGTGGAAGCCGTTCTGCTGTCCTATGGTGTTGTAGGTGTCCGTGCGGAAGTCCTCGCTCTCGTACTGCTGCGGGCCCGGCCCGCCCCCCTTGCCGGTCATTCCGGTGAAGTAGTCGAACACGCGCATCACCGTGACCTCCCGGCTCTTGCCGCGCTCGAAGGTGACGCAGCCCACGAGGCTGGCGTGGTCGCGCTCGATGACGATGGGCTCCAGCGCAGGGTCCCAGAAATCCGTGACTTCCAGAATCCGGCCCTTGCGCGGCGGGATGGCGACGGCATGCGGTTCGGGCGGCTCCCCGGCCGCGCGGGCGCGGAACTCCGTCTGCGTCAGCGGGTTCTCGGGGTCGAGGGTCGTGCGCACCGGCTTGTGCGCCTTGACCACCAGTTGGCGGCAGCCCGGCGCCCCGATCATCCGGTACGACACCCCCGCGGGCACGTGCATCGAGTGGCCCGGCGACAAACGGAACTCGCCGAACTCGGTCTCCGCCGCGCCGTTCCCGGTGAACTGGAACACGAGCACGTCGTAGTCCGCCGGGCGGTGGAAGACGGGTTCCGGACCGTCGAGCACATGCGCTTCGATGATGCCGTCCTGCCCCTGCCACAGCACCGGCGGTTTCACGCCCGGCCGGTTCGTGGTCCCGTTCACCAGGTCGAACGGCTTGATGCGCGGCATGGGGCGACCGCCGCTCCGCTGTGTGCCGATCAGCTCGTCCTCGTCCCGCTTGAACCAGATGGGCCGGGGGGAGTCCCAGTGCGTCATGAATTCAAAGAACTGATTACCCATAAACAGGCGCCTTTCTTGGTCTTTTTGGTTGCCAGACGTGTCACTATCAACAACGGCCGGCGACCGTCAACCGTGTCTCGGACCCTGTCCGGCGCCCGCCAAGGGGGGAAGGGCGTATCTTGTGAGAGGCCGGTGCCTGGTGTATGAGTCCGCCATGGCGAACCTGCGCTTGACGCTCTCCTGCGGCGATTACGACCGCACCCGCTTCCTCATCGAAGGCAAGGTGGCCACCCCCGGGATCGACCTGGAAGTGATCCCCTTGGCTTCTCCCGAGCGCCATGCCCGCTTTGCGCGCAGTCTCGAGTTCGACGTGTGCGAACTGCAGATGGGCGTGTTCCTGGGGTGGAAGAGCCGTGGCGTGCCGGTGACGGCGATCCCGGTGTTCCCCCACGTGAAGTTCTGTCACGGCGCGGTGGTGGTGCATTCCGGGGCCGGCATCGAACGTCCCGAGGACCTGCGCGGCAAGCGCATCGGGCTCCAGGCCCACTTCAATCCTATTGCGGTGTGGATGCGCGGCGTCCTCAAGCACGAGCACGGCGTCGCTCCCGGCGAGATACGCTGGATCACCAACTCCAAGGAGCAGGTGTCGCCCTGGGAGCCGCCGGAGTGGTTGCACGTCGAGCAGGCTCCCGCCGGCCGCCGCGTCACCGAGATGCTGGAGGCCGGCGAGATCGACGCCTACATGCTGCCCACCATCGGGTCGGCGTTCCGCGCCGGCAAGAGCGTGGGGTGCCGGCTCTGGCCCGACTATCGGGAGGTGGAGGCGGACTACTACCGGCGCACGGGAATCTATCCTCTCCGCCACACGGTGGTCGTCAAGGACGAAGTCCTGGAGAGGCATCCGTGGGTGGCCGAAACCCTGCTGCGGGCTTTCGAGGAAGCGAAGGTCCGAGGCCTCGAATACATGCGCGATCCGCGGCGCTCCTACCTCGCGTGGTACGGCGAAGCCATCGAGGAAGACGAGAAAGTGCTCGGACGGGACCCGTTCCCGTACTCGGTGGAAGCGCAACGCCACGCCCTGGACACCATGCTGCTGTACGCCTCGGAGCAGGCGGTGACCACCCGCCGGCTTACCGTCGACGAGTTGTTCGCTCCCTCAACCCTGCGTTGACTGGGGAAAGAACTTGATGCGCTCCTTCGGCAGGGTGACGTAGACCTTGTCGCTGACGGGTGCCTTGTCCATTGTCTTGATCTGCAGCAGCGTTCCGGCCACGCGAATCTCGTGGACGAACAGGTCGCCGAGGTACGTGCGCGACACCAACTCTCCGGGGAACTCGTTGTCCCGCCCGGTGGCGATCGGGCTCAGCTCCAGATCCTCCGGGCGGATTCCCAGAGTGCCGGCGAGGCCCGGCCGGTCCGCATGCTCAGTCTTCAGCGTACCCAAGCTCGTCTCCACCGCTCCTTCCGCCCTGGTCTCGCCTTCCAGCCAGTTGATGGAGCCGAAGAACTCGGCCACCACCCGGTTGGACGGTCCCTCGTAGAGTTCCTCGGGGGTGCCCACGGACACGATGGCGCCCAGGCTCATGACCGCGATACGGTCCGCCACCACCATGGCCTCCACCTGATCGTGGGTCACGTACAACACGGTGATGCTGAGGCGCTTGGCCAGCTCACGGATCTGCACCCGCATCTCTTCCCGCAGGCGCGCGTCGAGGTTGCTCAAGGGCTCGTCCATGAGCAGCAGCTTCGGGTTCACGGCCAGGGCGCGCGCCAGCGCCACCCGCTGTTGCTGGCCCCCGCTCAGGAGCGGCGACGGCCGCTCCGCGTAGTCCTCCAGTTGTACCAGCTTCAGCGATTCGTGGACGCGTTCCCGCACCAGGGACTTGTCGATCTTCTTGCGTCCACGCGTGAGCGGCAATGCCACGTTCTGAAAGACGGTCATATGAGGCCATATGGCGTAGGACTGGAAGACCATGCCGATCTTCCGATCCTCGGGCGGCGCTGAGATCCCTTGGCTGGTGGAAAAGACCGTGGTGCCGTCGATCTCGATCTCGCCGCCGTCGGGCGTCTCCAGCCCGGCCACGCAGCGCAACAGCGTGGTCTTGCCCGAACCGCTGGGTCCCAGCAGCACGAAGAACTCGCCCTCCTCGACCCCTTGCGTCACGCCGCCGAGGGCCGCAACCTCGTTGCCGCCGACCCTGAAGATCTTTTTCAGTTCCTTGACCTGGAGCATGCGGGCCTCCGGAAGGGTAGCCGCCTATCCGATCGGATGACGCGCCAGGAAGTCCTCCAGCGCGTCGATGGCGCCGGTGCCGTCCCAGAAGGTCATGTGGCGCACGCCCGGTACGAGCGCCAGCTCCGCCCCGGGGATGGCCTGCCCGAGCCGCCGGGCCGTGTCCACCGGCGTGCTGCCCTGCCGTTCCACCTTGTCGTCCTCGCCGCACAGCACCATCGTGGGCACCCGGACCTGTGGCGCCGCGGCCAGGGCGTCCCAGGTGAGGCGCGCGCGCTCATGGCGGCGAAACATCTCCACGGTGGACTGGCCGGACCACAAAGCGTCCGAGAGCGCGGCGGCCGCCGCGCGGTTGGCGTGATAGAAGGTCGGGTTGAACGCCATCCCATCGTTGTCCACGTGGGACTTGATGTACTGCTCGAACCCCATTTCCCGAATCTGGGCGTGGGTTTCCGGGGAAACCTCTCGCGGCGCGCCGACCAGGTTGCGGGAGCCAGGGCCGGTGGCTGTCATGGTGAGGGTGGCCACCAGGTCCGGGTGGGCGATGGCCAGGGCCTGAAGTATCTGGCCGCCGATGGCGAAGCCCACCACATGGCAGCGGGTGATGCCGAGGTGCGCCAGCAGCGCGGCGCAGTCCTCGGCGAACTGCGTGACGGTGTAGCCGTCGTCGGGTTGGCTGCTGCGACCGGTCCCGCGGCAGTCCATGATGACGGTCTCCCACCTCCGGCTCAGAGTGGGGACCACCTGCAGCTTCCAGGGGTCCGACGGCCACCATGATGCGGGAACGAACAGCACGGGTTCTCCAGCGCCGTGCCGTTCGTAGTAGATTTCCACTCCGGCCAGCTTTGCCATCGGCATGTTCAAGTCTCCGTTCGAGTCGTTGTTGCGGACTTGCGGTCGCCCGGCAACCTGCGTTACGGCGGACCCGCCTAGGGCGCCCCGCTCATTGCCCCCGCCGCTGTCCTACGGCCGCCTGGGGGAATCCGCCCGCAATAGCTCCAGCAGCTCCGGACGCGGGAACCCGTCGACCCGGCGCTGTTGCTTCTCCTGATAGTCCCGCACCGCGGCCCGGGTCCGGGGTCCGAGGATGCCGTCCACCTCGCCGATATCGTATCCCTGGGCTGCAAGCAACCGCTGCAGTTCCTTGCGGTCGGGTTCTGCCATGGGACGGATCCCGCTGGGCCACGTCAGGACACGGCTCTCACCCCGCAGCCGGTCCGCGAGATGGCCGATCGCCAAGGCATACTTGTGCGCGGGATTGTATCGCATGATGGATCGAAAGTTCCGGCGTAGCAGGAAGGCGGGACCGTCCGGGCCGGCGGGCGCGTAGAGATATGCACGGTCCTCGGGGTAGGGGAACCGCTTGCCGTCGGCGGGCCGCACGCCCCGGCGCTGCCACTGACGGATCGAGCGTTCGTGCTTGCGTCCGGCCAGGCCTTCGTCGAAGCGTTTCGGGAGGATAACCTCGTGGCCCCAGGGCTTTCCGGAGGTCCAGCCGTTCCGGCGCAGATAGTTGGCCGTGGACGCCAGTGCGTCTTGTGGTGTTTCCCAGATGTCGCGGCGGCCGTCGCCGGTGAAATCTACCGCGTAGGCCTGGTAGCTGCTGGGAATGAACTGCGTATGCCCCATGGCGCCCGCCCACGAACCGGTCATCCGCTCGATGGTGATGTCCCCGGCCTTGAGGATCTTGAGGGCCGCCAGCAGTTGGGTGCGGCCGAACTTGGCGCGGCGGCCCTTGTAGCCTAGCGTCGAGAGCGAGCGAATGACGTTGCGCTTGCCGCGCAGGGTACCGTAGAGCGTCTCCATCCCCCAGATCGCCATCAGCACGTGGCGGTCGACGCCGTACCGGCGCTCGATGGCCTCCAGGTCGCCGGCGTGCTCGGCGAGCTTGCGGCGGCCTTCCCCGATGCGTGTGTCGGTTACGACCAGCGCCATGTAATGGGAGGGCGGGAGCACGAACTCCGGCTGGCGGTCGTTTTTCTCGATGACTTCCAGGTCGGGGGTCAACCCGTGAAACGCACGGTCGTAGAGCGACCCCGGGATGCCGTGGCGGCGGGCCACGGCGCGAAACTCCCGGACGAACTTCTCGTAGGCTCTCTGGTCGACGGCGGCGGGTTGAACGGCGGGGGCACGAGCCGGATCACCGGTGAGCGCGGCCAGTATAATGGCCGCCAACAAACCCGTGCCGATCTTCACGCCGCTGGCCATGTCGGAAAAGTGTATGCGTTTTGGCTCTCCCGCCCTGTCACGTGAACAGCTTGACGATGATGGCGATGAGCCCGGCAAGAATCGTAAGGGCACCCCACGCCATCTTGCTTTCGAGCTTGGATATGTCTGCCTTGGTGGCCAAGTGCGGCAGGGTGGTTTCGAAAGCCGTTTCCAGGCGAGTCATGCGTTCCTCTACACCGTTCGCCATGATGGTTCTCCTGTGGGTAACTCTTACCGCTGTTCCCACGAAAATCAACAGAATTTGGTCGACTCCTTGCTGGGCAACCCTGTTTGCCCAACGAAACCGCACTGGCTATATATTTGAGGGCTGCGTCATGTTCCTTGCCGCACGTCCTGCGCACTGAATAATCAGGATCATCGGACGAGAGGAGATTTCACCATGCCCAGACCGCGCCCCATCAAGTGGCCGGACAATGCCAAGATATGCGTCACCTTCATCATTCCGTGGGAGGTGTGGCCCGACAACTACGCCACCCGGGGCTCGCTCCAGCGGGTCAGCCATCCGCTGCCGCCGGAGAATGCCGTCTTCAAGCAGAACATGGCCGCCGTCACCGAGCGGGAGTACGGCGACCGGGTGGGCATCTGGCGCATCATGGACATGTTCGAACGCCACAACCTCAAGGTCACGTTCCTCATGAACGGCAAGAAGGTGGAACAGTTCCCCGACGAGTGCAGGGAGTTCCAGGCCCAGGGGCACGAGTTTTCCTCGGAGTGCTACGAGCACGAGTACGCCTTCATGTACACCCGGGAGGAAGAGCGCAAGTCGATCCACGACACGGTGGCCGCCTTCAAGAACGTGCTGGGGGCGCCTCCGACGGGTTATCTGTCGCCTGGTCACGCATCCACGGACAACACCCTGGAGCTGGTGGCGGAGGCGGGTTTCGTGTGGTGGGCCGATCCGCTCAACTCGGACGTCCCCTACACCGTGGAGGCCGCGGGCCGGAAGATCGCGGTGGTGCCCTACAACGTGCCGGGGTGCAACGACTACTCCACCTACGGCGGGGGGCGCACGCCCAGGGACCTGCTGCAGATCATGAAGGACCAGTTCGACTACCTCTACTGGGAGGGGGAGCAGGGGGCGCCGAAGTTCTTTGCGTTCAACCTGCATCCGTTCGTCTCGGGCGTGCCCTACCGCACCAGGATCATCGACGAGTTCATCAAGTACGCCAAGGGCTTTTCCGACGTCTGGTTCGCCCGGAGGATCGAGATCGCCAACTGGACCCTGGAGCAGGGTTTCTGATACCGCAGACCGTCAAGCCTTGTTGTCTTCGCCGCGCCGTCGAAGCGAGACGGTGCTGTTGCCGCCGAGCGCGATGGTCCTCCCCCATATGCCGCGCGCGCGGTCGCTGAGCAGGAACGCCGCCACCGCGGCCACCTCGGTGACCGAAAGGGCCTCGTCCGCGTAGGCCGGACGGAAGCCCGCACGGGGCTCCTCGCGCCGGCCGGCGGCCACGGGTATTTGGACCGGCGCGGGCATCAGCACATTCAGGGTCACGTTTTCGCTCGCTACCTCCGCGGCGACGGACTGGAGCCACGCCGGCAGCGCGGCGCTCGTGACCGAATGGACATGTTTCTCGATGCCGGTGCGGGCCATGGGCCACGGAACCATCCACAGCACCCGGCCCCAGCGACGGCGCCGCATGCCGGGCAGGAGCGTTTCGGTGGTGGCCTTGAAGCGCAGGAAGCCGTTTTCGAGCTGCGACCTCCAGGAGAGCGTGCGCCGGTCTTCCCGCGGCGGGCGCCGGGCGATTCCGAACAGGATGTCGATGGCGCCGAAGTCCGCGGTGACGCGCTCCACCAGGGCTGTGGCCGACGGCTCGTCCCAGGCGTCCAGGGGGTAGCCCGCGGCCCTGACGCGGCTCCCTTCCGCCGCCTCGGCTGCGACTCTTCGTGCCGCCCATTCCTTGCGGGCGCATACCGCCACGTTGGCGCCCTCGGCCGCGAGGGCTCCGGCCACGGCCCGGCCGACGCCCCGGGATCCGCCGAATACCAGCGCGTTTCTGCCCTGGATGCCGAGATCCACGGCCGTCGGTCAGGGGCGCGACAGCCGCAAGAGGCCGGCCAGTACCACCAGCAGCGCGTACCGTGCGAGAAGCACCGCGTAGCGGGTCAGCAGCCACAAGCACCGTCCGGCCAGGGGGATGACCCCTTCCTCCCCGTGCGGCGACCTATCCATTGCTCACCTCCATTCTCTGCCGCACGGGGAGTATCGGCAGCCGCTCCCCGGCCAGACTCCGTAGCAGCTCCGTTTCCGTGCGCACCATTTCGGCAAGGTATCCGGGCCCCCGGACCAGCTCCGCCGGAGTGCCGTGCTCGACGATCTTCCCGTCCCGCAGACAGATGATGCGGTCCACGTGCCGCAGAGCGGACAGGCGGTGGGCGATGACGATGACCGTCCGGCCATGGGCCAGCTCGCGGATGTTCTCCTGAATGCGCGCCTCGTCCTGCTTGTCCAGGGAGCTGGTGGCTTCGTCCAGGATCAACAGGCTTCGCCAATGGAACAACGCCCGGGCCAGCGCGATGCGCTGCCGTTCGCCGCCCGAGAGGATCGTGCCCCGGGCGCCGATCCGGGTCGCGTAACCCTTGGGCGTTCGGGTGATGAACTCGTGGGCGCAAGCCGCCCTGGCCGCCGCCGTAACCCGCGCCATGTGCTGCTGGCCCGAACCGAGCGCGATGTTGTCGGCGATGCTGCGCCTGAAGATCGGATAGTCCTGCTCCACCGTGCCGATGTGCCCGCGGATCCAGAGCGGGTCGACGACCGCGGCGTCCGTTCCGTCCAGCAACACGCGTCCCTCGGAGGCGAGGTGGAGTCTCAAGATCAGGCGCCCCAGAGTGCTCTTGCCCGAACCGGACGGGCCCACGATGCCCAGGGCCTCGCCGGGCTCGACCTCGAACGTCACCCCGTCCAGGGCGTTTCGGTCCGCGTCCGGATAGCGGAAACGCACGTCCTCGAACCGGACCGCTCCCCTGAAGGACGGAAGCCTGACGAGGTGTCCGTCCTGGCGCTCGGTGGGTTCGTCGAGCACCGCTCCCAGTTCTTTCACCAGGCCGCGGAGTCGGGAAAAATCGTAGGCGAACAGGCACAGCCGCATCATCGGTTGAGAGAAGCGCATGTTCACCAGGTTGACCGCGACGAGCTGTCCCAGCGAGAGTTGCCCGTCGAGCACCATGGAGGCTCCGAACCACAGCAGCCCGGCGGTGCCGAGGCGGTTCACGAACTGGTTGTACTGCGTCATGGATTCGCGCAGGTTCTGAGCGTCCTCTTCGGACGATACGGCCTCGCCCACCCGCTGCGTCAGGAAGGCTTCCTGAGCCTGTTCCGCGTGCATCCCCTTGACGGTTTCGATGCCGTTGAAGGTATCGAGCACGGCTTCGTTGCCCTCCCGCCGGCTGCCCTTGGTGCGCCGGGTCCATTGCTGCAAGGTCGGCATCACCACGAAGGCCGGCGCGATGTAGAGGGGCAGGCAGCACAGAATGATCAGCGAGAGAGTAAGGCTGAAGTTGAGCATCAGGGCCAGGAACGCCAGCACGAAGACGATGTCCACGAAGACGAACACCACGGCGTTGGTCAGGAAGCGGCGCAGGTGCTGCAGTTCTTCGATGCGGGAAAGGGTCTCGACCGCCGTGTTGCGCAGGTAGAAGGAGGCCGGAAGCTCCAGGGAATGGCGGACGAGCCTCGACAGCAACGTGCGGTCCATGTCCCGCACGGCGTGGCGCAGGGCCTTGTGGCGGGCGCCCCGAAGGACGGCCTCGAATGCCAGGAAGAACAGAAGGCTTACAATGATGACGTCGAGGGTGGCGGCGCCGCGGTTGGATATGACCCTGTCGATGATGATCAGGAAGGCGAAGGGGTAGATGTAGCCCAGCAGGTTCACGAAGAAGGACGCCGCCACCAACGGCCCGAAGACCATCTTGTTGTCGAGCAAGTGCCGGAGGATGGACCCTAATGAGAAACCCTGAGCCGATGAGGGCAGGTCCGCGGCTGCACGTTGCTCCACGGAACCGGGGTCGCCGGCGGGTGCAAAACGCTTGCCTGCTTCAGTGCCGTCCTCAGCCATGGTTCTCGTCCCGGGAATCGTTGCCGTCCACCAGCACGAGGCCCTGTGCGGCGAGTCGCTTGATGAGACTCATGCGGGCGTTGTCGTCCGTCCCCGCGCCGTTCGAGGCCAGGGGAGACCATTGTTTGGAACGTTCCAGCCGCGCCAGGGTCTCCGGCGCGACTTCCAGCACCAGCGGCTGGCGGCGCCCGCGCGCGGCCAGGACAACGAGGGACACGGGCCGTTGGGGAATCGGCTCGCCGGCCCGGCCGGGTTCGAACAGGCAACGCACGTCATATCGACAGCGCACCGGAACCGCGCACGGGTGCGCGCGGTACCACAAGTCGGGCGACGGTTGCGGGCGCGCCGCCAGGGCCTCGCTCTCCATGGCCGTGGGACGAAGGGTCCGGGCCTCGGCCAGCGCCAGCTCGATGGCCGCCACGTCGGCGGCCCACGCCGGCGTCGGCGGCTCCTCGGCGCTCCGTTCCTGGAAATGGTCATGGAAGCATTTCGCGTCGGGGTAGCGCTCGTAGGTCGCGGGCGGCGACGCGGCCGCGAAGTCGCGCAGGAGTGTATCGAACCCGTGGCCTAGCAGGGTGGCGGTGCGTTCGAAGGTCTTGCGGATGCGCTTCATCCGTTTGTTGTAGGAGAACTCGGCTTCGAGCCGGAGCCGCCGGATGTCCATGCCCCGGAGGTGCGGGTCATGAGCCGCGGCCTCGAGGTCGCGGGTGCCGAAAATGAAGGCGTGGCTGGTCAGGTGACGCAGCAGGTTCGTCTGGGTGTCAATGAGGCTGTCCATCGCTAACAGTCCTTTCTCTCGTCGGGAGTCTCGCGGATCTGCCGGCGGATACGCATTACGTCCGCGAGAAGCTCGGCGCCCTCCTCGAAGTCGTTGTCGCGTTCCAGGATCACCGTCCCCGGACGCTGACGGTCAAGGGCGCTCTCCAGCAGGTCCAGTGCCTGTTGCGGCACCGGGTGGCTGTGGTTGTCGGCATGGAACGGAACGTCGAGGTAGGACCGCCGGATCAGCGGTCCGCCGGCGGCGTGAACGTCAGTGACCACGCCCGCCGGCAGTTGGTCCAGGAACGCTCCCGCGTCGATGCCGTGGTTCCTGGAGTTGACGAACAGGTTCTCGACGTCCAGCAGCATGCCTACCCCTGTTTCGCGGAACAGCAGGTTGAAGAATTCCGCGTCGCTCATCTCCGCGTTCGGGAAATCGAAGACGTAGGAGATGTTCTCGATGGAGAACGGCACCGGGAGACGTGCCTGGACCTGCCGGATCTTGGGGATGAGCATGTCCGCGGCCGCGCGGGTCTTGGGCACGGGCAGCAGGTTCGCGATGTCGATGCCCGGCACCTTGGTCCATGCCAGGTGCTCGCTGTAGGAAGAGACCTTGAGATCGTCCACGGCTTCCGCCACCCCGTCCAGGTAGGCTTCGTCGAGGGGCGTGTCCGTGCCGATGGAAAGACCCACCCCGTGCAGCACCAGAGGTATGCGGTCCACCAGGCCGCGGATCGTCTTGCGCGCGTATTCGCCGCCCTTGATGTAGTGGTCCACCGTGATTTCAAGGACGTCGAATCGGTGCAGGTTGGCCAGCGTCCACTTGGCGATGGGAATGCGAAAGCCGATGCCGACGAGAGGGGACGTGTCTTGCGGTGAAGCGTTCATGCGACCTCCGGGTTCGAGAAGTAGTCGCGCGCTCGAGGGCCCGGCGCATGCCGGCGCCCGTCGCGCGTCCGCAAGCACCGGGCCGGCCCGCAGGCCGGCCGGTGCCTACAGCAATACTAATCGTTCCGTCGGCGCCGAACTTTAGGGTTCAGGACACGGGAGGGGATAATTTGAGAGACGGGACCGGGATGGTCGCCGTTCCTGGGGGTCAGTCCAACCCCATGCCCACCACCTTGGCGGGGTTGACCGTGCACACCGTGTAGAGCTCGTCCTCGGTCAGGCCGAAGGCCTCCATGTAGCCGCGGATGAGGCGCATGGCCTCCACCGAGTCGGGGAACAGCGGCTCGCCGGCATCGCTCGACAGGGTGAAGTGTTCCACCCCCACCTCGCGGATGGTGTTGTACATGATCTGCGGGTCGACGCCGAGAAGCGGCGACAGTTCGTCGAAGGTGAAGTTGAACAGCACGCCCAGCGGCGCGAGCTCCTTCATCTGCTCCACCGACACGTCGAGAAAGGGGCTGTAGGGATGGTCGATGACCAGCCGCTTGAGGCCGGCCTTGTGAGCCTCCTCGGCGATCTTGAAAATTTCCTTGTGGGTGGGATGGCCGAAGAACAGGGCCACGTCCCGCTCCACGCACAGGCGGATAATGTCGCGCACCTCGGGCTTCAGCTCCCCGGCCTCGTCGAGGTTGTAGCGGCCGTGCTCCAGGGCCTTCTCCCAGGACAGAGGGCCGATCCAGCCCTGGGCGTTCATATCGTGCTCGATGAGCTCCCGGCGGCTCCCCACGATGTGCATGGTGTTGGCGTGATTGAAGACCGGCAGCCACAGGGCCACGACCCCGGCGTCGATGGCCTTTTCGGCGAGCTCGGCCGATACCGGGTCGTCGTTGCGGCCGCAGACGTAGCCGGGGAACAGGGCAACCGGCGCGATCCCTTCCTCCGTGGTCCACTCGTCGAGCTGCTCCCGCAGCTCATGGACCGCTTTCCCCGCGCTGCCGACGATGGACTTGAACAGGATCCCCTTCATCTCGGCCCGGGAGGCTTTCTTCACCAGGTCAAGGGCGTCCTGCTGACCGGCGTGGGCGTGGCAGTGGATGTCGATGGCGTCCTTGACTTTGATGTGGCCGGGATGGACCACACCGGGCTTGTACTGGGTGCGCGCCGCGTAAGAGGTGACGCAGCGTTCCTGGGTCGGGGTCGAAACCACGTTGTCGCTCATCGTTCGTCTCCCTTCTGCGCGGGTCGAGACACAGCCGCCGGGGCTGCCGGATGCGGCCTGCCGGACACCATGATACATTCCCATAGTAGACGCTGGAACCCCGAAACGAAAGAGGAGGCATGGACGGTTTCGAGTACCTCACCCCGCTTCAGGCGTCGGTCGTGCTGGGTCTTGCGCTCGGCGCGGTCTACGGCATGCTCGCTCAGCGCAGCGGGTTTTGCCTGCGGCGCAGCCTGGTGGGGGAGTGGAGCGAATGCCTTCCGGCACTCGGCGTCTGGGTCATGGGACTGGCCCTGGCCATCGCCGGGACTCAGGCGGCGGTGGCCGCGGGAGTCGTCTCCTTCGACGCGCACCGGTTCCTCGCCCCCGACCTTCCGGTCGTTTCGGTGCTGACTGGCGGCGCCCTGTTCGGCGCCGGCATGGTGCTCAGCGGGGGCTGCGTCTCCCGTCTCACGGTCCTCGCCGGCTCCGGCAACCTGCGTTCGGCTCTCGTCCTGGTGGTCTTTGCGGTGGTCGCCCACGCGACGATGAAGGGGGTGCTAGCCCCGTTGCGCACGATGCTGGGCGGGTTGACCGTCGATTCCGGCGGCAGGGTCGCGTTGACCGTGCTGCCCGGCGGGGCGGTGTGGGCCTGGGCGCTGGCGCTCGCTCTAGCGGTCCTGGCTCTACGCTCGGGCGCGGCGTCACGCCACTTGGCGATGGCCGCCGGGATCGGGCTCCTGGTGCCGCTGGGATGGGCCGGCACCGGTTACGTCCTCCTGGACGACTTCGACCCGGTGCCGCTGCAGTCCCTGGGATTCACCGGGCCCATGGCCGACACCCTGTTCTGGACCATGGCGGCCACTGCGATTCCCGCGGGATTTGGCACCGGCCTTGCCACCGGCGTGATCGGAGGCAGCCTCGCCGCCTCGGTGTGCGCGGGCGAGTTCCGCTGGAGCAGCCTGGAAGGGCCGCGTCAGACCGGCCGCTACATGGCGGGCGCCGCGTTGATGGGGACCGGCGGCGTCCTGGCCGGCGGTTGCACGGTGGGGGCCGGATTGTCCGGCGTGTCGACCGTGAGCATAGCCGCCATCCTGGCGCTCACGGCCATGGCGGTGTCGGCAAGGATCGTGGGAAAGGCTCTTCGCCGAGGCGCCGGCGGGTAGGGGCGACCGGCCGGTCGCCCCTACGGGAATCATCGCAGTTTCCCGCCGAAGTGCGATGACTATCCGAAAATGTCCTTGGAAATGCCCGAGTACCAGCCGATGGATTCCTCGTAAGTGGCCTTGCGCAGGTCCGCGCTCTCGCCGGTCTTCGAGATGAAGCCGTCGGTCTTGGCGATCTTCTCGTCCGTGGCCTTGTAGGAGGCGCCGACCTTAACGCCGTCGTCGGTGGCGATCAGCGACCAGCAGGTGTTGGAGAAGCGCGCCGGGAACACCTTGGATTCCGTGAGCGCGCCGCGCACCGCCATGGCGCACACCTTGGCCTGGCTGTTGGCGGAGAACCCGGACTTGGGCATGTCCCCCTGTTGCGACGCGTCGCCGAGCACGTGGATGTTCTCATCCGCCCGGCTCTGCATGGTGTGCGGCACCACCGGCACCCAGCCGCCCTTGTTGGTGATCCCGGCCGCCGCGGCGATGCGCCCCGCCTGCTGCGCCGGAATGACGTTGCAGACGTCCACCTTGTTCACCTCGCCGTCGATCACCACTTCCATGGATGCCGGGCGCACCTCGACCTTGTCGCCGCCGAAGTCCGGGCCGACCCGCTCGATCATCCCGGGGTAGTGGCGCTGCCAGCCTTCCTCGAAAAGCCCCTGCTTGGAAAACTTGGCCTTGGGATCGACGATGAGGATTTTCGCCGTCGGATTGGACTGCTTCAGCGTGTGGGCCACCATCGAGACCCGCTCGTACGGCCCCGGCGGGCAGCGGAACGGGTTGGGCGGCGCCACCATGCAGTAGACCCCACCCTGGCGCATGGCCGCCACCTGCGCCTTGAGGAGCTGGGTCTGGGAGCCCGCCTTGTAGGCGTGGGGCATGCGGTTCTGCTGCGACAGGTCCCAGCCGGGCACCGAGCCCGGGCGGAAGTCGATGCCCGGGGACAGCACCAGCCGGTCGTAGGAAAGGCTTCCGCCGCCCGCGAGCCCCACCGTTTTCTTGTCGCGGTCGACGGAGATGGCCCAGTCGTGGACGACGTTGATGCCGTAGGCAGCGGCCAGGGTGCCGTAGGTGTGTCCGATGGACGCGAAGTCGCGGAACCCGCCGAGGTAGAGGTTCGAGAAGAAGCACGAGTAGTAGGTGCGCGTGGGCAGGGGCGAGGGGCTGGTGGCTCGCGGCGAGCGACACGGAGCGGGGGCGGTGTGAGGCCGGCTGGGGTGGTGG
>JAJDTQ010000053.1 GCA_022827045.1 Candidatus Binatia bacterium
GAGATCATCCAGGGAATGGCCGTGGCCGTGAACTGCGGCGCTACCAAGGCCGACTTCGACCGGACCGTCGGGATACATCCCACCGCCGCCGAAGAGTTCGTCACCATGCGCGAGCCCGTGGCCGCGGGCTAGTCCTCGGCACGGGCACGGGCGGGTCAAACCCGAAACACGGCACGGATACCTTGCGCGGACGGGTTTGAAACCCGCCCCTACACGTTCATGAAGATGCGCAGATTGGGATTGATTGCGGCGGTTTGTCTTGTGCTGGCGCTGTTGAGCGCCTGCGGTGAGAAGGCTGAAGAGGTGACGGGGCCGGACCCGGCCCGAGGGAGACGGCTCTACCTCGCGACCTGTATCGTGTGTCACAACACAGATCCGAGCAAGCCGGGCTCCCAGGGTCCGCCCGTCAAGGGATCGTCATTGGAGTTGCTGGAGGCCAAGGTGCTGCACAAGCGTTATCCGCCCGACTACAAGCCCCAACGGACGACCAAGGCCATGCCCAACTACCCGCAACTGAGGAAAAGAATTCCCGATATCGCCGCCTATCTGGCGCAGCCGTAGCCTCCTACGCCATCTCCAGGAGAATCCAGAAGATCGCGGTGAGGACCAGGCCGCTCCATATCACGTTCGGAATCGATGTCAGGAGCTTCTTGGTGCCTCCCCCGGCATTGCCCACCAACGCGTTCAGCTCGACGATCGCGATGATCACGAGAGTGACGATCCAGTAGACCGCCACGCCGCCGCCGTACTCGCCGTGCGGATAGTGGCTCGCCGCCCCCATCATGAACAGCATGGGTATGGAGAACAGGGTGTTGGTACGGGAGGCGAAACCGGCCCACTGGCCCTTGCTCGCCGCGTCCGGAAGGGCTTCTCCGCCCTCCGCCACCTTGTTGGCGGAGGCGATGACCACCTGCTGATTGGGCCAGATGACCAGCCACACGTTGAGGAACATGATCGTGCCCATGGTGCCGCCGATGGTGATGGCCATGCCGTAGCCGATCACGAAGAAGTCGGCGCCGAACTGCCCCAGCTTGATGAGCCACATGAGAATACCCGCCAGGAAGGTGAACATGGCGCCCCAACGGAACCACCAAAGGGCGCGCGGCACGAGCTTCTGGATCGCTCCGCTGCGGGTGGAGGCCTCGGTCTCGGCGAAGAAGGGCGTCTGCACGAAGTTGAAATAGTAGAGCAAGCCGATCCAGGTAACACCGGCCAACAAATGTACCCAACGCAGTAAAAATTCAACGAGCTCCATCAAGCACCTCCTGTAAGCTGTTTCCCGTAGATGTTTCCCGTAGAGCGGAATTTTCGCATTATATGCCGTAACGGGCCGCGCGGTCAATGAAAACTCCCGTGACCGCGCCGTTCACTCCTCCGCGATGAGCGCACTGAACTTCTCGTACAGCTCCCGGAGCCTGGCCTTGTAGTAGTCCACGTTCTCGTCGGGACGGGACGGGTCCCATTCCGAGACGTGCCGGCAGTTCTCGTTCACCATCACGTTGGCTCCGTCGCCGCCGACGTAGTAGGAGATCTGGTCCCCGGACAGGTACCGCCGCTCCGACCGCAGGGCCACCTCGTAGGCGCCGCGGGGATGCTGCTTCCCGCCCTTCACCCGTATCTGGTAGTCCTCCAGCGACTCCCGCAGGGTCTCGGTCCGCTTCAGCCAGGACAGCTCCAGACGATGGCCGGCGATGTCCTCGCGATAGCGCTCGTAGAGCGCCGGGATCTCGCCCTTGCGACCGTCGAACAGGAGACCGAGCGCCTCCTGAAGCCACTCACGCCGATAGCGCTCGAGTCCACGAGAACTCAGGTCGGCGCCGGCGACGGTGATGCCGCCCTGCTCATCCAGCAGCGCGTAGTCGTCGGGCCCGTGGCAAAACATCGCCCGGTACCGCTCCAGCGGCAGCTCGACCTTCCAGGGCAGCGACAACGACGCCTCGGCCAAATCCTCCTCCGGGCCGGGACGGGCGTCCCGGGGAACGAAGTAGACGCCGCCGGCATCCACCGCGACGACCCGATGACCCAGCTCGTCGAACTGCGCCGCCAGCCGGCGGACGAGAACTCCGACGCCTTCCGTTGCCTGGTCCGCTACGCGGGCATCGTTGAAGTGGCCTCCGGCGAAGGCCAGGTAGTCCTGGAACCCCTCCAGCAGCACCTTGGAGCCCGACCGGACCGTGGCGACGAAACGTCCGTCGTCCCCCGCGGGAGCCGCGTCATGAGTCTGCCCGTCGGGTCCGCACAGCTCCCGGAACCCGCGCAACAGTTCCGGGAAGACTCCCAGCTCGTCGGCGTCCGGGCGGCCGGCACCCGTCAGCATGACCGCCGGGTAGAGCGCCGTGACATCGCAGCGCACCACCGGCCGCGACACGCCCCGGACCTTGACCTCCGCGTATTTCCGCGCCGCCGGCTCCGCCGGCGCGGACTCGGGAATGGAATGGCCCCGCGCAAGGTACTCCCGGAGCATAAGACCGTCGATCTTCGCCGGGTCGTCCAGCAAGGCGGTGTCCTGGTAGCGGCACGGAAAGATCCGTGCCTGGACGTAGTGGGCCGGCGAGAGCGCCTCGGATATGGCCCGGGTCTCGCGCACGTCGTCGAGGGCGTAGCGGAAAAGGGTGTCCGGGTCGTTGTCGAAGTACCAGTTCGCCTCGGCGCCCGGGATATAGGTCCTTTGCGGGGCGGCCACGGCGAAGTGGCGCGCCACGTCCTTGAGGCCGTTGCGCTTGAGCTCCGGATTCGCCTGGCTGTAGCGCTGCGCGAGGAACCACGTGTCGATGACGTGGCGCCCGTGGATCTCGTAGTTCCGGTAGGGGATGACACGCTCCCCGGTACGAAACCGCGCCTGGCGGTGCCGGATCGCGCTGCCGTCCCTGCCCATGGCCAGCTCGACCCGATGCCGCCGGGCGCGCGCGTCGAGATACGGAAGATCGAAGCGAAAGATGTTGTGACCCTCTATGACATCCGGGTCGCGGGAACGGATCTCCCGGACCATTTCCGCCAGCATCTCCGCCTCTGCGTATTCCCTGCCGGATATGAGCCGCTCCCAGCCGCTGCTGTCCGACATGGCGATGGCGGTGATGCGGTCGCCCTCGCGGAGCGGATTGGGAAACTCGAACCCGGACGTGCGGTAGACCTCCAGGTCGATCTGCATGCGCAGAAGGTCCTGGAAGCCCATGCCGAGGAAATGCGTCGTCCCCGACCACAGGAGGTACTGCTGCACGACGTCGCGCACGTACAGGTATGGAACACCCGGAGCGCCCAGGCTCCTGCCGCTCCGGCGCTGGAGCCAGGAGGCCGCGGAATCGAGGCTCCGAACGTCGGGAAAGCGGGCCAACCGGCGGAACCTGCCGGTTCCGGAGAGCGGCTCCATCCGGCACTGGCCCCGCCATCCCGCGAGCCTGTCCTCGGAGGTCAGCCACAGGAACGGCTCGAACGGCACGGTCTTCGAGGTCAACGACGACGGCGTCCTGGAGAAGAGCCGGACATGGCGAGCCCCTTCCAGCTCCACGCCCACCACCTCCGCCGTCTTGTCGCGGCCGTACAGCACCGGTTCGTATTGGCGGGTCGAGTCGCCCATGATGGATCGGGTCGTGGCGTCCCGTGCCCGTGAAGGGGCAAGATGACGAAGGGTGGACCCAACGGACTTTCTAACAGATCCGGTCCGCGACGGTAACGCGGCGTGGCTGCTTGCACCCACCGCGCACATCCCCTGTGCCCGTACACGGGCGGGTTTCAAACCGGCCCTACTGGTGCTGTCATCGACAGATGTGCTAGAGAAGAATCATGGCCACTGACGCCGTCTCCCATATCCGCCGTCCCCGTCTGCGGCAACCCTTCCTGATCCTGTCCTTCTCGGGTTGGAGCGACGCGGGGTCTTCGGCCACTTCCGCGGTCCGCTACCTGATCGAGCAGCTCCTGGCCTCGGAGCTGGCCAAGATCGACCCGGAAGAGTACTACGACTTCTCGGTACAGCGGCCTCACGTGCGGCTGGTGGACGGACAGCGGGAGATCGAGTGGCCCTCCTACGACTTCCATTACTACAAGACCGGAAACGATCTGGAACAGGACTTCATCTTCGCCTCCGGGGCCGAGCCGCACCTCCATTGGAAGTCTTTCGCCAGCACGGTTCTGGACCTTGCGCGCCAGTGGAAGGTCGCCCGCATCATCACCTTGGGAGCCCTTCTAGACGAGGTGCTCTACACCAAGCCGGTGCCGTTGAACGGATTCTCGTCGGACCCGGAGTTGATGAAGCAGTTGGACTTCACCCCGTCGCGGTACCAGGGACCCACCGGTATCGTCGGGATCCTGGGCGATACCTTCCGCAAGGAGGGCGTGCCGCACGTGAGCCTGTGGGCGGCGCTGCCGCACTACCTGGCGCCTTCCCCGAACCCTCGCGGCACCTTGGCGCTGGTCCTGCGCCTGACCCAGTGGCTCGGGATCCGTATCGACACGGGCCCACTGGAACGCGCCGCCGGCGAGTTCCAGAACAAAGTGAACGACGTCGTCAATAGCGACCCGAACCTGACGGCTCTCGTCCGGGAGCTGCAGAAGCACGAGTTCGAGCAATAGCGGAGGGAAGATCCATGCGGAAATCACCTTGGTTGTTCAGCCTGATGGTGGGTGTGTTCCTCGTGACCGGTTCGAGTGTCGTCTCGGCCGCGCAGTTCGACAAGGTCATCGAGGCGCGGCTGGACCTGATGAAGGACATCAGCGCTGCCGGCAAGGCCATGCGCTCCGCAACGGACGCGGCAGGGGTCGCGGCCAGCGCCGACAAGCTGGCGGGATTGCTGGCCAAGATCAACGCCGACAGTTTCCCCAAGGGAAGCTCGGACGGCTCGCGCGCCAAGCCGGACATCTGGGAGCAGTGGGACAAGTTCGCGGACACGGCCAAGAACGCCGCAGCCCTGGCCAAGTCCATCGCGACCAAGGCCCGGGCAGGTGAGGACACCGCCGCGCTGGTCAAGGGCTTCGGCAGGAGCGCCTGCGGAAGCTGTCACCGGCCGTTCCGGAAACCCAAAGAGAGAAGCTGACCGCCGGTCCGCATGATTACGCAGCATGTCGGGGAAGCGGCCCTCCCGGACCTCGAGGAGTGGGCCAACGCCATCATCCGCTCCGAGGACGACACCGTGAAGGCGGTGGAGTCCTATCATGACGCGGACTCCAACACGTATGTCATCCGCCTCACCCGTGGCGCCCGAGTGCTTCTGTTCCGGCTCTCCGAGGCGCAGGTGCACACCCCCGAACGCGAGCCCGAGTGCGAGAAGACCCTCCGTAACCGGGTGAAGGAGGTGCGCCGCCTGCTGGGACGGGCCGGATGAACCGGCCCGGTTTCGCGTCCCCTACAGCCCCGCCGCCATCTCTTTCGCGAAGTAGGTGAGGATAAAGTCGGCGCCGGCCCGCTTGATGGACAGCAGGACCTCCGGCACCACCGTGCTCTCGTCGATCCAGCCGTTCTGGGCGGCGGCCTTGATCATGGCGTACTCGCCGCTCACGTTGTACGCGGCGGTGGGATGGCGGAAGCGCCGCTTGACGCGGGAGATGACGTCCAGATACGCGAGTGCCGGCTTCACCATGACGATGTCGGCGCCTTCAGCGATGTCCGCCTCCACCTCCCGTAGCGCCTCGTCGCTGTTTCCCGGATCCATCTGATACGAGCGCCGGTCACCGAACTGGGGCGTGGATTCCGCGGCCTCGCGGAAAGGACCGTAGAAGCCCGACGCGTACTTGGCCGCGTAGGCCATGATGACCACGTTCTCGAAGCCTTCCGCGTCCAGCGCCGCGCGAATGGCTCCGACGCGGCCGTCCATCATGTCGGACGGGGCCACGACATCGGCCCCTGCCCGGGCATGGGACAGAGCCTCCTTCACCAGCAGATCCAGGGTGTGGTCGTTGTCCACCTCGCCGTCCTCGACGACGCCGCAGTGGCCGTGGTCGGTGTACTCGCACAGGCAGACGTCGGTGATCACCAACAGGTCCGGTGTCTTGTCCTTGATGGCCCGTATCGCTTCCTGCACCACGCCGTGCTCATGGTAGGCCTCGGAGCCCATGGCGTCCTTGGTCTCCGGGATGCCGAAAAGGATCACCCCGGGAATGCCCAGGTGCCAGACGGTCTCCGCCTCCCGGGCCGCGCGGTCCACCGACAGCTGGGAGACGCCCGGCATGGAGGTGACGGGCTGCTCCTGGTCCCGTCCCGGACACACGAACAACGGGTAGATGAAATCACGCGGACTCAGCGCGGTCTCGCGCACAAGATCACGCAGCAGGCCGGTGCGCCGAAGTCTTCGCGGTCGGGTGACGGGAAATGCCATGCTTGCCTCCTGGCGATCGCGCGCCGTGAACGATGGCATGGGCGGGGTTGGAACCCGCCCCTACACCTTCTTTCCGAATTCATCCACGCCGACCATGGATTCTACCAGAGCCTGGATCAGTCCCGCCACGGTGTATTCGCGGGCCGTCACATTCACTTCCAGGCCTCGCTCACGCGCGGCATCGGCGGTGACGGGGCCGATGCACGCCACCCGGAAGCTCGTTCCCGTGGGTACCGCACCCACCACATAGAGCAAATCCATGAAAGCGTTGACGGTGCTGGGACTCGTGAACGTGACCCAGTCCACCTGCTGCAGGATCTCCGCCAGCCGCCGGGCGCCGCGCCGCACGGGCTCGTTACGGTAGGCTTCCACCACGGTCACCAAGGCGCCCCACCGCCGCAGCGTCTCCGGAAGCACGTCGCGGGCTCCAGCGACCCGCGCGAGCAGGAAGCGCTTTCCCCTCACCCGGTCCGGCTCCAGCGCCGCCAGGATGCCTTCCGCGCGATACTCCTCGGGAACCAGGCTGACGGCAAGGCCGCGGTCTTCCAGCAGTCGGGCGGTCCGCGGTCCGATGGCGGCGATATCGAGCCGTCCAAGGTCTTCCAGGCTCCCCAGGGCCTCGCAACGCGACAGGAAGTGCCCGACGCCGTTGACGCTGGTGAACACCAGCCAATCCTGCTCCGCCAGGCCGCGGATGGCCTCGTCCAGCGTCTCGTTGTTGTCCAACGGCAGGATCTCCACCGTCGGAAACACCACCGGCCGCACGCCGAGGGCTTCCAGGCCGCGCACGAAGGCGGCGGCCTGTTCGCGCGGCCGGGTGATCAGGACCCGCTGTCCCGCCAGCGGCGCGCCGCCCGACTTCACCGGCGCCGGCATCGGCGAATCGCTCACGACCGGACCTCCCCCAGCACCGCGCCGGCCCCCTCGTCCAGCAGCCTTTCGGCAAGCTCGACCCCGAGGAAGGCAGCAGCCGCGCACGCGCCCGAGATCTCGCCCCTGAAGAGCCTCTCGCCGGTGGCCTCCGCTATCATCCCCGCGAGCGTGACACCGGCCGGTCCCGCCACCGCCCGCGCTCCCACCGGCACTTGGCATCCCCCTTCAAGGCGCCGCAGAAACGCCCGCTCGGCCTCCACCTCCAGGGCCGACGGCTCATGGTTGAGAAACCGCAGCTGCTCCACCTCGTGGCGCCGGGTCTCAAGCGCCAGCGCCCCTTGCGCAACGGCGCTCAACCATGTCTCCGGGGGCAGTGCCTGCGTGGCCTCCCGCTCCCGGCCCAGCCGCTTCATCCCCGCCAGGGCCAGCAGCAACGCGTCCACCTCGCCGCGCCCGAGCTTGGCGAGCCGCGTATCCACGTTGCCCCGTATGGGCACCACCGCCAGGTCCGGCCGCTGGTTCAGCACCTGCGCCCGCCGGCGGATGCTCCCGGTGCCCACCCTGGCGCCGGCCGGCAACGCGGCGAGGCTCTCGGCGACGTGGCTCACCATGACGTCCCTGGGATCCTCGCGTTGCGGCACCGCGGCGATGGCCAGTCCCTCGGGCAACTCCGTCGGCAGGTCTTTCATGGAATGAACGGCCACGTCGATGGCCCCCTCCAGCAGCGCCTCCTCGATCTCCTTGATGAACACTCCCTTGGCGCCGATCTTCTCGATGGGAAGGTGCCGGAAGCGGTCGCCGCTGGTGCGGATGGTCACGATCTCCACCGTGGCCCGCGGGTCATGCTCACGGATGGCACCCTGCACCCATTCCGCCTGGGCCAGCGCCAGCGGACTGCGCCTGGTGCCGATGCGGAGCTTGTTCATGCCACCACCGTCACGAACCGTCACGAATCGTCCCGGTCCGGCCCCGGCTCCTTGTCCAGGTCGAACAGCACCCTGACGGTATCGTGGTAGGCCGCATCCTCGTCGGGCCGCTCCTTGAGCCGCGTGAGCGGTCCGTGGAGAATCTTGCTGATCATGGCCGAGGTAAGGTCCTCGATGGCCTTGCGCTCCCGCTCGGAAACGTCCTTGAGGTTGGAGTCCAGCGACTTCTTGAGCTCTCGCTCCCGGATCTCCTCGAATTTCCGCCTCAGCGCGATGATGGTGGGAACCTGATCGAGGGAGGTGAACCACTGATAGAAGGTCTCCACTTCCCGGTCGACGATAAGCTCTCCTTTGTCCGCGTCGCTTTCCCGTCCGCGCAGGTTCTCCTTTGCCACGTCGGTAAGATCGTCGATGTGGTAGAGGTACACGTTGTCCAGGTCATTGATGTGGGGGTCGAAGTTCCTGGGCACGCCGAGGTCGATCAGGAACATGTTCTCCTGCTTTCTCTCGCGCAGCACCTCGGCCGCGGTCTCGCGCGTGATGAGCGTTTCCTCGGACTCCACCGACCCGATGACGACGTCGGCCAGCTTGAGGTAGCGCGTGTAGTCCTCGAAACGGATGGGGCTCGCCTCGAAGCGGTCCGCCAGCTCCACCGCCTTCTCGAAGGTCCGGTTGGTGATCATCAGGCCGTGCACACCGGTCTCCACCAGGTGCCGCACCAGCGACTCGCCCATGGCGCCGGAGCCGATGACCATCACGGTCTTTTCCTCCAACGTGTCGAAGATGCGCCGGGCCAGATCCACCGCCACCGAGCCCACCGATACCGGCCGGTTGGCGATGCCGGTCCCCTGCCGCACGCGCTTCGCCACCGAGAATGAACGATGGAAGAGACGGTGCAGGATGCTGCCGACGGTGCCGGCCTCCTGCGCGATGGAATAGTACTCCTTCAGTTGCCCGAGGATCTGGGGCTCCCCTACCACCATGGAGTCCAGGCTCGACGCCACACGGAAGACATGCCGCACCGCGCTCTTGCGGGCGTGATGGTAGAGCTGGTCTTCGGCGGGGTCGATGCGCACCCCGGGCTGGTTCCTGAGGAAGTCCCCGATCTCGGCGAAGCCGGCGCCGCCGTCCCGGGCCACGGCCACCACCTCCACCCGGTTGCAGGTGGACAGGATCACGCCCTCGTCCACCGAAGGCAGGGCCACGAGGTCGTGGAGCGAGCCGTTGAGCCGTGTGGCGGGGAACGCGAGCTGCTCGCGGACTTCCACGGGAGCGGTCCGGTGGTTCAGGCCGACCACCACTATCTGACGTCCCGCCTCACTCAAAGCGGCCTCCGTGGCGGCTCAGGAACAACGCGTCCCCCCAGAGAAAGTAGCCCAGGACGATCAGGAAACCCGCAATGGTCCACACCGCCGCCTTCCTGCCGCGCCAGCCGGCGGTCAGGCGGCCGTGGAGGAGGATGCCGTAAAGGAGCCACGTCAGGCCGGAGGTGATCTGCCGCGGGTCCCACGACCAGTAAGTGCCCCACTGCGCATGCGCCCACACGCTGCCGGTGAGGATGCCCAGGGTCATGAACGGAAAGCCCCACACCAGGAAGATCTTGTTGAGGCGGTCCAGCGTCTCGAGAGCCGGCAAGGAGCGGCTCAGGCCGGTCATGCGCTTGTTCTTGAGCTGGCGCCGGAGCAGCAGGTAGACGACGCTCACGGCGAACGCCAGGGCGAAGACCGCGTTGCCCAGCAACGCCAGGGTCACGTGCAGCGGCAGCCAGTAGGTCAGCAAAGCCGGCGGCGTCTCCAGCCCGGGATCCCCCAGGGCGATGGAGCGCAGCGACATCAGGAAGGCCAGCGGCGCGACAAAGCCGCCCAGGATGGGGAGCCGGTACCGGAGCTGCACCGTCAGGTACACGCCCACCATCAGCCACCCGTAGAAGGACAGCGTGGCATGGGTCTGGGCCAGCGCGGGGAAGCCGGCCTCATGGAAGAGGAGCGTGAACTTGGCCGCGTGGCCTATGAAACCGGCCAGCAGCAGGCCCTGCCCCGCGCGGGAGAAGGATTCCCGCGGGGAGAACAGGTACAGGATGAAGGCGCCCGTCGCCAGAAGGTAGAATCCCGCCGTGGCCTGGAGAAGGCTCTGGTACATATGCTGCGGCCATTATATCGCATCGGCCGCATATGCCCTAGTCACCCCTTCTCTCCCGCAGGGAGAGCGAACGACCCCCTCTCCCTCTGGGAGAGGGTTGGGGTGAGGGCAGCTAGGATCGCGTCCCGGGGATTCTGAGGCGCTGGCCTACCCGGATCCGGTTCCGGTTGCGGATCGCGTTGGCACGCTGAATGGCGGCCGGCGACACGCCGTAGCGGTCGGCGATGGCGGAAAGCGTCTCGCCCCGCCGCACGAGATGATAGAGCCGCCGCTTCTTCACCACCCGTTTCTTGACATGACTCGCGAACGACTTGTCCGGGATCTCGAGCCGCTGGCCTACCCGCAGGCTCCGGACGCTCGCCAGGCCGTTCACGGATTGAATGACGCGCACCGATGTACCGTAGATCTGGGCGATGTCCCAAAGCGTGTCGCCCCGACTGACTACGTGGTACGAGTCGTTGCCCTGACGCGGACGCTCCACCACCCTGGCCGGCGGCGCCGCGCCCGCCTTGACTGACGACTTGCTGGGGATCTCGAGTCGCTGGCCTACGAGCAATCGATGGGCGCTCCTCAAGCCGTTGACGGACTGTATGGCGTGCGTCGAGGTGCCGTAGATCTTGGCAAGCTCGGAGAGCGTATCGCCGCGGCTGACCACGTGGTAAGGGAACGTCGGCATCGGACCCATGTCGGACAATGCGGTGCGGAACCGATGGCTCTCCTTCTTGGGCGCCTTGAGCCGATATCCCTTGGGCAACCACGACGCGCGGCGGCTCAGGGCGGGATTCCACCTGAGCAGCTGGGCTCGGGAGACGCGGCTGTGACGAAGCAGCGCGGACACCGCAACCCGCCGGTGGAGGCTGATCTCATCGAAGTGCACCAGTTGATCGAAGCGGACATGGGGCAGGTGCCGCTCGACCTCGCGCATGATATGCACCGCCGCCAGAAACTCCGCGTAGAAGTTCTTGGACGCGAACTTGAAAGTACGCCCGCGATAACGCCGGATGATGGTGACGATGTCCCGGGTGCCCACTCTGCGCACCGCCCGCTTCATGCCGGCGCGCCCGTGGTTGTATGCCGTAACCGCCAACGGCCAGGTCTTGAGCTCCCGGTAGTTCTCCTGCAGCAGACGGGCGGCCGCCCGGGTTGCCTCCAGGGGATCCCTGCGCTCGTCCACGAGCCGCGTCACGCGCATGTATCGACGTCCGGTTCGGGGCATGAACTGCCACATTCCCACGGCGCCCCGGAACGAACGCGCGTCGTTCCTGAAAGAGGATTCCACCAGCGGCAGGTAGACAAGCTCCAAGGGGAGTTGGCGGGCGGCAAAGATCTTGCGCATGTGTTCCATGTAACGACCGGACCGTCGCACCCCGGCCGTGAAACGCTCGCTGATCCCCCGCTGTACCTTGATCCGGTGCGACGGGATCCCACGCCGCAAGAGCTGCGCGCGCACGGAACGGACCACCCGCCGCACACGCGCCCGCGAGCCCTCCTTGACCTTCACCACCCGGTGTATCTTCGACATGTCCTTGGGGTCGAAGAACACGAGCTCGTCGGAGTCGTAGTCGAGAAAGATCGCCTTCCAGAATTCGACGGCGGGCTCGAGGCCTTTGGGAATGGCGAACGGGTCCTTTGCCGCCGAAACGGCACCGCGCGCCAGCGCTGACGGGGTGTACGACAGACCGGCGAAAAGGAGAAAAAGAAGACTCGCGAGGACGACGAAGCAGCGTGTCACGCAGAACTTCTTTAAAAGCATCGGCTTAGGGTATCCGCTATAAACCTTTTTGTCAACTTTGCCGTGCATCTTGCGAAAAAGGGGCTTCGCAAGGATCATTCGCCGTAAAAGCTGCGCGCGTTTTCTTCCAGAATACGGGCCTTCGCGGACTCCGAAAGGTCGTCCCGCTGCCGTAGCAGGCTTACCGTGCCCTCGGTCCGGTCTCCGTGGGGGTAGTCCGAGGAATAGAGCAGCTTGTCCTCGCCGATCTCCTCGACGACCCTGCCCAGTCCGGGCTCGTTTCCCTCGCACCCGAAGAAGATCCGGCCCGAGTCCAGCGACTCCCGCGGCCTTTGCGAGATCACCTCGGCGGCGCGATAGGAGGGGCTCTCGTAGTGTTCGTCCATTCGCTCCACGTACGACGCCACCCAGTTGCAACCCCCTTCCAGAAAGGCGAAGCGGAGGCGCGGATAGCGGTCCATGAGGCCCGTGCACAGCACGCTGGTCAATCCGGCCATGATCGGGAACAGGCCCGCGAGCACGCGGGTGGGAAAGAAATGGGCGAACAGGTCGCTCACGCCCGGAAACTCGTAGCTGAAGTGGACGGCGACGGGCAATGCCGCGGCGTCGGCCGCGGCGAAGAAGACCTCGTGCTCGGGATCGGCCAGCGCCCGGGCACCGACCGTGCCGTTCACCATCACGGCGGACAACCCGAGCTCCCGCATGCGCGCGACTTCCCGGGCCGCTCCGGCTGGGTCGGCCAGACACACGAGCCCGACACCCTTCAGCCGTTCCGGGGCCTCCCCGCACACCTCCGCCAACCACGTGTTGTACGCGCGGCATACCGCGTTGCCCAACACGCCGTCGGTCCAGGAATTGATGTGCAGGAGATAGCTCGGATAGAGGTACTGGACGTCGATGTGTTCCTTGTCCAGGTCGGTGAGCCGTTCCGCCACGTGGGAGAGCACCTGGCTGCCCACGGACGCACGGCGGCTCCTGCCGACCTTTCCGGTCGGAGGGGCGGCGGTGCCGGGGTTTCGTGCCCCGGGTTGTCCGGGTCGGCGATAGCGGGTCGAGCCGTCGGCGACCCAGAAGCTGTGGCCCTCGTCGTCGGTGATGAGCCGCGGCCGGTACGCGCGAAACCCGGGGTCCATGTATCTCTCGAATACGGCCTCGGTCTCGAACAGGTGGCCGTCTGCGTCAATCACCATGATTGGCAATGGATTGGGGCGGGAAACGCGACGCGGAGCGGGGAGTCGTCCGACGCCCCGCCCCGCTCCAAAGATCCGCGCTATTCGAACTCGAAGGGTATCTGTGTCGGCCCGTAGCCCTGCCAGTACTTGCAGGTCTCCGGGTCGTAGCGGCCCTGCAGGAAGCTGCCCGGCTTTTCCGCGCGCACGATGATGGCAACGGTGCGATCCTCGCCGCTCTGCTCGGCGTGGATCTGCCACGGGCGCACGAGATCGATCTTGCCCGGTCCCACCTCGGCGTTCTCGGTCTTCCGGACTTCCGCGTAGTCCGGCTTGGAGCCGTCGTCAAGCCGCTCGTAGCGCTCGATGGTCTCGCGACCGTCCAGAACCCCGTACAGTGTCCAGTTGTGCGCGTGGTCGTGGATGCTGGTGCGGGTTCCCGGCGCCTTGACGAGCCCGTTGATGACGAATCCGTGGTCCGGGTCCTCGTAGAGGAGGAGGTTCTGGGCCCGCTGGGCGCCCTCGGGCGGGGTCAGCCCGCCCTGATCGCAATCGGGCCACTTCTCGGACTGCGCCTTGACGCTGGGATCCGCCAGCAGCTCGCTGAGAAGGGACCCCATCTTCTCCCACCGTCTGTCGACGTCAGGTTCGTCCGTATGGAGCTGCCGGATGTCCGCGATGAACCGCTTGGCGGCCGAGGTTTCCGTTTCCTGCGTCGGCATGGGACGTGCGCTCATGGTATCTCCTCCCTTTGGCTGTGACCGGTGGCCCAATCGGTCGAAAGTATCCGAGGACCGGACGCGGTGTCAACCGGATACGACGCCCTTGACCAGCTGCACCCGGCTGGTGTCGCGCAGCTTGTCGAACCGCTCCTTCTCCACTTCGAAGTAGTGGGGTTGCGCGGAGCTCTTGAGGATATAGTGGTCGCCCTCTTTCGGGGATGCGACCGTGTGCGTGATGGTGGATCCCGCCTTCGTCTCGATGACGTACTCGAGGATGGGCCGTCCGGCGTCGAAACGCGCCTTGCCCTCCTTCGAAAGCACCTCGCTGAAATCGACCCCGGCCACGCGCTCCACGAGCTCCTTCACCGGCCCGGCGTCGGTTTCCTCGTTCTCCCGCAGCCCTTCGACCTGAAACCCGCCGTCCCCGGCCTTCAACGCGTAGACCCCCAGATCGATGCGGGCGATGTCCTCCACCGCCGTCTTCAGGACCTCCGTGTCGTACCACGAGCCCGCGTCCGGCGGAGCGTCGAAGGCGTTGAACTCGATGGCATGGGTGTGCTCGTCGCCGTCGAGACGCGCGTGCACCTTGCGGAATCCCGGCGACGAGCCGAGGAAGACGTCGCCCAGGACTTCCGTCCCCTTGAGGAACCGCACCCGCCGCTCGAAGTCCTCCTCGGTCACCCTCAACTGCCTGGCCGCCACCAGGGTCCTTCCCACCGGCCAGGACCGCCTGGCCTGGAGCAGCTTTTCGGTGAACTCCTCGAACTTCGCCGACGCCACCGGAAAGTCGCCCTTCCCGGAAAGAACCCAGCCGGCGTCCTTGCGCGCCAGACGCAACGGCGCGTCCCCTTTTCGCTCGATGGTCACGGCGTCGGCGCTCTCCAGGTCCAGGGCCAGCAACGGCGCATCCGCCTCGACAGCTCCCGGTTCGTCTCCCTGGAAGTTGACCCAGGCCACCAGACCCGCTTGCAGCACCAACAACAGCAACAAGAGCTTGACCGATCGGCTCACGCGTAAAACCTTCCGTTTGGAGTCGTCACGCCGCCAGCATCGTGTGGTAGCGGTCCCGCAGGCGACGCAGATGATAACGGTGGGCGCCGTAGATCAGCGCCAGGCCCACCAGGACGATGCCGTAGTTCAGATACTCCCAGAAAGCCTTCTGCTCGCGCGTCATGGGTACCAGCGTCCGGGCGAAGTGGGCGCGGCTCCGAATCGACAGCAGCGCGCGGTCCTCCAGGGCCCAGTCCACCACGTTCTCCAGGAACTGCAGCGAGTTGACGAACCGGTCGTTGTTGGCGGCGCGGGACAGCTGAAGCGTCTGGTCGGTGAACGCTTCGTTGGAGCCGACGAGAATGATCCGGGCGGATTCCGGCGACTTCTCGATCATGCCGGCCACCACCGGCTCCTCATCCTCTCCCGTCTTCTCCGCCGCCTCGCCACCCTGCGGCGGCGCCGGTTTCTCTTCGCTGTCGTCCTTGGCCAGCAACGGCGAATCCTTGCCCGCGTAGTAGGAACGGAAGGTCCCCTCCACCACCGCCCCCAGCACGTGCCCCTCGGCTTGGCCCTCTTTCTCGAACCCCAGCTTGGGGTGGACCTTGAAGTTCGGATGAACCTTGAGGGAGCTCGACAGCCACGACGCCTCGGAGCTCGTGAACAACGGCGTGGCGCGGGTGCCTCCGGCTTCGTCGTCCGGAAGCGTCAACGGTGAAGCCCAGCTCAGGGTCAGCTGGGGCAGCCTGGCGGTCATGGGGTTGTCCTGATTGAGGCCCTCGCCTCTGATGTCGACGAAGTAGGGGTAGGGCACGAGCTGCAGCTCGCGCACGGTGAAGGCGCCGGCCTTCCGGTTCACGAACACCGGGAAAGGCTCGTTCCGGGGATCGAGCACCAGCGTCTTCCGCACCGTGAACCCGTAGTGCTCCAGCAACGGCTCCAGACCGGACGTATACCGGGCGGCGGCCAGGCCCGCGGGGGTGCGCGACACGGTATAGGGCGACGTAAGCAAGGCCACCGAGCCGCCCTTCATGAGAAACTGATCCACGGCGAAGCGCTGCTTCGGCGTCAGCTCCTTCGGAGCCGCCAGCAACAGCAGGTCCACGTTTTCCGGCACCAGTCCGGACTTGAGGTCCACCTCCGCGATGCGATAGTTCTCCCTCAGCCTCTGCAGTACGAACCGGAACAGCCGGGGCGGCGGCTGGAAACGCGCTCCCTGCTGCCGCGGCTCCGGCGGCGGGGTGTGGAAACCGACGGTCTTGATGAACCCCGGGGCGAACCGGCGCAGCGCCGACTCCACGCTCCGCCTGGCGGACTCCTGGTTCAGCTTCCCGGGCAGGGGCACCTGCACCGTGCTGCCGTTGTTCTTCATGACCATGTAGAAATAGAACCGTTTCGGATCAAAGGGGCCCGCCGCCATGGGACGGAACCCGTACTGGTCGGCGAGTTGCTTGGCCACCGCGGCGCCCTTGGCCTCGGGATCGATGATCTCGTACCTGAACTTTCCCTCCGACTCCTTGCGGAGCGCCCCCAGCGAGGTCACCAACTGCCGCCTGAAGGGCGCGATGGACTTCGGCAGCTTTTCTTCCGGCGAGATGTATCCACGGAACTCCACCGGTTGATCGATGCCGGCGAACAGCGCGCCGATGTCCTGGAACCCGTACAGCACCTTCTTGATGCCCCGGGCGAGGTCGTACTCGAGGTTCCGCAGGCGGATGTCGGTTCCCGTGCGGCCGCTCTTGATCTCGATCAGGTCCGTGAACCGCAGCACCTCGTGCTTGTCGCCGTACTGGAGCAGCAGGTCGAAGTACGAGTTCACCAGCGAGGTCTGGTAGCGGTCTTCCGTCCGGAACGGGATCGGCCGGATGCCGTAGCGCTGGTTGGCTTCCTCCTCGAGATCGGGCTCCTCCCGGGGATCGACGAACTCGGCGCGCACCCGGCCGCCGCTGATGGACTCGATCTCGCGAATGGTGTCGCGGATCCGGGGCACCAGCGGCGCCAGCACCGGGTGGGTGCGGGCGCTGAAGTAACCCCGGATGAGCAGCGGCTCCCGCAACTGGGCGACGAGGTCCCGGGTCGCCTGGGAAATGGTGTAGTCCCTTCCCTCGGTGAGGTCCGCGCGCACGTTGAGTCCGCGGTGGAGCCAGAAGTTGGCCAGGACGAAATTGAGCACCACCAGCGCGGTCACGGCCCGCCACGCGCGGTGGCGCTTCTTCTGCCCCTCCCGGGACCAGCGCAGCCGTTCGAGGGAGTAGACGTTCAAGGCGAGAAAGACGCCGACCACACTGACGTAGTAGTAGATGTCCCGGAGGTCCAGGACGCCCCGGGTAATGGACTCGAAGCGGACGCCGGTGGCCGCCAGCCCCAGGTATTCGGCCCACTGGACGCCCACCAGGAAGCCGAACGTCAGGGATCCCAGCAGGTAGAACACGAAGCCGATGACGGTGGTGAGGATGAGGCTCGCGATCTGGCTCTCGTTCCGCGCGCTGATGTAGAGGCCGATGGAGCAGTAGGCCGCCGCCAGCAGCAGCGACGCCGTGTACGCCCCCAGGACCGGGCCCCAGTCGAGGCCGCCCATGAAGGAGACCGTCACCGGGACTCCCAGCGTCAGCAGCAGCGCCACCGCCACCAGGCCCAGACACGCCAGGAACTTGCCGAGCACGAGATGGAGCGTCTTGACCGGCATGGTGAAAAGAAACTCCAGGGTTTCCATGCGCCGTTCTTCGCTCCACATCCTCATGGTCAGGGCCGCGCTCAAAAAGATGAGCAGGATCGGCATCCACTCGAACAACGGCCTCACGTCGACGATGTTGCGCGCGAAGAACTGCTCGACCCAGAAGAAGATGAACAGGCAGACGGCCGAGAACGTCCCCAGGAAGATGAACGCCACCGGCGACGAGAAGTAGGTGGAGAACTCCTTCTTCGTGATGCTCCAGATGCTACCCGTCATGGCCGCCCCCCTCCCCCACCTCGCGGAACACGCTCTCGAGGGTGCGCGTCTCCTCGCTCATGCGATAGAGATCCCAGCCGCGCTCCACGGCCTCCCTCGCGACGCTGGGCGCCACCTCGTCCATGGGAGCGTCGAGCTCGAGGCCGTAGCTCTCTCCGCGCGGCCCCTCGGCCGGGACGATCCCTGCCACCCCCGGGATCTCTCGGAGCCGTTCGGGCGCCTCGTCCGACGGGTTGCCGAGCCCCACCACCAGCCGGTGGGACTGCTGCAACTCACTCAACCGGGCATCCACCGCGATGCGTCCCTGCACCATGATGATCACCCGCTCGCACACCGCCTCCACCTCCTGCAGGATGTGCGTGGACACGATGATGGTGGCGTTCTCGCTCAGGCCTCTCACCAGCGACCGCATCTGAAAGATCTGCGTGGGGTCCAGGCCGTTGGTGGGCTCGTCGAGGATCAGGATCTCCGGCTCGTGCACGATGGCCTGGGCCACTCCCAGCCGCTGCTTGTAGCCCTTCGAGAGCGTCCCGACAGGGTCCAGCGCCCGGTCCAGCAGCCACGTCCGCTCCAGCGCCCGCCTGAGCACGGACGGCCGGCCGGCGCGCGGGACCCCCCGCAGGTCGGCCACGTATTCGAGGTAGCGCACCACCGACATGTCCGGATAGAGCGGCGCGTTCTCGGACAGGTAGCCCAGCTTGCCCTGGATGCTCAGGCGCGCATCCGAGAGCGGCATGCCGTCGATGACCACCGACCCCTCGGTAGGCTCGATGTAGCCGGTGAGCATGCGCATGATGGTGGTCTTGCCGGCACCGTTGTGCCCCAGAAGACCGACCACCTCCCCCTTCCCGATGGAAAAGGAGACGTCGTCCACCGCCACCAGATCACCATACTTTCGGGTGAGACCCTCGACCTCTATCAACTGTATCCTCCCGGCGGGTACTGTTCGCGGGTTTCGGAGCGAGATTGAAATTTTTAGCAGATCAGGCGGCGGGGTGCGAATCGGGACTTGACGGGGTGCCGATCCGACGGCTGTCTCAATGGCAGAAACGCCTTGCATACCAGACAAAAGTCTGGTATGCGCATCCTCATGACACCTTTCACTCCACCGGGAGAGACCCGGGAAAAGGTTTACCGGTTCGTGCGTAGGCGGATCCTGGAGGAACTCCCGCCGACGGTGCGGGAGGTCCAGGAGGGTTTCCGGTTCAAGGCGGTGCAGACGGCCAGGCAGCATCTCGAACGCCTGGTGGCCGAGGGGCGGCTGGTCAAGGCGCACGGGAAATCCAGGGGTTATCGCCTTCCCAAGGAGCCCGGGACACTGTTCGTGCCCTTGCTCGGACGAGTGCAGGCGGGCGGGCTGCGGGCGGCCATCGAGGAGTGCGAAGGCTATCTCCCGGTGCAGTCGCGAGGCTCGGAGGAGCTGTTCGGGCTCCGGGTCCAGGGGGAGAGCATGACCGGGGCGGGCATCCTTCCGGGCGACATCGTCGTCGTGAGACAGCAGGGGGAAGCGGCCTCGGGAGACATCGTCGTCGCCCTGGTGGGCGACGAGGCCACCATCAAGAGGCTCCGCCTGCGCCGGAACCGGATCGAGCTGCATCCGGAGAACCCGGCTTTCGCGCCGATCATTCCGCGAGCGGAGGAATGCACTGTCCTGGGCAAGGTGGTGGAGGTGAGACGTTATCTCGAAGGGTGAAGAAGCTTTCATGGACCTTTCCGCTGAAAAAAGCCCCGAGCGGATGCCTGTTCCCGCCCACGAACGGATGGCGGCTGCGGGCGCCGTCCCGGTCCCTGTCGCGCCTAGACGCCGGCCTGTCCGCGAGGCTCCGAGGGCCTGGAACCTTTCCTTGCTCGCGGGACGTCTTGCGGAGGTCTCGGACTCGGGCGCGGCCCCTGCCCTCACGGCCGCCGCCTCCCTGATCCTTCAGGCCCAGCAACGTGGCGAGCCCGCGGCGTGGGTCGGCTTCGGCAACTCGATCTTCTTCCCGCCGGACCTGGTGGAGTGGGGCATCGACCTCGAAGCCTTGCCGGTGGTCCGCGTTCCCGACGCCCTCGCCGCGTCCCGCGCCGCCGACCAACTGCTGCGCTCCGGGGCGTTCGGCCTCGTGGTGCTGGACCTGAAGGCCGAGGCGCGGATGCACATGGCGGTCCAGAGCCGCCTTGCGGCGCTGGCCCGAAAGCACCACACGGCGCTCCTCTGCCTCACCCGCAAGAAACGAGGAGCGCCGTCGCTGGGGCCGCTGGTGTCGCTGCACGGCGAGGGCCGCATCACCAGGACCGCTTTCAGCCGCTTCGACTGGGAGATCCGCGTCGTCAAGGACAAACGCGGCGCACCGGGATGGAGCCACACGGAGTCGTGCCGTGGAACGGATGGCCTGTGTTGACCTTGCCGCCTTTCCCCTGCAACTGCTGCTGCGGGACCATTCCGACTGGAAGGACCAGCCCGCCGCGGTGGTGGACCGGGACAAGGCCCAGGGGACCATCCTCTGGGTGAACTCCCGGGCGCGTACCACGGGCATCCTTCCGGGCATGCGCTACGGCGCGGGGCTGGCGCTTTCGCGCCATCTCCGGGCGGACGTCATTTCCCGCTCGGCCATCGACAAGGCCGTGGCCGGCCTGGTTCCGCGGCTGCGGCGCTTTGCCGCCGAGGTGGAGCCCTCCCGGGACGAGCCCGGAGTGTTCTGGCTCGGGGCCTCGGGCCTTTCCCTGCTCCACCCCCGCCTGGAAGAATGGGCCGGGCTCATCCACCGCGACCTCGCCGCCGACGGCCTCCACAACACCGTGGCCGTGGGGTTCTCCCGTTTCGGCAGCTATGCCGCGGCCAAGACCTGCGACCGGATCACGGTCTTCCGGACGCCCGAGGAAGAACACCGCCATGTCCGCGGCGTCCGGCTGGACCGCCTCGACTTCGCTCCCAAGGTCCGCGACCTGCTGGCCCGGCTCGGCATCCACACACTGGGGGACTTCCTGGACCTGCCCGCGTCCCAGGTGCGCTCGCGTCTCGGACCGGAGACCCACCGGCTTCACCGACTGGCCGCGGGCGACCTCTGGAGCCCGCTCCACCCGGAGAGCCCGTCAGAACCCACCACAGCCGGATTCTTCCTCGACTACCCGGAGAGCGACCACCGGCGGCTGGCGGTCCTCATGAAGGACTTGCTGGAGCCGTTGCTCGGCACGCTGGAGCAGCGCCACGAGGTGATGACCGTGCTCCTGCTCCGCCTCCGCCTGGACGACAGGTCGGAGAAGGCCGAGACCCTGAGGCCGGCCCGGCCCACCCTGGACCGGACGCAGGTCCTGGAACTGCTGCGGCTCCGCATGGAGGCCATGGAACTGTCGGCCGGTGTGACGGAAATCGTCATGGAACTCCTGGGAACCTCGCCCGACGTCCGGCAGGGGGAGCTTTTCCGCGGCGCCTCCGCGCGCGACCACGACGCCGCCAACCGCGCCCTGGCGCGGCTGCGGGCGCGGCTCGGCGACGGTGCGCTGCTGCGGGCGCGCCCGCGAGCCGGTCACCTTCCCGAGGCGCGCTTCACCTGGGAGCCCCTGGTTGCCGTGCCGCCGCCGAGGCCGCGCCGGGTGCGGCTGCGCCCGCTGGTGCGGCGTTTCTTCCCGAAGCCCGTACCGCTCAGGGACCCTGCACCGCCCGCGGCCTACGCCGAGCCTGTGGTTGCCGAGGCCCGAGCCGGCGATGATCGAACCGGGAACGTCGGCGCTCGCAACGATCGAATGGAACACGCCCGAACCGGCGACGGCCTCCTCTCCCGGGAGAGCGCCGGCCCCTACATCATCTCCGGGGGATGGTGGGGCTCCGGCGCCGGGGTGCACCGCGAGTACCACTTCGTCCGCGACGGCGAGGGCCCCTGGCTGTGGGTCTACTACGATTCCAGGCGGCACGGCTGGTTCCTGCACGGGAAGGTGGAGTAAGGACCATGGTCGCGCAATCCCGGGCATCCGTGCCCTACGCGCCGCTCTACTGCAAGAGCCACTACTCGTTCCTGGAGGGGGCGAGCCATCCGGAGGAACTGCTGGAGCGGGCGGCGGAACTCGGGATCAAGTCGCTTGCCCTCACCGACCGGGACGGCGTCTACGGCGCCGTGCGCGCCCACGTGAAAGCCCGGGAACTGGGCCTGCGCCTGGTCGTCGGCGCCCGAATGACCGTCGCCGACGCCTCCTCCATCCTACTCCTCGCCGCCGACGGCACCGGCTACGCCCATCTCTGCCGGCTCATCTCCGCCGGACGCCTCCGCTCTCCCAAGGGAAAGAGCGTCGTCGAATGGCGCGAGGTCTGCGCCCACGCCGGCGGGCTCGTGGCCCTGTGGGGCGGAGAGGAGAGCCTGCTGGTGCGGGAGCCGGAACCCGTCTTCGTCGCCCGGGATCTCCGGGACGCCTTCGGCGACCGGTTCTATGCGCTGGTGACTCGCCACCGTCGCGCGGACGAGGCGCCGCGGGAGCGGCGGCTGCGGGAGCGGGCGCGCCGCTACGGCATCCCCACGGCGGCCGCCGCCGAGGTGCTCTACCATCACCCCTCGCGGCGCCGCCTCCAGGACGTCCTCACCTGCATCCGCCACGGAGTTCCGCTCGCCGGCGCGGGACGCCTGATCAAGCCCAACGCGGAGCACGACCTGAAGTCCCCGGCCATGTTCGCGGCCCTTTTCAAGGACGATCCGGACTCGGTCGCCCGCACCCTGGAGGTGGCCGCCCGCTGCGAATTCTCCCTGGACGAACTCCGCTACCGCTACCCCTCCGAGGAGCTTCCGGACGGGAAGACCTCCAGGGAATGGCTCCGGGAGATCACCTTCGAGGGGGCCAGGGAGCGCAACGGCGGCAGCATTCCGGAAAATATCCGCGCACAGCTTGAGCGGGAGCTTCAGGTCATCGGGGAACTCGCCTACGAGGGCTATTTCCTCACCATGTGGGACCTGGTCCGGTTCTGCCGGCAGAACGGTATCCTCTGCCAGGGACGCGGCTCCGCGGCCAATTCCGCGGTGTGCTACTGCCTCGGCATCACCGCCGTCGATCCGGTGCAGATGGGCCTGCTGTTCGAGCGGTTCATCTCCATGGAACGGGCCGAGCCGCCCGACATCGACCTCGACATCGAGCACAACCGCCGCGAGGAGGTCATCCAGTACCTCTACCGCAAGCACGGCCGCACCCACGCGGCCATGGTGGCCAACTTCATCCGCTACCGCGGGCGTTCCGCGATCCGGGACGTCGGCAAGGTCCTGGGGCTGGCGGAAACCGCCCTGGACCGCCTCAGCAAGCTGGCGGGCCATTTCGAGAGCGTGGACCCGCAGCTCCTCGAAAACGCCGGCTTCGATCCGCGGAGCCGGGTGCATCAGGATTTCCTTGAGCTGGTGGCGGAGATCCAGGACTTTCCCCGCCACCTGTCCATTCACCCCGGCGGGTTTCTCCTGGGCCACAAACCGGTCCCCGACCTCGTCCCCATCGAGAACGCGACCATGCCCGACCGCACGGTCATCCAGTGGGACAAGGAGGACCTGGAAAGCCTCAAGCTCTTCAAGGTGGACCTGCTCGGACTCGGCATGCTGACCGTCGTCGACCGGTCTTTCCGCCTCATCCGGGAACACTGGGGCAGGACCTTCTCCCTGGCCACGATTCCCAAGGACGATCCCGAGACCTACGCTATGATCTGCAAGGCCGATACGGTGGGAGTCTTCCAGATCGAGAGCCGCGCGCAGATGTCCATGCTGCCCCGGCTCAAGCCGCGCGAATACTACGACCTCGTCATCGAGGTCAGCATCGTCCGGCCGGGACCCATCGCGGGAGGCATGGTGCACCCTTACCTGCGCCGCCGAAACGGCGAGGAGGCGGTCACGTACCCCCACCCTTCCCTTGAGCCGGTGCTCAGGAAAACGCTGGGAGTCCCGCTGTTCCAGGAACAGGTCATGCGGCTGGCGGTGGTGGCGGCGGACTATACCCCGGGCGAAGCCGACCAGCTCCGGCGCGACATGGCCGCCTGGAGGAGATCGGGAAGGATCGAGCGGCACCGGGAGCGGCTCATCTCCCGGATGGAGGCCAAGGGCATCGGCAGGGACTTCGCGACCCAAGTGTTCGAGCAGATCCGCGGCTTCGGCGACTACGGCTTCCCCGAAAGCCACGCCGCCAGCTTCGCCCTTGTCGCCTACGCGTCATCCTGGCTCAAGCGCCACTATCCGGCGGCCTTTGCCTGCGCGCTGCTCAACGCCCAGCCCATGGGCTTCTATGCGCCGGCCACCATCGTGGACGATGCCAGGCGGCACGGGGTCCGCGTGCTGCCGGTGGACGTCCGGCACAGCGACTGGGACTGCACCCTCGAAAAGAGAGCTGGAGAGCTCCTTGCCCCTGCCGTGCGGACCGGCATGCGCTACGTGAAAGGGCTCAGGGAAGCGGACTGGCAGCGCATCGACAACGCCCGGCGCGCCGGCCCGTTCCGGTCCGTGACCGAATTCGCCTCCCGCACCGGGCTGCGCCAGGACGTCCTCGACCGCCTTGCCGAAGCCGGCGCGCTCTCCTCACGCAGTCCCCGGCGGCGCCAGGCCCTCTGGCAGGTCCGGGGAGTCCACGCGGCCGGGGGCGACGCGGCACGCGGACGACCAAGACCCGGAGCAAGGATGCAGGGACCCCACGAGGCCGGGAGGGACGCCCTGCCCCTCGAAACCCCCGAGGCGCCGGTGCCGTTCGAGCCCCTGAGCGATCTCGAGTCCATCGTGTGGGATTACCGGACTACCGGCCACAGCCCCCGTGGCCATCCGCTGACCCATCTGCGCCGGCAACTCGACGCCCTGGGGCTTCCCGACGCCGCCGCCGTGCAGCGCATGCCCCACGGCCGGCGCGTGGACTACGCCGGCATCGTCATCTGCCGCCAGCGACCCAAGACCGCCAAGGGAGTGATCTTCATGACCCTCGAAGACGAGACCGGCTTCGTCAACGTCATCCTGTGGCGCGACGTCTACGAAAGGTTCCGGATCGCCACCAAGACCCTCTCGTTCATGGGAGTCAGCGGCCCCCTGCAGAGCGAGTCCACCGTCGTCCATCTCGTCGCCGAGTCGGTGTGGGAGCCGAAGATAGGCGCGGAGCCGGTGCGGAGGAAGAGCAGGGATTTTCAGTAGAAACAACACCTTGGAGCCGCCGAAAAGGGGGACGTCGGGTGTCTGTTGACAAAAGGCACACATCATGTCCCATACGTCGAAGAGAGAGGGACACGGTTTCTCAAAACCATCATCCCCAGCAGAAAAGCGACAAAGGAGTACCTCGAATGAAGAGCCCGCTCAATTTGGATGAGGAAGAGGTGCAACTCCTGCAGGATTTCGAACGCGGGGAGTTTAGAAGCATCACCAACTTCAAGGAAGAAAAGCGGAAATTGGAGGAGGCTGCAGCCGATTTCCTTCAGAAGGACAAGCGCATCAACATTCGGATCTCGTCCCGCGACTTGGAAGCCCTCAAAAAGAAGGCGAGCAAGGAGGGAATGCCCTACCAGACCCTCATCTCCAGCACGCTCCACAAGTTAGTGACGGGAAAATTGAGAAACGTGGAGTAACGCGCGGGCTAACTCTTGGGGAAATCGAACAGTACTTCGTTGCCCCGGGCATAACCCACGGTAGACCAGGTGTCGGTATCGAACCCGAGATGGAGCACGCAGCAGGTGGGCAGGTTGGGAATCGGACGCGGGCCCAGGTGATTGGCGAGCTCGGTCAACCCGGGGTTGTG
>JAJDTQ010000168.1 GCA_022827045.1 Candidatus Binatia bacterium
TGGGGCATCCCGCGGTGGGTGAAGAACTTCAAGGGCGTGGAGGAAAGCGACTTCCTGGCGATTCCGACGCCCACGTTCACCGGACGGAAGACCGCCACCAGCACCACCGGTTGGGCCTGGGTCGTATTCGACAAGAGCAACAACAAGAAAGGGGCCTGGAAGCTGGCTGACTTCCTCACCTCGCAGCCGGCCCGTCATCTGAAGCAGACCGGCGACATCATCCCGCGCGCCGGCTGGTCGGAATCGGAGGCCGCCAAGAGCATCCCGCAGGCGGCGTTCTGGGAGGACATGCTGCAGTACTCCCAGCCGCTCGCCAAGATCAAGAGCTACTCGGAGGTCTCGGAGATCCTCAAGAAGGCGATGGAGGAGATCCTCCTCTCCGGTAAGGACATCAAGGCGACGCTCGACCGCGCCAAGGCCGATATCGACGCCGTGCTCAAGCGCGGCTGAGCGAGCCGCAACGCCGGCGCCGTACCCGGATCGTTGCACACCGGGTGCGGCGCCCGCGTGAAGGGGTTTCGCCTTCATGCGACGGTTCTTCGGGGTCCGGCCCCCGGACTACGTGCTGCGCCTGCACTTCGCCGGCGTCCTGTTCCTGCTGCCGACCCTGCTGTTCGCGGTGGTCTTCCTGATCGGTCCCATCGCCGTGGCGGTGGTCTACAGCTTCACCAAGTTCAGCATGCTCTCCGCGCCCCGGTTCAACGACGGCGCCAACTACCTTGCCATTGCCCAGATGCCGGCCTTCTGGGAAGCCCTGTACGTGACCGGCAAGTACATCTTCCTGCGCCTCGCCGTGATATTCGTCATCGCCTTCTTCATGGCGCACATCGTGCAGACGCGCATCCTGGGCGCGGGGGTCTTTCAATCCATCTACTTCCTGCCCTACGTGTTTCCGCTGGCCGTGACCTCCGTCGTGTGGAAGATCTTCTTCCAGGCGCGCGGCCTCATGGAGAGTCTGACCGACCTCCTGGGCATCGCTCCCATAAGCTGGCTGACGGACGGTGACTGGGCCCTGGTCGCGATTCTCATCACCACCGTGTGGTCGGGCGTGGGCTACTACTCGATCATCCTGCTCGCCGGCCTGCAGACCATCCCCAGGAGCGTCTGGGAGGCCTCGGTCGTCGACGGATTGACCGCGCCCCAGCGGTTCATCTACGTGACCCTGCCGATGCTGAGGCCGACCCTCTTCTACCTGCTCGTGGTGGGCACGGTGAACACGATCCAGGGCTTCGACCCGTTCCTGGTCATGACCGACGGCGGTCCCGGCAACGCCACCGAGGTCATCGGCCTCTTGATCTTCAAGCAGGGCGTCGTCAATTTCAGAATGGGCCTGGCATCGGCCATGTCGGTGATCGTCCTGCTCATCATATTCGCCCTGACACTGGTGCAGCACCGTCTGCTGCGCTGGAAGGTTTGAAGGCCGTGGCTCGCTTCAGGCTGCGCATCTCCCTGGGCCGGCTGGTCATCTTCGTCGCGGCGACGCTGCTGGCGGCGGCGTTCGCGATGCCGATGCTCTACGCCGTCCTTTCTTCGATAAAGCCGCTGGAAGAGATCACCAAGGTCCCCTTGCAATGGCTCCCGGAGAGCCTGGACAGCCTGCGGTTCGACAACTTCACCGAACCCTTGGCCCGCAACAACTTCGCCCGCTATCTCGCCAACAGCATGTTCGTCAGCGGTGCGGTCACGCTTTCATCGGTGGTCTTTTGCACGATGGCGGGTTACAGCCTCTCGAAGTTCTCGTACTTCGGCCGCGACACCTTCTTCATGTTGATTCTGATCACGCTGATGATTCCGCTGGAGGTGGTCTTCATTCCCATGCTGATCATCGTCCGCGAGTTGGGAATGAACAACTCCTATTGGGGGCTGATCGTTCCGGTGATGATCACGCCGTTCGGGGTTTTCTGGATGCGCCAGTTCATCATGACCATTCCCGACGACTATGCCGAGGCGGCGAGGATCGACGGCCTGAACGAGTTTCAGATCTTCTGGCGAATCATCTTCCCCATGTGCGTTCCCGCTCTCGGCGCGCTGGCGATCTTCACCTTCATGAGCAACTGGAACAGCCTGATCTGGCCGCTGATCGTCGCCACTCGCCAGGACCTGTGGACCATCCCCGTGGGCTTGGTGGCCTTCGAGAGCGAGTTCGCGCGACCGCTCAACTACATCTTCGCCATGGCCGTGGTCGCCGTCTTGCCCACGGTCATCCTGTTCGCGTTTCTGCGCAGGCGGCTGCTGAGCGGCATCGCCATGGTCGGCATCAAGGGCTAGAGGCGGGAGGAGCGGCGCCGTGGCGGAGGTCGAGTTCAGGAACGTCTCCAAGCGCTTCGGGCGGTCGCCCTACGTGATCCGCGACCTGAGCCTCGACATTGATCACGGCGAGTTCCTGGTGCTGGTGGGCCCGTCCGGCTGCGGCAAGTCGACGACCTTGCGCATGCTGGCGGGCCTCGAGACCATCACCGACGGGGAGGTGTTGATCGACGGACGGCGCGTCAACGAGTTGCATCCGCGTGACCGCGACGTGGCCATGGTGTTCCAGAACTACGCGCTCTATCCCCACATGAGCGTACGCCAGAACATGGCGCTGAATCTGAAGGTTCGCAGTGTTCCGCGCGACGAGATCACCCGGCGGCTGGACCACGCGGCCCGCATTCTCGGCATCGAGGAGTTGCTGGACCGGCGCCCGTCGGAGCTCTCCGGCGGGCAGAAGCAACGCGTGGCGGTCGGCCGCGCCATCGTCAGGGAGCCCAAGGTCTTCCTGTTCGACGAGCCGTTGAGCAACCTCGATGCGCAGCTCCGGGTGCAGATGCGTACGGAGCTCGGCGCGCTGCACGCGCGCCTCGGCGCCACCATGATCTATGTCACCCACGATCAGGTCGAGGCGATGACGCTGGGCAGCCGCATCGCGGTCATGCTGGACGGCACCGTGCAGCAGGCGGCGCGCCCCCTTGAGCTGTTCAACGAGCCCGCCAACATGTTCGTAGCCGGGTTCATCGGCAGCCCGCCGATGAACTTCGTCCCCGGCGTGATCCGACGCGACAACGGGTTGAGCTTCGTCAGCAAGGACGGTGCGGTTGCGTGCCACGCGTCGCCGGCCCTGGACGCGTACGCTGGCCGGGACATCGTCCTCGGCGTTCGGCCGGAGCACCTGCGCCCCGCACCGCCGCAAGAGGGCCAGTTCGAGGCCGCGCTCAGGCGGGTCGAACCCCTCGGCAGCGAGCTCATTCTCTACCTGGAGGCCGGCTCCAACGAGCTCATTTGCCGGCTGCCCGCCGACGTTCCCTTCGGCGACGGCACGTTGCATCTGACTTGCGCCGTCGACGTCCTTCGATTCTTTGACCCCGCGACCGAACGCAGGATCAGTTAGCCGGGCGGAAGAACCGGGCGAGCAGCGCATTGACGCGATCAATGAATGTCGTGCGGTCGAAACCCTCGGGGTCGATGGCGACAGGAATGTGTTCCTTGGAGGTCACCCGTTCGGCAAAGGGAGCGATGAAGGCGTAGTGGTGTCCCGGTACGGTGTGGAGGGCGGCGAGGCGTCCGGGAGGCAAGGCCGAGGCAATGGCGGCGGCGTGGAAGCGTGGCTGAGCGATTTCATCCCCTTCAATGGCTATCACCAGTGCCTGCGCTGCAGCGAAGCGTTTCGGCGGGAACTTCAGCCCTTGCCCGATGGGTGCGACGACCGCCACCGAGCCGTTGACGAACGGCTGGATGAAGAAACGGTCTGGCATCTCCTTGAACGAGACCCGATTACGGAGCTTTTGCCAGAGACGCCAGTGTAGCGGCGGCGGGTCGCAAAACGCCGCGTCTTCATCCCCGTGGATTTCGCAGTGGGCCTCGGCCGCCTTGAGATCGATCTCGGCGCCCGCCGCCGCCATGACCGTTGCCCCTCCCAGCGAATAGCCCACTGCATGGACCCGTGTGCGGTCCACCGTGGGGCCTAGAACGGGATCGGCGGCAACCGCTTCCAACGCCCTCCGAAGTTCCCCGATGCGCAGGCTCATTGCGCCCGCGGTGGCGTTGCCGCCGATGTAGTGATCGGCGCTGTGCTGCGGCGAGATGACGACGAAACCCGCATCGGCGAGCGCTCCGGCTGTCAGGTGGTGATTCCGGAACCGTCCACTGTTGCCGTGGGAGAGCAAGACCGGCTCCCAGCGTCCTGCTGTCGGCGCGGCGTCGAAGGCGTATTCCACGTCGAACGGGCCGAGCCGCCCCGGGGTCGCAGGCGTGGCCGTCGGGTACCATACGCCGACCCTTCCGCCCGCGGTCTTGAGCACGCGAAGGCCTGCTGCTTCCGCGCACCCGCCAAAGACCAAGGCGATCATAGTCATGATCGCCCAACCCAGAGGCCCGCGATTGCGCAGCATGAGACACAGAATACCAGCAGGACGTCCCACAACGCTATGCCGTGCGGGAACGGTCCCATGTGAAGTGCCGTCTCTACCGGAACACGTCTCGCGCTGGAGAAGCCGCCCGGGGGCGAGGCGGCTTCGGCCATCTGGTCTTGCACCACAAATCTGGCGATGGCTCCGCTCTGGTCGTGGCACTTGACATCTAGCTAGTACTACTATAGATACTATTCCGCGTGTCGTTACTGGAAACGCTTCGCCAAAATCCGAAGGCGGTCAGGTACGCCGACTTGGTCAAAGTTTGTGATCACTATTTCGGCGAGCCGCGCCAGAAGGGTACAGGTCATCGGGTGTACCGCACCCCGTGGCCTGGAGACCTTAGAGTAAACATCCGGAACGACAAGGGTATGGCCAAGGCCTATCAGGTTCGTCAGGTAATCAAGGCGATTGAAAAGTTGGAGGTCCAAGATGGTTGATCACTATACGTACCGGATCACGTGGTCTCCGGAAGACGGCGAGCATGTCGCCCTATGCGTTGAGTTTCCATCGTTGAGTTGGCTTGCGCCGACCCCGAACAAGGCGCTGGCGGGCATCCGGCGGTTGGTAGCTAACGTGCTGGAGGACATGCGAACCAACGGAGAGAAACCGCCGGAGCCGTTGGCGGCCCGCGCCTATAGTGGAAAATTCGTGGTGAGAGTGACGCCCGAAACACACCGCGAACTCACCTTGCAGGCGGCAGAAGAAGGTGTAAGCCTGAATCGGTTGGTCAACGCGCGGCTGGCAGGAAGTTGAGCTTGACTGGCAGGTTGATGCAAAACACTCGGGCATTGGAGTCGAGCTTGCAGTTGGCTTCTAACGGAACCTTGGGAGGACGGGATATGGGCGCAGATCTGAAGATGTTTCTGTTGACCGCCGACAATCTGGTGCGTTGCCATTGGGACGGCCGCTCCGGACGGGTGGACGTGCTGGACCTGGCGCTGGAGGGCGAGGTGTTGCGTGAGGTGGCCCGGGACGCGGGCGACCCGAACCGGCTCTACGCCGCGACGAGCACGGAGATGCACGTCAGCGAGGACGGCGGCGAGAACTGGAAGTGGATTCCGTCCGGCGGCCTGGACTACCGGGACATCTGGACTATGCAACCGCACCCCACCCGGTCCGGGGAGATATACGTGGGCACCTTGCCGGCCGCTGTCTACGTGAGCGACGACGGTGGCCGTTCGTTCCGCGAGCTCACGGCGTTCCGGAAGCTCGAGGACTACACCCGCTGGACGTTCCCACCGCCGCCTCACACGCCGCACATCCGCTGCATCGTGCTGGACGGCCGGGTGCCGGACGAGATCGTGGTCGGGGTCGAGGAGGGCGGCGTGGTGCGGAGCCGTGATCGTGGCGAGACCTGGGAGGACATCAGCGGCCCGGGGAGCGACGCGGCGTACCCGGAGGTCAACGATCCGTCGGGCGTGCGGCCCTACCAGATGGGCGCCCACGAGGACGGCCGGGTCTACCGGGACGTGCACTGGTTGATGCGGGATCCCGCGAGCCTCGATACCCTGTACGCCACCACGGGCATCGGCACCTACCGCACGGACGATGGCGGCACCTCCTGGCGCAAGCTGGAATACGACATGGGGCGTTCCTACGCCATTCCCTTCGACATCCACCCCAACGTACCGGAGCGTATCTTTCTGGGTGCCGCGGAGAACGGTCCCACATCCTGGAAGGGTCATCGCACGGTCCGTCCGGGACCCTACAACACCATCCGTTTCAGCCGCGATACCTCGGACGAGCTGGGCGGCGCAAAGTCCGCCATCCTGCGCAGCGACGACCGCGGGGCGACGTGGCGCAAGCTGGAAGGCGGTTTGCCCCACGGGCACGCCCATATGACGAGCTGCGTCACGGTGCATCCGGATGATCCCGAAACGGTGGTCATCGGTTACACCGACGGGTCGGTGTACGCCAGCCACGATGCGGGAGAAGCGTGGGAGAAGCTGGATTTGCCGGAGACCCGGCTATACGGCGTGCGGCTGCTGTCCGCTTCCTGATCCGTCTCCAAACGAACCGGACGGGGTTCCCCGTCCGGTTCGCCAGGTCTTCTCAGTTCGAACAGAGCGTGTGGGTTACGGTGATCCGCTCCGCACGGTAGAACTCGTTCAGAAAATCATCCGGATCGTCGTAGCGCCGGTTGGGCACCAGCCGGGCTGGGAAGCTGAACACCAGCGGGTCCACCGCGAACGGATAGGGGTCGAGGACGGCGCGGTGCTCGCCCACGGTGTCGATGTGGAGGCGCACCGGGGCCTCGCCCTTCTTGCGCGGCACGTCGACGTCGTTCAGCGTATCGCTGGGGCCCAGCTTCCGCTTCTTGCTGTTCAGGGGATAGCGGTTGCAGACGTACTGGGCGAGCTGGTCGAACACTTCGATGTAGTCGTAGTTGGTCCAGATCTGCTCCTCGGAGCAGTAATCGCCGAACTCTTCGGATTCGGCCAGTTCGGCGGCCAGCCGTTTCCTCAACGCTTCCTGGTGGTCGACGTAGGCGCGCACCCGCGGGTCGGCGGTGCGATCGGGCGGATGGGTGTACTTGCCGTAGCCGGCGTTCATGAGCGCTACCCCGTGCATCGCGATCAGCATGGCCGCGTAGGGGTCCCGCGGGAGCACGTTGTCCACCACGTTCTTGTAGAAGTCGAGCCGGAGCTGGCCGAGGAACTTGAAGCTGCCGTCGTGGTAGTCCATGGGGAAGTTCTTGTCGTTCAGCGTGGACGGCCTCATTTCCCATTCCCACCAGCCGTGGTCGTGCTCCTGAGCCGCCAGCACCACCGACGCATACGGCTCCGGGCGGTCGAACTCCTCGTTGCCCCAGTGGGCGGCGAAGAACCCCGCCACCCGCGAGTGGTCGAACTGGAGCGCCAGCATCAACTGCGAATCGTTGTAAGGATTGACCATCATGACGAATCGTCTCCCGAGCAAATCAAGGGGCTCATGGCCAGGGAACACGGCATTGGCGGCCACGAACCCTCCCCGTTCGCCCTGAGCGTAGCTCCGCGCTAGCGGAGCGAAGTCGAAGGGCGGCCGGCTGGCGTCCGGCTATTTCTTCTTGAGCGCGTCCAGCATGGGTTGACGGTACTTGCTGTAGAGGTCCACGAACACCTTCATGTCGCCGGCCGCCGCCGCGGCGTTCCCCGGCACCAGCGGGATGCCGAAGGAGGCCGCCCAGTCCTTGTACGGCTTGCTTTCCATGGTCTTCAACAACAGGCTCTCCCACTTCTTGTGAAGGTCCTTGGACAGCCCCGGAGGCCCGACCATGGCGCGGAACACCTTCACGATAAGGTTCTTGTAGCCCAGCTCGATGGCCGTGGGCGTGTCCGGGGCGTTCTTGGCGCGGCTCTCGCCGAGGTTGACGATGGGTACGATTTCGCCCGAGCGGATGTACGGCAGCGTGGAGGGGTGGTCGATGGGTTGCGTGAACACGTCGAAGTCGCCCCGAAGCAGGCCCGGCAGCGTCTCGCCGGTGCCGCCGTAGCCGGCCACCACGTCGAACGGAATCTTCAACTCGTTGGCGGCCAGGAAGGCGTGGACCCAGCGCGCGATGCCGATGCCCTCGACCCCCCAGGTCACCCGCTTGGCCTTCTGCAGGTCCTCGACCGTGCGGTAGGGCGATTGTTTGCGGACCAGCAACGCCTCCGCTTCCTGCGAGCTCACCACGGCGAGCCAAGTGAACTTGTCGATGTCGTAGCCGACGTTGCTGCGGATCATCTGGGTTCCCAGCATTCCGTCGGCGTAGATGTGTCCGATGGTGTAGCCGTCGGGCCTGGCGCGGTACATGGCTACGGTTCCGGTGATGCCGCCGGCGCCGACGACGTTCTTGACGATGACGTCGACGTTCTTCGGTATGAAGGGCTTCATGTAGCGGCCCAAGGCCCTGGCGATGGCATCGAAACCGCCTCCGGGCGAGGCGTGCACGAGAATCGTGACGTCCCGGTTGGGGAAATCGGCGTAAGCGGTGTTGGCGAATACGATCAGGCCGAAGGCGGCGATCACGGCGGCGAGAATCCTCTTCATGTCACCCTCCTCAATTGCGGTCTGGGTTCGGAACGAAACGGGCCGCATTATAGGGATGCCCGAACGGCGGTGTCAACGATGTCGTAGTGCGACGGACGATAAAAAACCGCGCGGCATACCGTTGACCCTGCCGGTTTCGATGCTTACCTTTTCTTTGCGACAAGGAGCTCCACAGAATTCAGGAAAGCATTGCAAAAGGGTTTCAGGGAAGGAGGCATGGAACATGTTGGGACATGAAGTGACAAGATGGCATCCGTTCGTATTCGGCGGACACCGTGACCTGGATGCCGTACTCGACCGATTCCTGGGGCGCCGTGAGCCGGACGCCGGCTGGACGCCTCCGATGGACGCGTACGCGAGAGACGGACACTACGTCTTCCGGATCGATCTGCCGGGAGTGGACCCGAAGGACCTGGACATCAAGGTGGAAGGCAGAGTCCTGACCATCAAGGGCGAGCGAAAGGTCGAGGAGAAGGACCACTACTACAAGGAGACTTTCCACGGCAGGTTCGAGCGCGCGGTGCGGCTGCCCAACGGCGTCGACGCCCACAAGGTCGAGGCCCGCTACAAGAACGGCGTGATCGAGGTGACGGTGCCGCTGCCCGCCAAGGCGGTGGGGCGCAAGGTTCCGGTGTTGAACGAAGCCGGCGAAGCGGAGGGCACCGAGCACAACGCCGGCTGAGCCTAGGCCCTCACCCGGCCTTCGGCCACCCTCTCCCAGAGGGAGAGGGTGAATCTTGCCCCCTCTCCCTCTGGGAGAGGGTTGGGGTGAGGGTGCTCGGGCTCGCCGGGAAGTCGGAACAGGCACGAAAGGGGTCTCTCGAATGAGAGGCCCCTTTTTTCTTCCTCACACTTCCACGATGGGCTGCCCGATGATCCACAGGCTGAAGATCGTGTAGCCGACCATCAGGACCAGCATAGGGAGCTGGGGCGCCACGGCCGCGTTGCCGGGGTGTTCGCCGCGGGCTGCCCGGTGGGCCAGCCACACGGCGATGACATGGCCGGCGATGATGACGAAGAGGGAGAACAGCCACAGGAACCGGGCATCCACCACGGTGGGGTCCGGCGTCGCCCCCGCGGTGCCGAAGAGATCCCAGCCCACGCCGAACGGGTCGGAGATGTGTCCGTAGAGGAGCTGACCCTCGATCATCAACAGCAGCAGGTAGTGCGCCACGTGATAGGCGACGGCGATGGGCACCAGCGTGAGCACGTACGAAGAGGCCAGGTCCGCGGCGCCGCGCCGCTCGTCGCTTCCGCGGCTCTCCAGGTGCGCCGTGAGCTTGCAGGTGCCCAGGAACAGGGCCAGGAAGCAGAGCGGGGCCAGCACCAGCCCCGTGGTGAAGACCAGGGTGCGGGCGCCGGTGTTGCCCAGGAGGCGGGTCCAGCCGAGATCGTAGAGGCCGTGGGCCGCCGCGGCGTAGAGCCGCGCCCATATCGGCGTGTGGAGAAAGCCGTCGAAGCTCACGGTGGCGAGCAGTGTTATCACCAGGACCACCATGGACACAGGGACTTTCTCGCCGGCGGCCAGGCCGGACCCGTAGTGCCGCAGCACCAGCGCACTTGCAGGCGTCCGGGCGAAGGGAGCGAAACGGCCGAACAGTCCGAAGACGATGGAGAAGGTCTCGCCGCAGCGCAGCCACGGTTCGACGCCGTAACGGGCCATGGCGGCCCATGTGATGGCGCTGTAGATCAGGATGAGGGAAGCCAGCTTCGCGGGAGCGGTGTTGTCCGGCCATACCAGCTCGGCCCAGGCGAAGCACAGGTAGAGGAACACCGCCGGCCAGACGCCCAGCCATGAAGGCAGCGGCCGCACGGCGCGCGGGCGCAGGCCTTCGGGCAGCAGCGCCGGCACCGCGGCCCAGGGGTTCAGAGCGGGCCAGATATTGCCCACCAGCGCGCACACGAAACCGAGACCGACCCACCAGGCCACCCACACGAAGGCGGGCAGGACGTTCGCCAACTGGTCCTGCTGCGTCCCGAGCAATCCGGCGGCGATCAGGAACACGAAAACGGCCACGGAGAGGACGCCCAGCACCCTCCCGAGCCTATTGCTGGTGATCAGACGCCCGGGCCACGTCCGGGAGATGTCGCGGCTTCACGGCGGCGCCGGGGCCGCTTTCCCGCGAAAGGCCATCAGCACCACGAAGGTCAAGGCCACCACCAGCCCCGCCCCCGCGAGGTAGTACCAGAGAGGCACCGGCAGCTCGTAGCGCTGGACCACGGCATGCGCCCACGCCGGGTCGGGGAGCAGGAACAAGAGACCGAGGGCCGAAACCGCGGCGCGGGCGGTCTTGCCCGCGCCGGAGCGAACGGAATGCGACGCCGACTCGTTCATGGCAACGATTGCCGGTGCGTGCGTCTGCCGAGGATTCGTCCGTCGAGGTTCGCGGGGTTGGTGACGCCTGCCCTCAACGGCACTGCATATTGGTCCGCACGACTTGGTGGTGCGTGGTGCCGCTGCTGCCGCCGCGCCGGATGCCGCCGCCGGGCAGGTGAATCCAGCCCTTCAGATAGACCAGGCCGGTGACCCCGTGGACCGGTATGGGCATGTCGGGCAGGCGTGTCCAGGTGTCCGTCCTGGGGTTGTAGACCTCGTGGTGCGGGAACACGCCCGACGGACCCGCGGACGGATGCTCGCCGCCGAAGGTGTGGAAGCAGCCCTCCACGGCGATGCCGTTGAGTCCGCCACGAGCTTCGGACATGGGCCGCCGTGTGGCCCACCGGTTGGTCTTGGGGTCGTAGACCTCCAGGGCCGGGGTGATCTCGCTGCGGAAGCCTCCGCCGAAACGACCTCCGGCCACGTAGAGCTTCCCGTCGATGTTGGCGGCGGCAATGTGGTTGCGCTGGGTGGGCAGGTCCGGCAGCGTCGTCCACTTGTCCGCCTTGGGATCGTAGACGGCGAAGTCGTGCCCTTGCGGCGGACGTCCTCCCGCTACGTAGAACTTGCCGTTGATGACGTCATGGGCCATGGCGCTGCGCTTGGTGGGCATCGGCGCCCGCGGCGTCCACTTTCTGGTCTTGGGGTCGTAGGCGTGGACCGCGTCGGTATACCGGGAGCGCTCCCGCCGTCCGCCGGCGTTGGTCTGCCCGCCGATGACGTAGAGGAGGCCGTCGAACCCTATCGCCGATGCGTGGTTGATGGTGGTGGGGTAGGGCGTGGTGAGCTCCCACTTGTCGGTTGCCACGTCGTACACCTGCACGGTGTCGACGCTCACCCGGGTGGAAGGGTAGCCGCCCACGACGTAGATCTTCCCGTCGAGATACGCCACCGCCATTTCGGAGTTGGGCTCCACTAGGTCTCCGCGTTTGCCCCACTCGCTCACGGGTTTCGCGTCCGCCGCCAGGGCAGGGGATCCGGCCAACGCGGCCACCGCGCAGAGCACGGCCGGAGCCAGCCATTTGGACACGGCACGATATGCTTGGGTGGACATGTTCGGACCTCCTTTGCCACTTGTACGCTCATTGACAAACGAGGTCAAAACGCAATACAGGGGACTCAAACCCGAATGGAGGTGGAACCATGGGTAGCGCGACTTGTGTCGATACGGACGGACACGTCCTCGAACGGCAGGCGGACATCCGCAAGTACCTGGAGGCTCCCTGGAACGAGCGCCTGACGCAGCTGTGGCCGGGTGACCAACCCTGGGACCCGAACCTCTTCAACGGCTTCAAGATGTCCGTGAACTGGGAAGGCCTGTCGCCCGAGGAGCAGGTGCGGCGCTGGCACACGCTCATGGACAAGCAGGACATGGAGGTGGCCATCTGCTTCCCGACGGGTTCGGGCAACATCGCCAAGAACCAGGAGGTGCCGTTCCAGATTGCGGTGACCAAGGCCGCCAACACGCACTTCGCCAAGGAGTACAATGCGCTGTCGAACCGGCTGAGCTGCGTCGGCGTGCTGCCCATGAGGGCGCCGGAGGAGGCGGCCAAGGAGCTTCGGCGCGCGGTCAACGAGCTCGGCCTCAAGGGTTTCGAGATCCTGCCTACCGGCCTCCCCATCGCTCTCGGCGAGACCTACTACGACCCCATCTACAAGGCGGCCGAGGAGGAGGGCGTCGTGCTCGGCGTCCATGGCACGCGCAACACGTCACGGGAGCTCGGCGCCTCCATCCTGAGCACTTTCGCCGAGGTCCACTCCTATGCCTTCACCGCCGGCATCCTGCTGCAGTTCACCAGCATGGTCTGCCAGGGCATCACCGAGCGGTTCCCGAAGCTCAAGATCGCCTTCCTCGAGATTGGCGCTACGTGGTTGCCCTACTACATGGACCGGCTCGACGAGCACTGGGAGAAGCGTGGCGCCCACGAGATGCCGCTGCTCAAGCAGAAGCCCAGCGACGTGGTGCGCGAGTCCAACATGTACTTCAGCCTGGAGTCGGGCGAGTCTCAGTTGGCCGCCACCGTGGACTACATGGGTGCCGACCACTTCGTCTACGCCTCGGACATCCCGCACTGGGACAACGAGTTCCCCGAGAACCTGCACCATCTCAGGAACCACCCGGACCTGTCGGACGAGGTGAAGGAGAAGATCCTGAGGAAGAACGCGCAGCGGCTGTTCGATCTGAACTAGCGGACTCCTCTCGTCGTCGAAGGTTGGCGAGGGGTACGTACGGACACAAGGTGACCGGGCGGCTGCCCGTTACCAGTGGTGACGGGTGAATGGGTGGTGCCTACGATTCGCTAAGCGAGCCGCGGAGGTGGCAGTGCTTAGCGCGATCGGCACATTCCCATGCATTGGTCTGTCGGCACGAGTCGGTCAACTTGAGATGAGTTCAAGATTCATGAGCCGGTAGGTCATGGCCTGGGTACTAACCTGAAACTTCCTAGCTAATTCCTCTAGCCCGTCGTCCTCCGCCAAGTCGAAAGGCTGGTCCTTAAATGCCTTATAGACCCAGTCGGCGGGCATGAGAAGCGCCGCGGCGAAGTTGTTGGCTTCAACTTCTTCCTGTTTGGTCCCGGACCCGGACTCTAGGTCGCGGAAGTTCACGCGGTACCCCTTGTCGACATAGGTATCCCCACTATGAAGATGAAAATGTGCGATTTCGTGGGCGATGCTGAAACGGCGTCGATTAGTGTGGTGACTCCAGTTCACACCAATTACCGCGCGGTCTCCGTTCCGAACAAGTACGCCAGAGCAATCCTCCCCAAGGTCGGCCAATCTGATCTGTAGGCCTAGGCAATCTGCGATCTGTTCCACTGACACTGGAGGTTTGACCACTCTCGCTTGGGCGAGCAGCTTGAGAGCTCTACTCTCTAGCTCGTCACTCTCGATTGGCATCGCGGGTGCCCCTCTCTCTGTTCCGCACGATGAAGGAGACTACTTGGTCCTGACTCCCACCCGCCGCCTCCTTCAGTCGGCGAGTGATCTTGAGGGTACCCGTATCGGTTTCGCTCGTTGAAACCTCATCGGTAGAGGGTAGTAGGGAACGCATGTCGACGCGGAGAGCTTCGGCGATTGTCCAGAGCGTGTGGAGAGTAGGTCGTTGATTCCCACTCTCTATATTGGCAACGGAGCCTCTGGTGAGGTCACAACGTGCGGCAAGTCGTGTCTGGGAGAGCTTCGCCTCCTTCCGTCGCCTTCCTATGTTCTTTCCAACCAGTTTGTAGAGTTTGTCGGAGTCAGGTACGCGGCGCATATGGACCTATTTTATGACAAGAGGCGGAAATGTCAAGCAATAAAAAGCGGCGTCACCTTCTCTTCTCCGCCGCTGGGAGCCCCTTCACACACAGCCGGCCCCGTGGCCAGATGACTGGCGACTGTATAGTATTGCAAAGCAAAAATCGCCGTGTACTAGTTGACAGTAGGTGCCGGACAGTGTAAGACTCCAAAAATACGAAACGGCCGAGGTGACGCTCAGCCGTTTCGATAGACCCTGGGAGGGTCTTGCACAGGGATTACTAGCCTCTTCCTTGTAACGCATCACCCTTGGCCCGTCAAGGCCCTCCCTTGACCAAAAGGAGGGCCCAATGGCCGATTTATCTCATCCGACTCCTTCGGAGCCACAAGAGAAGCCGGGTCTGTTCGACAGGCTCAGATCGCGCAAAACGGTAGACGACAGGATCAAGCTCCGTCGAAGTAAAGTACGGGTGGTCGTCACTTATGGTGCGGCGGCTTTTCTCTTCCTCGGCGGCGCATTGTTCATCGGCTATCTTGTTTTGTACCCCGCAGAGAAAGAAGCGGTGACGCTTACCCTAGCCAAGGAAATATTCTTTGTGCTTGTTCCTGTCGCCACTTCCATCGTTACCTTCTGGTTCGCTGGCCGAAGGGGGGAAGACACAGGTGCCCCGCCACGCCAGGACGGCGGACGTCAGGGCTAGGCCGGTTACGACTCATGCCTAGCACATTCCTGGCGCGGGCAGTACTCCTCCACGCCGGGGCTGCCCGCCCGTCATGGACGAGTCCGTGGAAATAAAGAAAGGAGGTTGTGAAGAAATGTTGCCGCCCTAACGAAGAGTCCGGTTGTCGTTACTGCAGGGATTTTGGCCACAATTTCACCCTCTACTTTCCCGAAGTGGATAGCAGACAAGCGGGCTTGGGCGTCCTCGAATCCCTGTGCCATTATTTCTACGCACCAACTCTTCCCTTGGTAGTGGTAGGTGCACTCAAACAGTCTAAAGGGAGACCGGTTCATGTATTACACCATTTATCGTGATTCAGCGGGAGAGTGGCGATGGAACCTCAAGGCGGCAAACCATGAGTCAATCGCCTCCTCCGGGGAAGGCTATGTGAACAAGAGCGACTGCGAGCACGCGATCGATCTTGTGAAGTCTTCCGCAAATGCACCCGTTCGCGAGGCATAACCGGGATCGGGCAGCAGACGCCACAGACCGTGACCTGCTGCCCGATCACAAACTACACCCTTCGTTGGGGTCTCAGTAATTGAAGGTCTTCTTCAGCACCGGCTTGTTCGCCGCTGGTATATCCACCATCTGCGCCACCAGCGTCTGCAGCTCCTTGCCGTGGAGCGGGTTGATCTGTATCCGCACCTTCTTGGCGTCCGCGAGGAAGGCCGGATCCTTCATCACCTTGGCGAACGCGTTGCGCATGGTCTCCACGCGTTCCGCCGGCACACCGGGAGGCATGGTCCAGGGGCGTCCCACGGAGAGTTGCTTGTTGTAGACCTCCAGGATGGCTTTCTTGTCTCCCTTGGCCAGGTCTGACGCCAACGGCACGTCCTTGAGGCCGGGGTGCTTCTCGCGCCCGACCTGCACCAGGATGCGGATGGCTTTCTTCTCGAACCAGTCCTTTTTGAGCGCCCGCAGCGAGGCGTAGCCCCAGCCGCAGATGCCGTCCACCTCGCCCTTGTCCACGGCCAGGGCGGTGGCCATGATGCCGCGGTACCCGGAGGTCACCTTCATGTTGGCGCCCATCACGTTGTTGAGCATCAGGGGCACGATGAAGATGTCGGAGCGTGGCTGGGTGGCCGCCATCTTTACCGGCTCCTTGGCGTTGACCAGGTCCTCGGCGGTCTTGTACTTGCTGTCGGACCGGACGAAGCAGGACGCGGTCTCCTGCACCGGCGTGCCGATCCAGTTGAACTTCACCGGATCGAACCGCGCCTGTTTCACCCCCAGGGCCTGTGTCAGCGGCAGCGTCCGGTGAATCGCGCCCATGGTGAGTCCGTCTTTCTTGGCGATGTTGTAGAGCCAGTTGGCCGCCACCATGCCCGAGGCGCCGGGCATGTTCTTGACCACAATCCTGGGGTTTCCGGGAATGTGCTTCGAGAGGTGCCGGGCGGCGGTCCGCGGGTAGAGGTCATAGGAGGTCCCTGCGTCAGCGGACACGACAATCACCACCTGCTTGCCCTTGTAGACGGATTCGTCGGCAAGCGCGGCCTGCGCGACAAATCCGAGCACCATCGAAGCCACGAGGAAGTTGCGAAGAAACGTCATCGTTGTCCTCCTTCTGTTGCGCCGTATTCCGTGAAGTCTTCCATGTGACTTGTCCTCCACTTGTCCTTGGTTTGTCAAGCCGGTCCTGATGCCCCGGCGACGGCACCGCCCCAGCGGCGGACGGTCCAGTTTTGTGCGGCGGGACGAATTGTGGCAATGTCTCCGGTGCCGTCCGCGCGGTGTCGCCGCGGAGCGGGCTGCCGGCGAATCAGGTCCAGGAGGAAACGGCGGTGCTCATCAAGTACGTCGCCATGCGCCTCGTCCAGTTGGTCCCCATGGTGCTGGTCGTCACCATGGTGGTCTTCTTCGTCATGAGGATCATCCCGGGGGACCCGGTCCTGGTGATGCTGGGGGCGGTGGAGGGGGCGCCGATCTCCCAGGACGTCTATGACGCCATGCGCCTGCGTTTGGGCCTGGACCGACCGCTGATCGTCCAGTATCTCGACTGGCTGTGGGAGATGCTGCGGGGCAACCTGGGCGACTCCATCACCTACCGGACCCCCGCCCTGGACGTCATCCTGCAACGCCTGGTGCCCACCGCGTACCTCATGGTCGGCGGCGTGATCATGGCCGTGGCCATCGCCGTGCCTGGCGGCGTGCTCGCCGCCATCCACAACAACACCAAGTGGGACCACTTCGCCACCGGTTTCGTGATCCTCGGCATCACGGTGCCGACCTTCTGGCTGGCGCTGGTCGCCATCCTCGTCTTCGCGGTGTACCTGGGCTGGCTCCCGGCCATCGGCTACGCGGCTCCGCAGAAGGACATCGTGGCGTTCCTGCGGCACCTGATCCTGCCCATGACCGTGGTCGCCCTGAACGTGGCCGCCACGGTGTTGCGCTTCCAGCGCCAGGACTTTCTCGAGCAGATGAACCTGGACTACGTGCGCACCGCCAGGGCCAAGGGCCTGAGCGAGAGGCTGGTGCTGTGGAAGCACGTCCTGCGCAACTCGCTGATGACGACGGTCACGGTGGTGGGCCTGCAGATGGCCTACCTGAGCGGCCTGGTGACCGTCGTCGAGAACGTCTTCAACTATCCCGGCATCGGTTTTTTGCTGTTGAACTCCATTCACACGCGGGACTTCGTGGTGGTCCAGGGAGTGGTGCTGTTCATGGTCTTCCTCGCCATCGGAGTCAATCTGGTGGTGGACATTCTCTACGCGGTGCTGGATCCGCGGGTCCGCTACAAGTAGGGAGGAACGTCGGGTGGAACTCCAAGCCCCCTATCCGCCGACAACCTCCGGGCCGGGGTACCGTTTGTGGCGCGCGTCCGGCCGCGCCGTCAGCGCGACCCGCAACGATCCGCGGGCAGCGGTGGGCGTCACGCTGCTCTTTCTCTACATCCTGATCGCCCTGGTGGGGGCGAGCTTCTCTCCCTACGACACCACCACGCCCAACATCAAGGTGCGCATGCAAGGACCGAGCTGGGAGCACCCTTTCGGCACCGACCGCATCGGCCGGGACGTGGCGACCCGCATCATCGCCGGCTCGCGCGTGAGCCTGCACGTGGCCGCGGGCGCGGTCATCGTGGCGCTGCTCCTGGGGGCGCCGCTGGGCGCCCTGTCGAGCTACGTGGGCGGGGCCTTCGATGCGCTGGTCCAGCGCGTGATGGAGGGCATCATGGCCTTCCCGTCGCTGGTGCTGGCCTTGGCGTTGGTGGCGCTGGCCGGGCCCAGCATCCCCATGCTGTGGTTCGCCATCGCCTTCAGCTCCATCCCGCGCTACGCCCGCATCGTCCGTAGCGGCGTGCTGACGCACAAGGAACGGGAGTATGTCGAGGCCGCCCGGGCCATGGGACAGAGGCCCATGGGCGTCCTGTTGAAGCAGATCCTGCCCAACATCATGGCGCCCATCGCCGTGCAGATCACCCTGGACTTCGCCCGCGCCATCGGCGTGGAAGCAGCCCTCAGCTACCTGGGTCTCGGCTTGTCGGTGCCGTATATCAGTTGGGGCCTGATGGTCCGGGAGGCGCAGGACTTTCTGGAGGTGGCGCCCTGGCTGGCGGTCTTTCCGGGCATCGCCCTGGCCGGCGTCATCCTGGGCTTCACCCTGCTCGGCGACAGTCTGCGGGACCGCATGGACCCGCGCACGCGCCTGCCCTTGAACAGGCGCGGACAGTAGCGTGTCCGAGGGTCTCTCCCCAACGCGCGGCACAAGTTGACACTCGTCCGGCCGCGGTGCTAGTGTCGCGTCCCGTAAATTCCTGGCATAATTTGCTGGTCTTTTTCGCCGTCGGCTGCGTTGCTCTTCCGCGCGTGGTACCCGCCCCTGCTCGGCCTCGCGCCTTGCCGACGACAAAAAATCCGGCGCAACTTATGCCAGGAATTTACGGGACGCGACACTAGCCCAAAGCGATAATGTCCCCCTATCCACGACCGACGGATACGGCGTTTGTCGTTCGGTCCGGGTGCCGCTCCCGAGCACAGGCGACGGGAGGAGGGAAGAATGGCGACCACGAGCGGCAATCTGCGCGTTGACGGTGCGCGCCTGTGGGCGAGCATCATGGAGATGGCGAAGATCGGCGCCCTGCCCGGCGGAGGCTGCGGCCGGCTCGCGCTGACCGACGACGACAGGCGCGGGCGCGATCTCTTCGCTTCCTGGTGTGAGCAGGCCGGCTGCGCGGTCACCGTGGACGAGATGGGCAACATGTTCGCTCGGCGCCCGGGACGGAATCCTGATCTCCCCCCGGTGGCCGCCGGCAGCCATCTCGACACCCAGCCCCACGGCGGCAAGTTCGACGGGGTCTTCGGGGTGCTGGCCGCGCTGGAGGCCGTGCGCACTCTCAACGACGCCGGGGTCGAGACGGAAGCGTCGATCGAGGTCATCAACTGGACCAACGAGGAAGGCTCGCGCTTCGCCCCCGGGATGATCGCATCCGGGGTGTTCGCGGGACTGTTCGATCGGGACTTCGCCTACGGGGTCCGGAACCGCGAGGGCGAGACGCTCGGCGACGAGCTCGCGCGTATCGGGTACAGGGGGACCGAGTCCTGTGGCGAACACCCCCTGGGCGTTCTGTTCGAGGCCCACATCGAGCAGGGTCCGATCCTCGAGGCAGAGGGGGTCCCCATCGGGGTGGTGAGCGGCGCTCAGGGCCGGCGCTGGTACGACGTCGAGGTGCGCGGACGCGATTCGCACGCCGGTACGACGCCGATGCCCGCCCGCAAGGATGCCCTGGCGGCGGCGGCGCGGATGGCGGCACGGGTCGAGGACATCGCGCTCGGCAAGGCGCCGAATGCGGTCGGCACCGTCGGTCAGTTCGACGTGAGCCCGAACTCCCGCAACACCATTCCCGGCGAGGTGCGGTTCTCGGTCGACATCCGCCATCCCGATGCCGGCGTCCTGGCCGCGATGGATGCCGAGGTTCGCGATTCGTTCACCGCCATTGCCGAGCGGGGCGACGTGGAGGTGACCATCGACCAGATATCGGAGAACCCTCCGATCAAGTTCGATGCCCGGTGCGTGGAAGCGGTTCGGGAGGCTGCGGCCGGGCTGGGGTACGCCCACAAGGACATCGTGTCGGGTGCCGGCCACGATGCCTGTCAGGTCTGCACGGTGGTTCCCACCGGTATGATCTTCGTGCCCTGTGAAGACGGCATCAGCCACAACGAGATCGAGAGCGCGACCCCGGAGGCTCTGGAGATGGGCTGCAACGTGCTGCTGCACGCCATGCTCGCGATGGCGAGCGGCGTGCCCGAGGCTTCAGCGAGCCCCCATCCGTGATCGGTCAAGGTCAACACGGGGTCGCTGCGATAGAAGCTTTTCTCGTCGTCGAACCCGTCATTCCGGCGAAAGCATGCCCCGTACCCCGATACGGGGCCGGAATCCAGGGGATGAGGGGGCAGAGGGTGCAGGCCGGCCGCGGGACTTACACTGCCTTGTCCCGGTGCAACTGCGCGATGGCGTCGGCGTCGTAGCCGAGCTCTTCGAGGATCGAGTCGGTGGCGTCACCGAGGTCCGGGATGGGGTCGTAGCGGGCCGCGCTGTCGGAGAGGTTGAGCGGGCTTGCGACCACCGGCACCTTGCCCACCGGCGAGTCCACCTCCCGGATCATGCGCCGGGCGGCGACCTGGGGATGGGCGAGCACCTGGGCGATGCCCCGGACCCTGCCGTTGGGCATCTCGGCGTCCTGCAGGCGCTTGAGCCAGATCTCGTGGCCGTGCTCCAGGAAGAGCTGCTCGATGGTTTCCTCGAGCACAGCTCGGTTCTCCTTGCGCGCCTCCACCGTGGCGAAGCGGGGGTCTTCCATGAGCGCCGGACTCTGCATCACCTTGAGGCAGAAGAGTTCCCAGTCCTTGGGCGTGGCCACGGCCAGGTTCACGTACTCGCCGTCTCCCGCCAGGTAGGGGCCGTAGGGGGTGACGTAGTGGTGGCGCATGCCCACCCGGTCGGGCTCCTCGCCCCGGTGCCAGTAGTGGTGCGGAAAGTAGCCGAGCCAGGAGAGGATGCTCTCGAACATGGAGATGTCGATGACCTGCCCCTCGCCGGTCTTCTCCCGCTGGAACAGCGCCAGCACGATGCCCAGCGCCGCATACATCCCGGAGGCGATGTCCGACACCGACACGCCGGCTCGGGCGGGCTTGTCGGGATAGCCGGTGGTGGCGATGATGCCGGCCTCGCCCTGGATCAGCAGGTCGTAGGCCTTGACGTCGCGGTAGGGGCCGTCCTGGCCGTAGCCCGAGAGCGAGCAGTAGACGAGCCTCGGGTTCAACTCGTGGAGGGTCTCCCAGCCGAGCCCCACGCGCTCAGCCACGCCGGGGGCATAGTTCTCGAAGAAGACGTCGGTGGTCTTCGCCAGCTTGTGCAGGACCTCCAGGCCCTCGGGTTTCTTGACGTCCACCGTGAGGCTCCGCTTGTTGCGGTTGAGCCACACGTAGCCCGACGACAGGCCTTTCACCGCGGTGTCCCAGTGGCGGATGAGGTCGCCGACGCCGGGGCGTTCGATCTTGATGACTTCGGCGCCCATCTCTCCCAGGAGGCCGGTGCCGAAAGGGCCCGCGAGCACCTGCTCGAAGGCCATGACCCGCACGCCGCTGAGGGCCAGACGGTCGTTGGCGTCAGGCGAGTTCACGGGTGCGCTCCGTCTGCCGCCGGTGGCGGCAGACCACGTCTTTGCGTCGGCCTACTCACCGTCGACGATCTCCGGGAAGATGTCCCGCCTCGGGGCGAACTCCTTGCGCCACACCATGACGCTGCGGGTGTAGTCGATGACCACCTTGCCTTCCTGCTGCACGCCGCGGGTGCGCACCTTGACGATGCCCCACTGGGGCTTCGACCTGGAGTCGCGCTTCTCCACCACCTCGGACTGGGAGTAGAGGGTGTCACCGGCGAACAGCGGGTTGGGCAGCGTGATTTGATCCCAACCCAGCGCGAAGCCGTTCTCGCTCACGTCGGCCACGCCCATGCCCGCCACGATGGCTAGGGTGAGGGCGCTGTTGATCAGGCACTTCCCGAACTCGGTGCGCTTGCCGTACTCGTTGTTGAAGTGGATCTGGTTGCTGTTGTTGGTGAGCAGCGTGAACCAGATGTTGTCGTTCTCCGTCACCGTGCGCCCGACCCGGCACCGGTAGATGTCGCCGACGTTGAAGTCCTCGAAATAGCGGCCTTCCCAGCCCTCTACAACCGCCATGGGGAACCTCCTTCCAGATAAGAATTATTCTGACGGCCACCTTCTATTCCCGTATCAATGACGTTTGCGGGTGTCAGCACTTCTGCCGCAGAGTAGCACACTCCACCCCGAAGGGTGAAAACCCTGCCGGTCACCGCGCCTTGAATATGATATCGCCGAAGTAGGCCACTGCGGATTCCTTGGTGTTGTCGGTATCGGTCATCAGGGCGACGCCGGAAATCCGGGGCGGGTCGTCGCCGAACGCCTTCCGGTAGTCCTCGACCAGATTCCGCGACTCGCTGACCCAGCGCCCCACCTTCTCGCTGCCGCTCTCCAACACCATCATCCAAACCCGGTCGGTGTAGGGATTGGGAACGAGGGTTCCGACCGGGCTCTTGCTTTCCCAGATGTAGGTGAGGGCGCCCATGGGCGGGTACTCGCCGCGGGCAAGCCGGATGGCCTCGTACTTGGCCCGCTCGAAGAAACCCACCTTGTCGGGGTCGTACTTGAACGTGATGTACAGGCGGGCGGGGTAGTCGTCGCCCTCCTTCCGGGTAACGTCGCCCTTCTCCAGGATGTTCTCGACCTTCCAGCGCCACTCGATCACCGGATACCGCATCGGGTCGATGTCCACCGCGCGCACCAGCCCCGAGGCCGACCCCCGGCTCATCGCCTTGACCGCCACGACCCCGTTGTCTTCCACCAACGAGTACCGCGTATGCTTTTCGATCTTCTCGAAGGTGAGGGGTTCCCAGGACTCCGGCAACGGGCCGCCAGCCTTCGCGGCCGAGAATTTGCCGATATCGAGGATTGTTGGTGACTGAGCCGGGAGGGACGATGCAGGCAGGGCAACCGCCAGACCAATTCCTGCCCAAACAAGAGCAGGCCGGAGATTCGTGCGCCTGCCTACACGGGTCATGAGCGTGGCCTCGTCACAAGGGGCAAGCTCTCGCTTGGCTTCCGCCCGCCAGGAACTCATCAACGGTCAAGCCAGCGGAGCGAATGAGGCTTCTCAGGGTGCCCTTGGCCACTTCCTTGTGAAGAGGTACGGAGAGGGTGGCCATTTCCCCCTCCTTCGTCATGACAATGTGGCTACCCCTCTGACGCGCCACGTTCCAGCCGAAGGTTTCGAAGAGACGTACAACTTCTTTGCCGCTCAAAGGGCGTAGCACCGGCGTCAAACCGCGATCTCAATCTGGCGTGTCTCAATGGTGAGTGGAAGTCCCTTCTCCGCACGCACTTCCAGGCACAGAGCGATGGCTTCCTTGATGTTCTCAAGCGCCTGACTCTTGGTCTGTCCTTGACTGACACAACCTGGAATCGCCGGGCATTCCACGACCCATACCCCGTCCTCGTCCCGGTCAACGGTCACGTTGAATTTCATCAGTCCGGACCCTCCAGTTACGTCCTCTCAGATCGTAACAGCCCAAACCTGGAGTGCAAGGCTTCATTGCGCTCCGGTTCCGCATGGAAGATGGGATGCCTTGGAGTTTTCATTGGGCGGCATCCCCAAGGTGGGGGCAAAATTGGCATTCGGTTCTCCACTCTGTATAGTACCGCACACCCATGATGGATTTCACCCTGACCGAGGACCAGGTGCAGCTCCGGGAGGAGATCCGCAAGGTTTGCCAGGACTTTTCCGACCCTTATTGGCGGGAGGTGGACGCCACGGGCGAGTACCCGGAGGCGTTCGTGCGCAAGCTCACGGAGCTGGGCTGGCTGGCGGCGCTGATCCCGGAGGAGTACGGCGGCATCGGCCTCGGCATCACCGAGGCCAGCATCATCCTGGAGGAGATCAACCGCTGGGGCGGCAACGCCACCGCGTGCCACGCGCAGATGTACACCATGGGCACCGTCCTGCGTCACGGCAGCGAGGAGCAGAAGCGGCGCTACCTGCCCAGGGTGGCCAGCGGTGAGATCCGGCTCCAGGCGTTCGGGGTCACCGAGCCGGACTCCGGCACCGAGACCACGCGCATCCGCACCACCGCCGTGCGCAAGGGCGACCGCTACGTGGTGAACGGCCAGAAGATATTCATCTCCCGGGTGCTACAGTCCGATCTGATGCTGCTGCTGGCCCGGACCACGCCCTACGACGATTTGACGGACAAGACCCGCGGACTGTCGGCCTTCTTGGTGGACCTCCGGGATGCCGGTGACGCCCTGGAAGTGAAGCCCCTGGACATGATGATCAACCATCACACCAATGCGCTCTTCTTCTCCGACCTGGAGGTGCCGGCGGAGAACCTCATCGGCGAGGAGGGCATGGGCTTCCGCTACATCATCGACGGCTGGAACGCCGAGCGCATCCTTATCGCTGCCGAGGCGGTGGGGGACGGCCGCTGGTTCGTGGACCGGGCAGCGCGCTACGCCGGCGAGCGGGAAGTGTTCGGCCGGCCCATCGGCGCCAACCAGGGAATCCAGTTCCCCATCGTCCAGGCCTACGCCCACATCGAGGCGGCGGACCTGGTGCGCTGGCAGGCGGCCTCGAAGTTCGACCGTGGCGAGCGCTGCGGCGCCGAGGCCAACATGGCCAAGCTGCTGGCCTCCGAGGCCTCTTGGGAGGCCGCCAACGCCTGCATGACCACCCACGGCGGCTACGGGCTGTCGGTGGACTACGACGTCGAACGCAAGTTCCGTGAGACGCGGCTCCTGACCATCGCGCCGGTCAGCAACAACCTGGTGCTGGCCTACCTCGGGCAGCACGTGCTGGGGATGCCGAGGTCGTACTGAAGAAGGGCGGGAAGGCTTCGTATGGACCTGCAACGCTCCTGGATGTTCGTGCCGGGTCACCGGCAGCGGATGATCGACAAGGCCCTGGGGCTGGACGCCGACGCCCTCATGCTGGACATCGAGGACGGCGTGGCGCCGGCGGAGAAGGATCAGGCGCGGCAGCTCATCGGCGAGGCCCTGGGCCGGGAGCGTGGACCCCGGGAACCCTTGCGCTACGTGCGCATCAACGCTATCGGCCATCAGCGCATGGCGGACGACTTGGCCGTGGTGCTGCGGCCGGGTCTCGACGGGCTGGTGCTCCCCAAAGTGGAGTCTCCGGAAGAGATCGCCACGGTGGAGTCTCTGGCCGCGGAGCACGAGCAGGCTTGCGGCGTGACTGTGAAGCTGCTGGTGGCCATCGAGAGCCCCAGGGGGCTGCTGGCGGCGCCGGCCATCGCCGCCTGCTCGCCGCGGGTCGTCGGGCTCATGTTCGGGGCGGAGGACTTCGGCCGGGAGCTGGGGCTGCCCACCTCCCGCGAAGGGGAGGCGCAGGAGCTGCTCTACGCGCGCTCGGCGCTGGTGGTGGCCGCGGCCTCGGCCCATGTCCAGGCCGTGGACGGGGTGTGGGTGGATCTCCAGGACCCGGAGGGCCTGCAGCGCTTTGCGCGCCAATCACGACGGCTGGGCTTCACCGGCATGTCGTCCATTCATCCGGCCCAGATTGCCCCCATCAACGCCGCGTTCAGCCCCGGCCCCGACGAGATCGACTACGCACGCAAGGTCATCGAGGCGTACGAGGAGGCCCAGGCCCGGGGCGACGGCTCCGTGGCCTTCGGTGGCCAGCTCATCGACCGTCCCATCATCGAGCGGGCGCGCCGGACCCTGGAACTCGCCGAAGCTCTGACTCACACATGAGGTTCCCATGCCCAAGGTAGAGAACGCCGAGAACATCCGTTGTCTCACCGCCACCAACCCCGGCTACATGACTCTCCGGGGCACCAACCAGTATCTGCTGGGCCGCGACGGGATCACCGTGATCGACTGCGCCCTCGGGTCGGATGAAAACATCGACGGGTTGCTGGCCGAGGTGGAGGCGCTGGGCGGCAGCCGCATCACCCGGATCCTGCTGACCCACATCCACCTGGACCACTGCGGCGGCGCGCTGGCGCTCAAGGAGCGCACCGGCGCCGAGGTCGGCATCTCCCGGGTGCGCGCGGGGCATCTCGGCGGCGAGGACTTCACCTACGACGAGGGCGACCGCATTCCCTACGACGGCGGCGAGTTGGAGGTGGTGTTCACCCCGGGCCACGAGGCGGGGCATTGCTGCTTTTACGAGCGCGAAAAGAAGATCCTCTTCTCCGGCGACCACATCCTGGGCAAGGGCACGACGGTGGTGGCCGCCGGTGAAGGAAACATGGTCCACTACATGGAGTCGCTGGAGAAGCTCCTCTCGCTGAACATCCGCCTGCTGCTACCGGGGCATGGTCCGTTCGTCACCGAACCCATGGCCAAGATCCGGGAATACATTGACCACCGGCTGATGCGGGAGGGCCAGATCCTGCAGGGGCTGCGTGAAGGGCGCCATACCATCGCCGACCTGGTGGCGGTGATCTACGTGGACTACCCGCCCGCCCTCATGCGCGTAGCCCACTCCTCGGTCGAGGCCCATCTTCTGAAGCTCATCGCGGAGGAGCGGGTGCACCGGGAAGGAGACCGGTATTTTCTGGGAGCCTCTCCCTCTGTTTGAACCTTGTAAATTGGGCACCATAGTGCCTGACCTACAATCGGAAGCGGCCTGACGCCGGCAGTCTTCACTGTCCCGCCGCCGGCCACACCTCCACCAGCACAACCGGCAGCCCTTCCTCGGACAGGCGGGCGCTGTACTCCCGCGCCGCGGCCTCCCCGGTGAAGGTGCCGAGGCGCACCCGGTAGTAGCCCTCGTGGGGCTCGATCACCACGGGCCTGTCGTGCCGGCTCTCGAGCCGGGCCTTCAGCTCATGGGCCTTCGCCAGCTCCGAGAACGCACCGACCTGCAACGTGTAGTCGAGTTGGTCGGGAATGGCCGTGAGCGGATATCCGCCGGTATCCACGACATCCACGCGCACCGGCGCCGTTCCCGGCCGGATCATGTCCACCGCCCGGGCCGCGGCGTACGAGAGGTCGATGATTCTGCCCTTGGCGAAGGGGCCTCGGTCGTTGACCAGCACGGTGACCGTCTTGCCGTTGGTGAGGTTGGTGACCACCACGCGGGAGCCCAGCGGCAGGGTCTGGTGGGCGGCGGTCATGGCGTACTGGTCGTAGACCGTCCCGCTGGTGGTCTTCTTGCCGTGAAAGCCGGGCCCGTACCAGGATGCGATCCCCTGTTGCGAGAGCGGCACGGCGGGAGGCGTGGGGACCCGGAGTGGTGGCGCCGGCGGCTTCGACGGGGCGCATGCGGAGAGCAGCAGGAGCACGGCGGCAACCCGTGACAGGGAGCCGGCGGCCTGCCGCCAAGGTCGTGCGGGAACCATCGACGCTTGATTATACCGCAATGCCGGCCGCATGGAAGCGGTGCCCGGCGGCGAAAAGGCCCGTTTACGGAGCGGAGTGAATTGTGGTAATTTTTCCGTCATGTCTGGACATTCGAAATGGAGCACCATCAAGCACAAGAAGGCGGCCAAGGACGCCAAGCGGGGCAAGCTCTTCACCAAGTTCATCAAGGAGATCACGGTGGCGGCGCGCATGGGCGGGGGAGACATGGCGAGCAACCCGCGCCTGCGCACGGCCGTGCAGACCGCCCGTGACAACAGCATGCCCAACGACAACATCGAGCGCGCCATCAAGAAGGGGACCGGCGAGCTCGAGGGGGTGTCCTACGAGGAGGCCAGCTACGAGGGCTACGGACCCGGCGGCGCGGCCTTCCTGGTGCAGGTCCTGACCGACAACCGCAACCGCACGGTGTCGGACATCCGGCGGCTCTTCAACAAGCACGGCGGCAGCCTGGGCGAGACCGGCTGCGTGGCGTGGATGTTCGACAACAAGGGACTGATCGTCGTGTCCAGGGAGGCGGTGGAGGAGGAGACGCTGCTGGGGCTGGCGCTGGAGGCGGGCGCCGAGGACGTCACCGAGAGTGACGACGTATTCGAGATCGTTACCCAGCCCGAGGACTTCGCCGCGGTGCGGGAGAGTCTGGAGAACGGCAACATCCCGCTGATATCCGCCGAGGTCACCATGATCCCCAAGAACACCACGCCGCTGGGCGAGAAGGAAGCAGTGCAGACTCTCAGCCTCACCGAGGACCTCGAGGATCTCGACGATGTCCAGAGCGTCGCGGCAAACTTCGACATCCCCGACGAGATCCTCGAGAAGGCGGGCTGACGCCGCCGGAGAAGGAAAGATCGAAACCATCCTGGGCATAGACCCCGGAACCCTCAAGACCGGCTGGGGCGTGATCCGGACGGACGGAACCCGCCTGCAACACGTCGCCCACGGCACCGTGCGCACCTCCCCTGGGCAATCCCAGGACCGCCGCCTCCAGCGGATATTCACGGAGCTGGCCAAGGTCATCCGGGAGTACGAGCCCGCGCACGTCAGTCTGGAAAAGGTCTTTCTGGCGCGCAACGTCCAGAGCGCGCTCAAGCTCGGTCAGGTGCGCGGGGTCACCCTCCTGGCCGCGGCGGAACGGAACGTCGCGGTGTCCGAATACAGCGCCAACCAGATCAAGAAGGCGTTGACCGGGTACGGACACGCGGCCAAGGGCCAGATGCAGCAGATGGTGACGGCCATCCTGGGGCTGCCGGACGAGCCCGCGGAGGATGCGGCCGACGCTCTGGCGGCCGCCATATGCCACGGCCATCTGTGGGCCTTCCGCACCAGCTTTTCGGCCGCCATCGGCGGAAGGGGAAGAAGCTCCCGCGGGCTGCGCTGGCCCGCGGATGCCGTTCCGTCCCCCTCTCCCTCTGGGAGAGGGTCGGGGTGAGGGAGGTGGTTGCGAGCAACCTCACCCGGCGAGTACCCTCACCCGGCCTTCGGCCACCCTCTCCCAGAGGGAGAGGGGATGAAGTCATCGTTGAACCATCCCGAGTCCCGTCGTGATCGCTAAGGTTCGCGGAATACTGGACCACAAGGCGCCGGGCGAGGTCATCGTGGACGTCGGCGGCGTCGGCTATCAACTCTTCACGGCCCTCAGCGTGTTCTACCGCCTGCCGGAGGTGGGAGAGCCGGTAACCCTGCTGGTGTACACCCACGTCCGGGAAGATGCCCTCCAGTTGTTCGGGTTCTTCGACCCGGCGGAGAAGCAGGCCTTCGTGCTGCTGACCGGGGTGTCGGGCATCGGCCCCCGGCTGGCCCTCAACATCCTGTCGGGCATGGCGGCCAGCGAGTTGCTGGGCGCGCTCAGGGACGGCGACGTGGCCCGGCTGGTGTCGATCCCCGGGGTCGGCAAGCGCCTGGCGGATCGCATGATCGTCGAGCTGCGTGATAAGATTGAAGTGCTTCCCGAAGCCGCTCCGGAACCCGCCGCCCCCGGGATCCGTGGCGACGCGCTGTCGGCGCTGGTGAACCTCGGCTACCGCCGCGCCGATGCCGAGCGGGCGGTGCGGCAGGTGCTGGGCCAGGGAGCCGCCGAGCTGGAAACGGTGCTCAAGGAAGCCCTGCGCGTGCTCAGCCTGTAGTGAATTGACCGGACGGGACACTGGCCTCAGCGGAACCGCGTTCATGGAAGACAGGACCATTTCGCCCACCGGCACCGAGGAGGACGTCCTCTACGACTCGAGCCTCCGGCCCCGGCGGTTCAGCGAGTACTTCGGACAGGAGAAGGTCAAGGCGAACCTAGCCGTGGCCATCACCGCCGCCAAGCGCCGCGGCGACGTCCTGGACCATCTCCTGTTCCACGGCCCTCCCGGTCTGGGCAAGACCTCGCTGGCGCATCTCATCTCCCGGGAGATGGAGGTGGACATCCGGCCCACTTCCGGTCCGGTGGTGGAGCGCCCCGGGGACCTCGCCGCCCTGCTCACCAATCTCGACGCCGGAGACATCCTGTTCATCGACGAGATCCATCGCCTCAACCACGTCGTGGAGGAGGTGCTGTACCCCGCCATGGAGGACTACCAGGTGGACGTGATGATCGGGCAGGGGCCCGGCGCCAAGTCCATCAAGCTGGACCTCAAGCGCTTTACGCTCATCGGCGCCACCACCCGTTCCGGCCTGCTGACCCCGGCCTTGCGCAACCGCTTCGGCGCCGTGTTCCGGCTGGACTTCTACGAGCCCGAGGTGCTGGCCAGGCTGCTCGCCCGCTCGGCATCGCTCCTGGGGGTGGGCGGCGACGAGGCGGGCTTCATGGAGATCGCCCGCCGCTCCCGCGGCACCCCGCGCATCGCCAACCGGCTGCTGCGCCGGGTCCGGGACTACGCGGAGGTCCACGGCGAGGGACGGGTGACCCGGCCGGTGGCGTGCAGGGCGCTGGAGATGCTGGAGGTGGATGAGCAGGGGTGCGACAAGATGGACACGCTGATTCTCGCCACCATCATCGACAAGTTCGACGGCGGCCCGGTAGGGTTGGATACGCTTGCGGCCGCCATCGGCGAGGAGAGAGGCACCATCGAGGACGCCTACGAGCCGTATCTCATCCAGGCGGGCTTTCTGGAGCGTCGGCCCCAGGGCCGCGTGGCCACGCCGGTGGCCTACCGGCACCTCGGGCGGTCCCAGTCCGCGTCGCGGGTGGACCGGGAGAAGCGGCAGAAACGGCTCCTCTAGGCCCTCACCCGGCCTTCGGCCACCCTCTCCCTCTGGGAGAGGGTTGGGGTGAGGGTCCTGGGCGGAGCGGCAGCGTGCCATTTCCTTTGTGCTTTACTTCCGGAAGCGATAGAACGATTGTGGAGGGACGCCGCTTTGGCCACTCCAGCCGACACAGTCAAGACCAACGAAGAACCGTCGGATTCGCTTCGGTCCGCGGAACGGAAGCGGCGCAGGCGCGAAGGGTGGGTGATCCTCATCGCCGCCCTGATGATCCTGCTGTTCGCGTTCTTCGAGGAGATACTGCCGGACGTCTCGGCGGACTACGCCTTCACCGGCAACATCGCGTTCTTCCTGCTGGTCAACATCAACATCATCCTGTTGGTGCTGCTGGTCTTCCTGGTGTCGAGGAACCTCCTCAAGCTCGTGCTGGACCGGCGCCGGCGGATCCTTGGCTCCCGTCTCCAGGGCCGGCTCGTGGTGGCCTTCGTCGGCATCTCGCTGGTGCCCACCTTGATGCTGTTCTTCATCGCCGAGAGCCTGGTCACGCGCTCCGTCGACAAGTGGTTCGACTCGCAGATCGTGAACGCGCTCAGGGGCTCGCTGGACATAAGCCAGACCTACTACCAGAACTCCGCCAACAACGCGCTCTTCTTCGCCCGGCAGCTGAGCCAGCGCATCGGCGACCAGGACCTCCTCGAGGCGAAGAAAGCCGAAGGACTCAAGCGTCTCGTCGAGGACAAGCAGCGGGAGTACAATCTCGGCACGGTGGAGATATACAAGCCCGACCGCACCGCGCTGGTGAAGGCCTTCAATGACCAGGTGCCCACCGGGGTCACGGTCAGCCCGCGGGAGGATTTCCTGAACAGCGCCCTGCGGGGCCTGGAGGTGACCCGCACCCAACCGCTGGGCGAGGGGGACGTGCTGCGCGGAGCGGTGCCGGTGTACGGCGACGGCCGCAGGATCATCGGCGTCGTGGTGGTGGACTATTTCGTGCCCAAGAGCATCAGCAAGAAGGCGCAGCAGATTTCCCGCTCGTACGAGGAGCACAAGCACCTGGCCATTCTCAAGGAGCCGGTGAAGACCACCTACATGCTGACCCTGCTCCTCATCACCCTGGTCATGATCTTCGCGGCGACCTGGTTCGGCCTGGCCCTGGCCAAGGGCATCACCGTGCCCATCCAGCAACTGGCGGAAGGCACGCATGAGGTGGCGCACGGCAACCTCGACTACCGCATCGATGCCAGCGGCGACGACGAGATCGGCACGCTGGTGGCGTCCTTCAACCAGATGACCGCCGATCTCAAGCACACCAACTCGGAGCTGGAGCAGCGGCGCCAGTACATGGAGACCCTGCTGGCCAACATCACCGCGGGGGTGATCTCGGTAGACCCGTCCGGCACGGTGACCATCGTCAACAAGGCGGCCGAGCATACCCTCGGCATACAGGCGTCGGACGTGATTCGCCGGCACTACGAGGAGGCTTTGGAGACTCCGCGGCTGCAGCCGCTGCTGGAGGTGATCGAGCAGGTGAAAAGCGGCGTGGAGGTGGAGCGCGGCGTCCGCCTCGGAGGTCCGGACGGCGACCTCACTCTCATGACCGTGGCCGCCAGCCTCCGGGACGACGACGGCAGGACGCTCGGCATCATGGTGTTCATGGAGGACATCACCGAGATTCAGAAGGTCCAGCGCGTGGAGGCGTGGCGCGAGGTGGCGCGCCGCATCGCGCACGAGATCAAGAATCCGCTGACGCCGATCCAGCTCTCGGCGCAGCGCCTGCGCAAGCGCTACGAGAACGTCCTGGACGGCGACGGAGCGGTTCTCGACAAGTGCACCTCCACCATCATCCGGCAGGTGGACGAGCTCAAGACCCTGGTGAACGAGTTTCAGAACTTCGCGCGGCTGCCCACCGCGCAGCTCTTGCCGGACGATCTCAACGACGTGGTGCGCGAGGCGCTGTTCCTGTTCAAGGAAGGGCATCGCGACGTCGAGTTCGACTTCTCGGAACAGCCGTCGATTCCGCCCGTGGAGCTGGATCGAGAGCAGATCAAGCGCGCCCTGTTCAACCTGCTGGACAACGCCGTGGCGTCGCTGAACGGTAGGGGACGCATCGAGATCGCCACCCGGTTCGACGAGACCTTCGGCATGGTGCGGCTGGAGGTGGCGGACGAGGGCGAGGGCATCGCGCGGGAGGACCGGGGCCGCGTCTTCGAACCCTACTACTCCACCAAGAAGGACGGCACCGGACTCGGCCTGTCCATCGTCGGGACCATCGTGGCCGATCACCGGGGATACGTTCGCGTCCGTCCGAACCAGCCTCGCGGCACGCGTTTCATTATGGAGTTCCCGGTGATGGCGCAGGCGGAAATGCCCGACGTACGCACCAGCGAAGCGTCCTGACCCGGAAGCACTTTCAAGGCTCCGGTAATCCGGCACGGGCGGCAAATGGAGGATTCAGACAGAATGAAATCGGCGCAAAGGACCGTTCTGGTCGTGGACGACGAGGACGTCATCCGGGAAACCGTGCGGGAGATTCTCACCGACGAAGGCTACCGCGTCATCGCCGCCCTGGACGGGTCGGAGGTCATGAGCATGGTGGCCCGGGAAGACCCCGACGTGGTTCTGCTGGACGTTTGGATGCCCGAGAGAGACGGGATCGTGCTCCTCAAGGAGATTCGGCGGGAACGACCGGAGGCCCGTGTCATCATGATCTCCGGCCATGGCAGCATCCACACGGCGGTGACGGCGACCAAGCTCGGAGCTTTCGACTTCATCGAGAAGCCGCTTTCCCTGGACGGCCTGCTGGCCGCCATCAAGCGCGCCTGCGGCGACACGAGGCGCGAGGCGCCCGCGAGCGAAGAAGGTTTTCGGTTGGCGGAGAGCGGGGTCATGTCCTACTCGATGGGGGCCGCCGCGAGCGGCGGGGGCATGCCGCAGAAGACCCTCAGGAAAAGCGTGGTGGCCTGCGGGCTGGGGCTTCATTCGGGCGTCAGCACGGGCGTCATCCTGCACCCGCTGCCGCAGAACAGCGGCATCCATTTCGGCGGAATCTCCAGCGACGCCACGGTTCCCGCCCACCTGGACTACGTACGTTCCACGGACTTCGCCACCTCGTTGCAGCGCGAAGGCGTGGTGGTCGGAACGGTGGAGCACCTGCTGGCGACGCTGCACTCGTACGGCATCACGAACCTCTTGATCAAGATGTATGGCGAGATCCCCATCATGGACGGATCCGCCATCGAGTTCTGCCGGTTGATCGAGGAGGCGGGCGTGGCGGAACAGCAGGGCGAAAACGCGGAGATCGTCATCGACCGGACCCTTCGGGTCGCCGGAGAGGGAGAGGAGGAGATCGTCATCGAGCCCGCGGACGACTTCACCGTCCACTACCGGCTGCAGTACCCGAGCCCCGTCGGAGCCCAGGAATACACGTACGTCTACAAGGGAGCGGATTCATTCCGTGACGAGATCGCCCCGGCGCGGACTTTCGGCTTCCTGCGCGATTTCGAGAAGCTCGAGCGCATGGGCCTGATCAAGGGCGGCCGCCTCGGCAACTGCATCCTGGTGGACGACGAAAGGGTCATCAACACCGAGTTGCGATTCGATGACGAGTTCGCGCGACACAAGATCCTCGATATCGTCGGGGACTTTTCACTCATCGGCCGCCCCGTGCGCGGCCGCGTAACCGCGAAGATGACCGGTCACGCCGACAACATCGCGCTGTTGCGGCAGGTGGCGGAGATCTACTGTCCTTCGGAGCTACCCGCCGCCGAGGACGACCCTCCGACCGTGTCTCCCTGACCCGTCCCGCGCTACCCCGCGTCGAGCGCCAGCCCTCGGGCGTATGAGGCCGGCAGCCGCGTCACCTTGCGGTCGCGGTTGAGGCAGGCGTGCTTGGTCCACCCTGACGCGAGGGTGACGCGGTCCGTTTCCAGGCCGATCCAGTAGTTGAACCGAAGCGCGACGCGGCTGAGGGATTCCACGGTGGTCTCGATCCGCAGCAGGTTGTCGTAGAGCGCCGGCCTGCGATAGCGGCACTGCACTTCGGTGACCGGGAAAAAGATTCCGTCTCGTTCCGCGCGCTCGTAGGGAACTCCTGCCTGACGCATGAACTCGGTCCGACCGATCTCGAACCAGCGCAGGTAGTTGGCGTAGTAGGCCACCCCCATCTGGTCCGTGTCGCCGTAGATGACACGATAGGTGGTTACGTTCCTCACGGGCTGCCGTTCAGTCGTCGGCTTTCCCGCCCAGCGGGTTGGTCTGATTGAAGTCCCAGCGGTCGCGGCTGGCCACCTGGACGTCCAGGGACCCGTCGCCCCGGATGATGTGGAAGGTGATGAGGTCCCCGGCGCGCTTCTTCCACAGCTCGCGGTAGAGTTGGGGCCGCGTCTGCACCTCCTGGCCTTCCACCCTAAGGATGATGTCGCCCTGCTTCAGGCCGGACTTTTCCGCCGGTCCCGACGGCGTCACCCCGGTGACCAGCACGTGGCCGCCAAGGGCCTGGGGATAAAAACCGAGCCAGGGGCGGGGCGGCCGGCTGCGCACCCGTCCGAACTGCTTCAACTCGTCCGCGTCCCGAAGGTAGTACTCCACCGGGATGGCCATCGTGAACTTGCCGATGTCGTTGAGGTTGAGGGAAACCACTCCCATGAGGCGCCCACGGGAGTCCGCCAGCGTGCCGCCCCCGAAGCCCGGATTGAAGGCGCTCACGCGAATGGACCGTTCAAGCAGGTATTCCCACTGTCCGTCGTAACCCTCGAGGGAGGTGACCATGCCGTCGCTGACCCGCCGGGATTGCTGTCCGCTGCTGGCGACCATGAACGCGGGCTGGCCGATGGTGATGGATTCCGCCGGCCGCAGGAAGGGCAGGTCGGCGGCGTCGATGTTGACCAGGGCAAGACCGCTGTCGAAGTCCTGCGCGGTGAGCCGGCCCGGGTACTGCTTGCCGTCGGACAGCGTCACCGTGATGGCTTCGGCGCCGTTGACGACATAGTTGACGGTGAGGATGGTGCCGGTGGAATCGACGAGCGTGCCCGAGCCCATGCGCTCGGTCCCCAGGTTCCGGGCGGACGGATGATCCGACGGCACCCGGGTGCTGAGGTCTACGGTGGCCAACAGAACGGCGTGCAGCAACCCCAGCCGCGCGTTCACGCCCCGCCTCCACAACCACGATGATCAATTAAACCCACGTGATCCATTAAACCCACGTGATCCATTAAACTCACGGCCTCATGCGTTAACAGAAACGGTCCGGGTTCACAAGGTACGGACCGCCTGGCCGGGGATCCCGCATTGACAAGGGCGGCGTTTGCCCGCTATGAAAACGTGACTGGAGCCGTCGTGCGAATTCCCCTCAACCGGATTGACGCCGTACCCCGGGAAAGCCGGTTCTCCGAGACACCCGAGATCGATGCGGCGGCTGTCTCGTCGGTACGCTTTCCGTCACCGGTCCACGTCAACGTGACCTACTACCGGTCGGGCCGGGAGGTTTTCTTCCACGGCGGCCTGAAGGGGGAGGTGGAAGGCGACTGCAGCCGTTGCCTGGAGAGCTTCCCGTTCGTCATCGAAAAATCCTTCGACTTCGTGTTGACCCCGGACCCCCTTCCGACTAATAAAAACATGGAACTCACGGCGGACGAAATGGGTTTGAGTTTCTACTCCGGGGAGGATATAGACCTTTCGCCCTACGTCCGCGAACAGACCCTGCTCGCCCTGCCCCTCCGGCCGCTGTGCAGCGAGAGCTGCCGTGGCCTGTGCCCCGGTTGCGGTGCCGAGTTGAACCGGATTTCCTGCGGGTGCACGTCGCCGGGGGACCCCCGCATGGCCATATTCCGTAACCTCCGACTGGACCGGTAGAGCCGGCGAGTCGGCAGCGACCAACACACAGTCAGGACGGAACCAAGAGATGCCCGTACCCAAGAGAAGAACCTCCAACAGCAAGAGAAACAAGCGCCGAGCCCACGACGCCATCATCGCACCTCAATGGATCACGTGCCCGCGCTGCGGTGAAGCGACCTTGAGGCACAGAGTCTGTGCCAGTTGCGGCTACTACAGGGCCCGGTCCGTGACACCCGGCGAGGAAACCTAGCGGCCTTCCCCTGGTCCGTGATGCGGCGGATTATCGTTGACGCGATGGGCGGTGACCACGGCCCGGGCGTTGTCGTAACGGGTGCCCTGCAAGCCGCCAAGGAATACGGGGTGGCCATCACCCTGGTGAGCGAGTCGGACGCGGTCGACTCCGAGTTGTCCCGTCACTCGTACGATTCGGCGACCGTAAGCGTCGTCACCGCCGCCTCTTCCATCGACATGCACGACTCGCCCAGCCGTGCCCTGAAGCAGAAGGACTCGTCCATGAGGGTCGCCTTCGACCGGCTCAAGGCCGGCGAGGGGGACGCGCTGGTGAGCGCCGGGAACTCCGGCGCCATGATGGCCATCGGCATGTTCGTGCTCGGGCGCCTGCCCGGGGTGGACCGGCCGGCGATCCTCACGGTGACCCCCTCGGTGTCCGGGGGGACGGTCCTTCTGGACGGCGGCGCCAACACGGAATGCAAGGCCCGCCAACTCGTCCAGTTCGCTCACATGGGCGCCATCTACGCGGACAAGATCCTGGGCATTGCGAACCCCCGCGTGGGCGTCCTGAGCAACGGGGAGGAAGACGGCAAGGGCAACGAGCTCACGCGCGAGGCGATCCATGAGCTGCGCTCCACGGACTTGAACTTCATGGGTCACGTGGAAGGGCGCGACATCACCAACGGACGGGTGAACGTGGTGGTGTGTGACGGTTTCACCGGCAACGTGGCGCTGAAGACCATGGAAGGACTCGGGCAGTTCGTTTCCTCGGTGCTGAAGGGCGCCTTCCGGAACAGCCTCCTCAGCCGCCTGGGCTACCTGTTGTGTCGGGGGGCCATCGGACGCGCCTACGACCGTCTGGACTATGCACACTACGGCGGAGCGCCCTTGATCGGCTTGAACGGAGTCGCCATCGTCGCCCACGGAGGCTCCTCGGCGAAGGCCATCAAGAACGCCGTCCGGGTCGCGGCCGAAGCCGTCTCGCAGGACATCAACGGATACATCGTGAACGCGTTGGGAATCAGCGACGAATGACGGACGGCAACCGAATCGCATTCGTTTTCCCCGGGCAGGGCTCGCAGTACGTGGGCATGGGGCAGGCCCTGTGCGACCGTTTCCCGGAGGCGGGAGCCGTCTTCGACGAAGCGGAGGAGGCATTGGGACTCGGCCTCCGCCGGCTGTGCTTCGCCGGCCCGGACGCCGAGCTGAACCGGACCGAACATACCCAGCCGGCGATCCTGACGGTGTCGGTGGCGGCTCTACGGGTGCTGGAGGCCCGGGCGGGAATCGAGCCCTCCTGGGTGGCGGGACACAGCCTCGGTGAGTACAGCGCCTTGGTGTGCGCGGGGGCGCTCGGGCTGGCGGACGCGGTCCGGGTGGTGCGGCAGCGTGGCCGGCTGATGCAGCAGGCGGTGCCGGAGGGAGAAGGAGGCATGGCCGCGGTTCTCGGTCTCGAGGAGGCGGCGGTCCGCGATCTCTGCGAGGATGCGGCGCAGGGTGAGGTGGTGGCTCCGGCCAACCTGAACGGCGGTGGCCAGGTAGTGGTTTCGGGCGCCCGGGAAGCGGTCCGGCGGGTGGTGCAGTTGGCCCGGGACCGGGGCGCGAGGAAGGTGGTGGAGCTGGCGGTGAGCGCTCCTTTTCACTGCGCGTTGATGACGCCGGCGGCGGAGGGTTTGCGGCAGGTGCTCGAGGACGTCGAGGTGAGGCCCTTGCGTATGGGAGTCGTTACCAACGTGGAGGCGGCCTTGAACTCCGATCCCGGACGCGTCAAGGCTCTTCTGGCGGAGCAGGTGATGGCGCCGGTGCGGTGGGAGGAAACCGTCACGGCCCTGGCCGGACTTGGCTGCGAACGGGTCATCGAGCTGGGCCCCGGAAGGGTCCTGTCCGGCCTCGTCAGGCGCATCGACCGGACCATGGGCACATCCAATCTCGAAAAGCCCGAGGACCTGGAGAAGCTCGGGGCGGAGGCCTGACCATGGATGGGGGAGCGCTGGCGGACAGGGTCGCACTGGTCACCGGCGGCAGCCGGGGCATCGGACGGGAGATCGTCCTGCGCCTGGCGGGTATGGGAGCCAGCGTGATGATCAACTACCGGGAGAGCGCGGAGGCCGCGCGGGAGGTACTGGAGCAGGTGCTGGCCGGAAACGGCAGCGCCGAGCTGCTGCCGTTCGACGTCGCAAGCCAGGAACAGGTCGAGGATGCCTTCAAGAAGGTCGTTGACCAGCATGAGAAAATTGATATTTTAGTAAACAATGCGGGGATCACCATCGACGGCTTGCTGATGCGCCAACCGGCCCCCGACTGGGACAGGATTATCGACGTCAACCTCCGGGGTATTTTCCACTGCACCAAGGCGGCCAGCAGGAGGATGGTCCGGCAACGATACGGCCGGATCGTCAACCTGACCTCGGTGACCGGACAAATGGGCAACGCCGGGCAGGCCGTGTACGCCGCCACCAAGGCGGGCATCGTGGGATTCACCAAGTCCATGGCCCGGGAGCTGGCGCCGCGCGGCATCACCGTCAATGCCGTGGCCCCCGGTTTCATCGAAACGGAAATGACCGCCGCGCTGGACGAGGACACCCGGAGCAAGTATCTTGACGCGATTCCCTTGGGCCGGTTCGGGAGCGGCGACGACGTAGCCCGGACGGTGGCGTTTCTGGTGGGTCCCGGAGCCGGATATATCACCGGACAGACCATCGCCGTCAACGGCGGCCTGTACATGTGAGGTAACGCAGCACTGGCGAGAGACGAGACAGGAGGTACAGTATGGCAACGGACGTCGAGGCTAGGGTCAAGGCGATCATATGCGAGCAACTGGGAGTGAGCGACGCTGAAGTCAGTCCCGAAGCTTCGTTCATCGAGGACCTGGGCGCCGATTCCCTGGACATCGTCGAGTTGGTCATGGCGCTGGAGGAGGAGTACGAGATGGAGATCTCCGACGAAGACGCCGAAAAGATCAAGACGGTGCAGGACGTGATCGACTACATCGAAAGCCACCGATGATCAACGACAGCCTGGAGCAAGTCGACCCGGAGGTCTTCGAGGCGATTTGCAACGAGGGCGAACGGCAGGAATCCACCCTGGAGCTGATCGCCTCCGAGAACATCGTGAGTGTGGCCGTTCTGGAAGCCCAGGGCTCGCTCATGACCAACAAGTACGCCGAGGGCTATCCCGGCAGGCGCTACTACGGCGGTTGCGAGCACGTGGACGTGGTGGAGCGCCTCGCAGTAGAGCGAGCCCGGGACCTCTTCGGCGCGGAGCACGTGAACGTCCAGCCGCACTCGGGTACCCAAGCCAACATGGCGGTCTACTTTGCGGTCCTGAACCCCGGCGACACCTACCTCGGAATGGATCTCTCGCACGGTGGCCACCTGTCCATGGGAAGCCCGGTGAACTTCTCCGGCCGGCTGTACAACGTGGTGCCCTACGGGGTGTCAGAGGAAACCGAGACCATCGACTACGATGCCCTGGCCGAGCTGGCGCGGGAACAGCGCCCGCGGCTCATCGTGGCGGGAGCGAGCGCCTATCCGCGGACGATAGACTACGAAAGGTTCCGCGCCATTGCCGACGACGTGGAAGCGTTGCTGATGGTGGACATCGCGCACATCGCCGGCCTGGTCGCCGCCGGCTGCCACCCGAGCCCGGTCCCCCATGCGGATTTCGTGACGACGACCACGCACAAGACCCTGCGCGGCGCCCGCGGCGGGATGATCCTCTGCAAGGAAGAGCACGCCAAGACCCTCAACAGCCGCGTCTTCCCGGGCATGCAGGGCGGTCCCCTGATGCACGTCATCGCCGCCAAGGCGGTGGCCCTGAAGGAAGCGGCCACCCCGGAGTTCGCGAGCTACCAGCGGCAGATCGTCGCCAACGCCAAGGCCTTGGCCGGGGCTTTGGCGGACCAGGGGTTTCGTCTGGTGTCGGGCGGTACCGACAATCACCTCATGCTCATGGACCTGCGCGACTCGGAGCTCACCGGAAAGCTGGCGCAGGAGACGCTGGAACGCGCCGGGATCACCGCGAACCGCAACACCGTGCCCTTCGAGACCCGTTCCCCGTTCGTGACCAGCGGCGTGCGCGTCGGCACCCCGGCCGTCACCACCCGCGGCATGAAGGAGCCGGAGATGCGCGTGATCGCGGGACTGATCCGGCGCGCCCTCGCCCTGGTCGGAGACGAGGACGGGCTCGACGCCATCGCCGCCGAGGTGCGGGAGTTGTGCGAGCGCTTTCCCGTCTACCGAAGGAACACGACGGCGGCGTGACCGCCCGGACCGCCGTGGCGCTGAACGGTCAGGCATCCCATGAAATGCCCCTTCTGCCGTCAGTCCAATAACCACGTCATCGATTCCCGTCTCGGAAAGGACGGCGAGATGATCAGGCGCCGCCGGGAGTGCATCGCCTGCTCGCGCCGCTTCACCACCTACGAGCGCGTGGAGGAAGCCATGCCCATGGTGGTGAAAAAGGACGGGCGCCGCGAGACTTTCGACCGGCTCAAGATCATCAACGGCCTGAAGCGCGCCTGCCAGAAACGCCCCGTCAGCATGGATGCCATCGAGGCCATGGCCGACCGCATCGAGCGCGGCGTCCAGGAGCGGGGCGAGAAGGAGGTGCCGGGCTCCATCATCGGCGAGGCCGCCATGCGCGAGCTGCATGACGCCGATGCGGTGGCCTACGTCCGCTTCGCCTCGGTGTACCGTTCCTTCAAGGACCTCAACGAGTTCATGGCCGAGCTGGAGGACCTCCTTAACCAGCGGACGAACCGCGCCGCGTCCAAGTCGCCGCGCAAGGCGCGCCGGAAGTCCGCGCGCACGGACGGTCCCGCGACGCCTGCTCCTTCCGGAAGCGGATCGGGATGAGAGGGGTTGCAGGCGATTCACGGCCGTGGGCGTTTCCCGCACAGGCATGGACGTTTCCGAGCAGAACGATCAGCGCTACATGGGCGCGGCCCTGAAGCTGGCGCGCCGGGCGGCGGGCAGGACCAGTCCGAATCCCATGGTGGGCGCGGTCGTGGTGCGGCAGGACCGCGTCGTGGGGCGCGGCCATCACGCCCGCGCCGGCGCGGAACACGCCGAGGTGGTGGCGCTTCGCGAAGCCGGCCCGGCGGCCCGGGACGCAACCCTCTACGTCAACCTGGAGCCGTGCAGCCACTTCGGCCGCACGGCCCCATGCGTCCGCGCTGTTATCGAGGCGGGTATCCGGCGGGTGGTGGCGGGTATGATCGACCCCAACCCGGCTGTGGCGGGCGGCGGCGTGCAGGCGCTGAGGGACGCGGGCATTCGCGTGGATGTGCCGGTGCGGGAGGATGAGTGCCAGCGGCTCAACGAGGCCTTCGTCAAGCACGTCACTCGCGGACTGCCCTTCGTCACCCTCAAGCTGGCAGCCTCCCTGGACGGCCGCATCGCCACCGCCACCGGGGACTCCCGCTGGGTAACCGGTCCGGCGGCGCGCCGCTACGTGCACCGGCTGCGCAACGAGCTGGATGCCGTCCTGGTGGGCTCGGGTACCGTTCTCGCCGATGACCCGCAGCTCACCTGCCGCTTGCCGGGAGGGCGCGACCCGCTGCGCGTCGTACTGGACGGCCGCCTGCGCACGCCCTTGACCGCCAGGCTGGTGACCCAGCCGCACCCCGAGAAGACGGTGCTGGTCACCCGGAACGACGCGCCGGCGGACCGCCGGAAGCGTCTGGAGGATCTGGGGGTGCAGGTATGGCGCTTCCCGGCGGACCGCGGCCGCGTTTCGTTCCGGCGCGTGCTCCGCAAGCTCGCCCGCGCCGGCGTGCTCAGCGTCCTGGTCGAAGGCGGCGCCGTGACCGCGGCTCGCGCCGTTTCGGAAAAAGCAGTGGACAAGGTCCTGTGTTTCTACGCCCCCAGGTTCATCGGCGCCGAGGGCCTGCCCATGGTGGGCGGCCTCGGCATCGAGCGCATGCGCCAGACCCCGTACCTGAGCGGACCGGCGGTCCGGCGCGTCGGCGAGGATATCCTGGTATCGGCGTATCTGTGAGGGAAGCATGTTTACCGGACTCATCGAGGATGTGGGCCGGGTGCGCCGCTGGCGCGCCGAGCCTGAGGGCGGGGCGCTCACCTTCGAGACCGCGCTGCCCGGGAGGGAGATCTCGCTGGGGGACAGCATCGCGGTGAACGGTTGCTGCCTGACGGTGGTCAAGAAGTCCGGCCGGCGGCTTTCGGTGGATGTTTCTCCCGAGACGTTGAAGCGCACGAACCTGGCGGACCTGCGCGAGGGCGACCGCATCAACCTGGAGCGGCCGCTTCAGGTCAACGACCGGCTCGGCGGACACATGGTCACGGGACACGTCGATGCGGTGGGACAGATCACCGGCGTGGAGCCGAGCGGCGACTTTACCTCCTTCCGCTTCCGCGCGCCCGCGGCCGTCGGCCGCCTGTTGGTGCCCAAGGGCTCCGTTGCCGTGGACGGCATCAGCCTGACCGTGAACGAGTGCACATCACGTTCTTTTTCGGTGGCGATCATACCCTTTACGCTGGCGCACACGAATTTGCAGAGCCGTAGTGTTGGTGATAGAGTCAACCTCGAAGCTGACATCATCGGGAAGTATGTCCTGCAATTCGTGAAGGCCTATCGCACTCCGTCGCGCGCGCCGGGCAACCGGTGATGTGAACGGCGGCCTGAAAACCTCCATGTCTCTGACTCCCATTGAAGAAATCCTGGAAGAACTCCGTCAGGGTCGCTCGGTCCTGCTTGTGGACGAGCCAAGCGACGACAGCGTGGGCTTCGTGAGCATCCCAGCGGAAAAGGTGACGCCCGAGTCGATCAATTCCATGCTGCGCCATGCCCGGGGCGTCCTCTACTTGGCGCTGCACCCTTCGTACATGCAGCGGTTGGGGTTCCGGGCCGAGGAACCCGCCAACCTGGTTCCGGGTCACGCCCCGGTCGGCGCTCCCGTAGGCGCCAACTCGGCCCTGGGTCTCGAGGTGTCCGCCGCCGGCCGGGCCGATACCATCCGCGCATGTGTCCGCCCGGATGCGGGGTCTCATGACTTCGTGATGCCGGGCAACGTGTTGCCGGTGCAAGCCAGTCAGGGGGGCGTGCTGGCCAGGGCGGGTACGGCCGAGGCGGCGGTGGATCTGGCAACGCTGTCGGGCCTGCAGCCGGCCGCGGCGTTCTGTCAGGTGTTGACCGAAGACGGCGCCATCGCCGTCGGGGCTCAGCTCCGGGAATTCGCCGTCGCGCACGATCTGCCGATGGTTTCCATCGTGGATCTCGTCGCCCACCGCCTGCGCCACGAAGCGACCATACGCAAGGTGTGGGAGGAAGACTTCCCGAGCATCCACGGCCGGTCCTTCAAGGCGATTCTCTACCGCACGAGCCTGGATCCGTTCGAGCACATGGCCTTGGTGAAAGGTGACGTGGCCGGCCGCGACAACGTCCTGGTGCGGGTGCATTCCGAGTGCCTCACCGGCGACGTCTTGTCGTCGGAAAGGTGCGACTGCGGCGACCAGTTGCGCACGGCCATCCGCATCATCGACGCGGAGGAGTGCGGCGCCATCGTGTACATGCACCAGGAAGGGCGCGGCATCGGCCTGACCAACAAGATCAAGGCGTACGCGCTGCAGGACCAGGGACGCGACACCGCCGAGGCGAACCTGGAACTGGGGTTCGACGTGGACCTGCGCGACTACGGCGTGGCGGCGGAGATCCTGCGGAATCTCGGCATCCAGCGCATGCGCCTGTTGACCAACAACCCGCGCAAGATCGTCAGCCTGGAGGGCTATGGCTTGTCGGTGAGCGAACGCGTGCCGTTGGAAATCCAGCCCAAAGACGGCAACGCCCGCTACCTGCAAACCAAACGCGACAAGCTCGGACACCTCCTCACCCATCTCGAGGGGAAATGAGCACAGTGTCCCGAGAGGGCCGGCCATGCGAGTGATCGAAGGAAAACTGGATGCCACGGGGATGCGGTTCGGCATCATCGCCAGCCGTTTCAACGGCTTCGTAACCGAGCGGCTGCTCGACGGCGCCGTGGACGGCTTGAGGCGGCACGGCGCCGACGTGGACGGGAACGTCGACGTCGCGTGGGTCCCCGGCGCTTTCGAGATCTCCTTTTGCGCACACAAGATGGCGGCCAGCGGCCGGTACGACGCGCTGATCTGCGTCGGGGCGGTGATCCGCGGCGAGACCCCCCACTTCGACTATATCTGCGGGGAAGCCTCGCGCGGCGTGGGCAACGCCATGAACCACTACGGCATCCCCATCGCCTTCGGCCTTCTCACCACCAACACGGTGGAGCAGGCGGTGGACCGCGCCGGTGCGAAGATGGGCAACAAGGGGTTCGAGGCCGCGGTGACGGCCATCGAAATGGCGAGCTTGGGCAAGCAACTCGCCTGAACCCGCACAACGTCCCGTCGATGGCAGGTATTCGCCGCAAGGCTAGGGAGCTGGCGTTGCAGGTGCTCTACCAGATGGAGATCACCGGCGAACCGGCACCCACCGGTCCGGAGAGCTTTTGGGGGCACTTTCCGTCGCGCCCCGCGGCCCGGGATTTCGCCCAGCGCCTGATCGCCGGCACCACGGCGCGCCACGACGAGATCGACGGCTTCATCGAGAACGCCGTCGAGCACTGGAAGCTCGAGCGGATGTCGAAGGTGGACCTCATCATCCTCCGGCTCGCCACCTACGAGCTGCTCTTCTGTCCGGACATCCCCACGAACGTGAGCATTGACGAAGCCATCGAGGTCGGTAACCGCTACGGGTCGGACGACTCCCCGGCCTTCATCAACGGGGTGCTCGACCAGGTAGCCCACACCAACGGTCTGAAGGAGACCGGGAAGATCAAGGAGAGCGAGCGGCCGGAGCCATGATCGAGAAGTACGAGTTCTGGAAGATCGAGGAGAAGTGGCAGGGCGAGTGGGAGCGCGAAGAGAGCTTCCGGGTGGACGAAAGCTCGCCCCGTCCCAAGTACTACCTGCTGGAGATGTTCCCGTATCCTTCGGGGCGCATCCACATGGGGCACGTGCGCAACTACTCCATCGGTGACGTGATCGCGCGCTACAAGCGCATGCGCGGGTTCAACGTCCTCCACCCCATGGGCTGGGACGCCTTCGGGTTGCCCGCCGAGAACGCCGCCATCGCCAACAAGGTGCATCCGGCGCGCTGGACCGCGGAGAACATCGACTACATGCGCGCGCAGCTCAAGAAGATGGGTTTCAGCTACGACTGGGGCCGGGAGCTGGCCACGTGCGACGCCGAGTACTACCGCTGGGAGCAGGTGTTCTTCCTGGAGATGCTCAAGCGCGGCCTTGCCTACAAGCGCAGCTCGGCGGTGAACTGGTGTCCCAGCTGCAAGACGGTTTTGGCCAACGAGCAGGTGGTGGACGGCGTTTGCTGGCGCTGCGAGCAGGGAGTGGTCATGCGCGAGCTGCCGCAGTGGTTCTTCCGTATCACGGACTACGCCGAGGATCTGCTGGCGGCGTGCGACGAACTCGTGGGCGGATGGCCCGACAAGGTGCTCACCATGCAGCGCAACTGGATCGGGAAGTCCGTCGGCGCGGAGATCCGCTTCCCGCTGGTGGACCGGGAGGGCGACCTCGCTGTCTTCACCACCCGCCAGGATACGGTCTACGGCGCCACCTTCCTTTCCCTGGCGGCCGAGCATCCCATGGCGCTGGAACTGGCCGAAGGCACGCCGCAGGAGGGCCCGGCCCGGGAGTTCGTCGAGCGGGTGAAAGGCATCAGCCACTCCCGCCGCGGCGACACGGAGATGGAGAAGGAGGGAATCTTCACCGGCTCGTTCTGTCTCAACCCGTTCACCGGGGAGAAGATCCCCATCTACCTGGCCAACTTCGTCCTGATGGAATACGGCACCGGCGCGGTCATGGCGGTTCCGGCCCATGACCAGAGGGATTTCGAGTTCGCCAGGAAGTACGGCCTTCCGGTGCGTCCGGTGATCCATCCGCGCGGTTCGACGCTGTTCGCCGACGAGATGACCGAGGCGTACACGGGCGAGGGCGTGATGGCCGACAGCGGCGACTTCAGCGGCCTCGCCAGCGAGGAGGGCCGCGCGCGGATCGCCGAGTTCCTCGAGCAGCGGGATTGGGGCAAGGGGACCGTGCGCTACCGGCTGCGGGACTGGGGCATTTCCCGCCAGCGTTACTGGGGGGCGCCCATCCCCGTGGTCTATTGCAAAGCCTGCGGCATGGTGCCGGTGCCGGTGGACGAGTTGCCGGTACGGCTCCCGACCAACGTGGAGTTCACGGGAGCGGGCGCATCGCCCCTGGCCAATCTTCCGGAGTTCTACGAGACTACGTGTCCGATCTGCCGGGGGCCGGCGCGCCGGGAGACCGACACCATGGACACGTTCGTGGAATCGTCGTGGTACTTCGCGCGCTACGCCTGCCCGGACGAGGACCGTCAACCCCTGGACCGCGGGCGCACGGACTACTGGATGGCCGTGGACCAGTACGTGGGCGGGGTCGAGCACGCGGTGCTGCACCTGCTGTACGCGCGCTTCTTCACCCGCGTGCTGCGGGACATGGGCTGGCTGGCCGTCGAGGAGCCCTTCAGCAACCTCCTGACCCAGGGCATGGTCATCAAGGACGGCGCCAAGATGTCCAAGTCCAAGAACAACGTGGTGGATCCGGACGAGCTTATCCATCGTTACGGCGCCGACACCGCACGGCTGTTCACGCTGTTCGCGGCCCCGCCGGAGAAGGACCTGGACTGGAGCGATCAAGGGGTCGAGGGCGCCCACCGGTTCCTGAACCGGGTGTGGCGCTTCGCCATGCGCCACCGCGAGCAGCTCGCGGCGGTGGCCGCGGATTCCAGCCGGGTGCCGTCGTCGGACGGCCTCAAGGAGTTGCGCCGCCGCATCCACTGGACCATCAAGAAGGTCGCCGACGATATCGAGCAGCGGTTCCACTTCAACACCGCCATCGCCGCCATCATGGAGCTCCATAACTCCCTGAGCGCGGTAAGCGGCGACGAGCTGCGGCAGCAGGATGGCGCGGCGCTGGTGAAGGCCGCGCTGGAGACCGAGATCGTGCTCCTGTCGCCGTTCGTGCCGCACGTCGCCAGCGAGCTGTGGGAGCGGCTCGGCCACGCCGAATCCCTGGCGGACGTGCCCTGGCCGGTGCATTCCGAGGAGGCGCTGGAGCAGGAGAGCCGCCTCATCGTCGTGCAGGTGAACGGCAAGCTGCGTGGAAAGATCTCGGTCCCCGCGGATGCCGGCTCGGACCATGTCGAGGCAGCCGCGCTGGCCGATGCGCGGGTGGCATCCTTCATCGACGGCCGCGCGGTCCGGCGGGTCGTGCAGGTGCCCGGCCGTCTGGTCAACATCGTGATCGAGGGATGACCTTGAACCGCCGGCGCGCCTGGCCGCTGCTGGCCTCGTTGAGCGCGGCGCTCGCGGCGGGGGCGTGCGGTTACCGGTTCGTGGAGCCGGACGCGGCGCTGCCCCGCGACGTCCGCGCGATCCATGTGGAGGTCTTCGTCAACCGGACCCGCAGCACGGGCCTGGAGGATGGTCTGGCCCGGGCGCTGCGGCGGGAGTTGACGCGGCAGGGGCGTCCGAGGGTGACGGCGCGCGCCGAGGACGCCGACGCCATCCTTTCCGGAGTCATCCGGCACTACGGCACCCGGGACGTCGCGGTCAACCGGTTCGACCAGGCGCTGCAGGTGGAGGCGCGGCTGGACGTGGAGGCCACGCTCAGGCGCAGGGAGTCGAAGGACGTCTTGTGGGCGCCGCGGCTCATCCGTCTCCGTGAGGTCTACGACGCCGCCAGAGGGGCCGTGGTACCCGGTTCCTCCGGCTTTCTCCAAAACACCCTGAATCTGGAGGACGTAAGCCGGCTGGCCGATGCCCGGCTGGCTGCAGACTCCCGCGCCTCGGCGAGGAAACGGCTGTTGGAAAGGTTCGCCCGGTTGATACGGCAGCGGATGGCGGAGGGTTTGTGAGCGAGCGGCGGGGAAGTCGCCGCAAGGTGCTACGCGGGCGCGGGTGCCTCTGAGGCGGGCTTTGCCGCCGCGGCTTCAGCGGCGGCCGAGGCCACGGCCTGATGGCCGGCCCGTGCCAGACGGGAAAGTTTTCTCGACGCCGTGTTGCGCTTGATGACGCCCTTCACCACGGCCTTGTCGAGCAACCCGTTGACTTCCTTGATCTTTGCCGCGATGACTTCCGGGTCCTTCTGGTCGATGGCTGCCCGGACCTTCTTGACCAAGGTCTTGACGCTCGACTCGAGCGATTGGTTGCGCCGCCGGCGACGGATGCTTTGCTGGTGCCGCTTGACGGCCGATTTGTGGTTCGCCAAAGTTGATTTACCTCCTGAAAGTCTCGTTTTTTAACACCGCATGAGTGATGAGTCAACGGCCGGCGAGTTCGGCAGGGTGGCCAAGGCGACGGGCGTCGTCGGCTCCCTGACTTTCCTGAGCCGCATCTCGGGGCTCGCCAGGGATATCGTCATCGGCTACCTGCTGGGGGCGCAGAGCGCGGCCGACGCGTTTTTCGTCGCCTTCCGGATACCGAACCTGTTGCGGCGCCTGACCGCGGAGGGGGCGCTTTCCGCGGGTTTCGTGCCGGTGCTTTCCGAATACCTGGCCACCCGGGGCCGTCGGGAGGCCATCGAGGCGAGCCGGACGATCGTCACCTTCGCCGTTCTGTGCCTGATCCTGCTGACGGCGGCTGGGGTGCTCTTCCCGTCGCCGCTCACCCGTTTGTTCGCGCCCGGTTTCGCCGCGGCTCCGGAGAAGTTCTCCCTGACCGTGCAATTGGTCCAGATCATGTTTCCGACCATCTTCTTCGTCAGTCTCGTGGCTCTGGCCATGGGCTATCTGAACACTTTCCGCCATTTCATGGCGCCGTCGCTGGCGCCGGTGTTGCTGAACCTGTCGATCATCGCGGCGGCGTTCCTGCTCATCCCGTTGCTGTCACAACCGGTCATGAGCCTCGCCTATGGGGTCCTGCTCGGCAGCGTGGCCCAGCTCCTCCTGCAGCTGCCGTTTCTCCACCGGTACGGGTTTTCGTGGCGGCCGAGCCTGGACTTTCGCAGCCCGGCGCTGCTCAGGTTCCTGCGGCTCATGGGGCCGGCGGTGGTGGGCGCCGCGGTGTATCAACTGAACGTCCTCGTCAGCACCATCCTGGCCTCGCTGCTGGAGCCGGGCAGCGTCTCGTACCTGTACTACGCCGACCGGCTGCTCCAGTTCCCCCTCGGGGTGTTCGCCGTCGCCCTGGGCACTGCCGCGCTGCCGAGCTTCTCGTCGCTCGCGGCCCGCAACGACGTGTCCGGCCTGAGAACGACGCTCGGCTACTCGTTGCGGATGGTGAACTTCATCTCGCTGCCGTCCGCCCTGGGGTTGATGGTCATTGCCGTGCCGGCGTTCTCACTGCTGTTCCAGAGAGGGGCGTTCGGCGCCGAGGATGTCCTGGCCAGCGCCCGGGCGCTGGTATTCCTTGCCCTGGGCTTGTGGGCGGTTTCCGCCAGCCGCGTTCTCGTCCCCCTGTTCCACTCCATGCAGGATACGCGCACGCCGGTCCGGGTGGCGTTCTGGACCTTCGTGCTCAACCTGCTGCTGAGCGTGATGCTGATGGGGCCCGTGGATGCGGTCCAGGGGGACAGCCCGTTCGCGACGGCGGTCGCCGCCTTGAGCGGGGCCATCGGCGTGCTGAGCCTGTCCTACGCCGGCCTGGCGCTGGCCAACTCGTTGTCGGCGACCTTTCAGTTCGCCGCGCTCATGTGGCTGGTGACCCGTCGGCTCGGCGGGTTCGCCTGGAGGGAGTACCTTTCGTCCTTGTGGCGGAACCTGACGGCGGCGACGATCATGGCCGCGCCGCTGCTGTTGGCGGTGGGAAGAATACAGTGGGCGCCGGGCTCCGGAACCCTGCCGATGCAGGTTATGAGCTTCGTCGTCCTGGTCGCGGGCGGCATGGCGCTATACGCCATGGCCGCAAGGTTGTTGCGCAGTCCTGATTGGCTGGTAGCGCGGGATCTGGGAGTCGCTCTCATGGAGCGACTCCCGATCCGGGTGAGGACGTGACGTCGCGTCACGCCGCGAAGGTCACCGCAACGCTATTTCTTCATGGATTTTTCGAACACCGCCTCTGCCTTGTCGGCAGCGCGCTGCGCTCGTTCGGCGGCGGCTTCGGCCTTGGCGACCGCATCCGCAGCGCTCTTCGCGGCGGCATCGGCCTTGGCGGCGGCGGCAGCAGCGCTCTTGGCAGCAGCTTCGGCGGCGCTGGAAGCGCCCTGTGACGCCTTGGTCGCGGCCTCGACCGCCTGAACGTTGACCTTGTACTGCGGGTGTTCGTGGTCCACCGGCAAACAACCGCTGCCGAGTAGCGCAAGGACCCCCAGTGATATCGCGAACCTGCCGAGTACACTCGCATATTGTGTTGTAGATTTCACAGCTGCCTCCTTCTATGGACTTCGGTTCGTCGACGTTGGAGCGTAGATCACGCCGACAAGACAGATTCCACGCAACCCTACCCTGATTCATCCGACAGTTCAACAGTTATTCTCGGTCGCAGGCCGGAAATTCGCTTCCGGGAGGGTCTTTCATCGCAAACATGACTTTCGGCGCGCCCTTTCCGTCGCTTGCGGTGACGGGATTTGGTACAGATGGGGATGCCGGCCACGTTCAGCGGGTCGTCTCCCGCGCCGTCCACAACTTCGGGCCGCGCCGCATGCGCAGATCACCAGTGCCATGACCCCGATTCTGCCGAGACTCACCGACCAAATGGAGAGAATACGCTCGTCCCTCATTCGATCCCTGGCGGCGGTGTCGGCGCTGTTCGTGGTGAGCTTTCTGCTCGCTCCGCAACTCTTCGAGGTCCTGGTCGAGCCCCTTCGAAGCCGCCTTCAACCGGGACAGAGCCTCATCGGCACCGGCGTGGCCGAGGTCTTCTTCGTGGAGATCAAGGTGGCGTTCCTGGTCGCCGTGCTGGCCGGGTGTCCCGTCATCTTCCACCAGGTATGGCGCCTCCTGATGCCGGTGTTCGGCGCGGAAGGCAAGACTGCCTACCTGGTGGGGTTCGTCGCAACCACCTCGGTGCTCTTCGTGTCGGGCGTGGCCTTCTGCTACCAGGCGGTTCTGCCTCTGGCGTTCCTGTATTTCCTGGATCAGTACGGCGCCATCGGAGTCAATCCGGAGATCCGTGTCGCCGAATACTTCTCCTTCTTTTTCCGCATCGTCATCGCCTTCGGCATAACCTTTCAATTGCCTGTTTTCTCGTTCTTTCTGGCGCGGTTGGGGTTTTGGAACCACGTCTTCCTCTGGCACCATTTCCGTTACGCCGTGCTGGTCATGTTCGTCCTGGCCGCGGTTTTGACCCCGCCGGACGTGGTGTCCCAGGTCCTTCTGGCCGGCCCGCTGATAGGCCTCTATCTTGTCAGCATCGGGATCGCCTATGTCTTCGGACGCAAACCGCCGGAGTAGGCGATTCTCCCGGACACCACACTAGCCGCACTCAGTCGGTGTAGTCAGGCTCTTCGCGGTCGAGGATGCGTTTCAGGGCAGAGAAATGGTTCTCCGCCGCCAAGCTCCCGCCGCCCGTCCGTTGCCGGCGCAGGTAGTCGGTGGTTTCCCGGGACAGGCGCGAAAGCTGGTGTCCGCCCGCATCCGCGAGCACCTGCACCTGACAGGCCCGTTCCAGGAAGTACAAGCGGTCAAAGGCCTCGGCCACGGTCCTGCCGGCGGTGATGATCCCGTGATTGGCCATGAACAGCACGTTCTTGCCGGCCATCACCCGGGCGATGCGCCCGCCCTCGGCCCGGTCCAGCACCAGGCCGTTGTAGTCTTCGAGGTAGGCGACGTCGTCGTCGAATCGGGTGCTGGTCTGGTGGACCATCTCGAGGCGCCCCCCCTGACGGCAGGCGACGGCGGTGGCGTACGGCATGTGGGTGTGCAGCAGGCAGCGGAAGTCCTGCGGGTTGGCACGGTGCAGCGGCGCGTGGATATGCAGCGCGGTGGGTTCCACCTCGTGCGAGCCCTCCAGGCGGTTTCCCTGAAAGTCCGTGAGAAGGAGATTGCTGGCCGTGATCTCGGACCAGTGGAGCGGATACGGATTCAGCAACATCACGTCGTCTCGGCCGGGCAGGAGAAGGCTGAAGTGGTTGTCGATGGCCTCGTGAAATCCGAACCGGACCGCGAGCCGGTAGGCGGCGGCGAGATCGATGCGCGCCTGCCTGGCCGCTTCCGTGTCGTACCAAGGCTCTTCATTTCTCTTTGCCACGATGGAAACCCCCCGTCGTCTCGTCGAATGCACGGCCAGGACAGCAGAACCGTGGAGCGATTGTGAAGCAATTGGACGGCGGGCGCAACCATCCGCCTTGCGCCGGCGGGCATCGCCGCCCCCCGGTTCCGGCGCCCGCCCCGGCGCGGTCGATGCGGCGGAGGCCGCTTGATTAGCTGCGTGCCAGCACCTAAACTGGCCGTGACGATCCTTCCGACGCGGCAAGCGCTCCGGTATGCATACCCTCGAACAGCTCTACAGCAACTCCCTCGCGCTGTTGACGGACCTTTACCAGCTGACCATGGCGTACGCCTACTGGAAGTCCGGAACCGCCCGGAAGGAAGCGGTGTTCCATCTCTCCTTTCGCGAGAACCCCTACCACGGCGGGTTTGCCGTGGGTTGCGGGCTCGGGCACGTGGTCGGCGTGTTGAGCCGTTTCGGGTTCGAGTCGAGCGATCTCGACTACCTGTCCCGGTTGCAGGGCAACGACGGCGAGCCGCTCTTCGAGGACGCCTTCCTGGAATACCTGCGGGACTGCCGGTTTGCCTGCGACGTGGATGCCATTCCCGAGGGCACGGTGGTGTTTCCCCACGAGCCGCTGGTGCGGGTGCGCGGCCCCATCCTCCAGGGCCAGATCCTCGAGACGGTGCTGCTCAATATCATCTGCTTTCAGACTCTCATCGCCACCAAGGCGGCGCGGGTGTGCCAGTCGGCCCGCGGCGAGCCGGTGCTGGAGTTCGGACTGCGAAGGGCCCAGGGGTTCGACGGGGCGCTGGCGGCCAGCCGGGCGGCCTACGTGGGCGGTTGCGCCGGAACCTCCAACGCCTTGGCCGGCAAGCTCTTCGACATCCCGGTGAAAGGGACCCACGCCCACAGTTGGGTGTTGTCCTTCGACGACGAAATGGAAGCCTTCGAGATCTACGCCGATGCCATGCCCAACAACTGCCTCCTGCTGGTGGACACCTTCGACAGCCTGAACGGCGTGCGCAGGGCGGTGGAGATCGGCCGCAAGCTGCGGGAGCGGGGCCACGAGATGGTGGGGATCCGGCTGGATTCGGGAGACCTCGCCTTCCTCAGCATCGAAGCGCGGCAGATCCTCGACGGGGCCGGTTTCCCGGACGCGGTCATCATCGGCAGCAACGATCTCGACGAGCACGTGATCGCGTCGCTCAAGGAGGAAGGCGCCCGCATCAACGTCTGGGGCGTGGGCACCAAGCTCGCCACCGGCTACGACCAGCCGGCCCTGGGCGGCGTCTACAAGCTGTCGTGCGTCCGCTCCGACGGCGACGAGTGGATCAACAAGGTGAAGCTCTCGGAGCAGGCCATCAAGGTGTCGACGCCGGGCATCCTCCAGGCACGCCGTTTCCGCCAGGGCGATCGCTTCGTCGCCGACGCCATCTACGACGAGACCTTGGGCGTCGCCGACGGCTGCACGATCGTCGATCCCATGAACATGACCCGCCGGAAGCACGTCTCGGGGGGGACCGGCTTCGAGGACCTGCTGGTGCCGGTGTTCCGCGCGGGCGAGCCGGTGTACGAAGTGCCGTCCGTGCACGCGGCCAGGGAACGCGCCCAGGCCCAGTTGGCGGGGTTCCACAACAGCATCAAGCGGCGGGTGAACCCCCACGAGTACCCGGTGGGCCTCGAGGCCCGGCTCCACCAGATGAAGACACGGCTCGTCCTGCAGGCCCGCGGCGTCAACGGAGCGGGGTAGCGGGGCTCCGAAGCAGCCGCCGCACGTGTCTCCCCATACAGGGCACGCCGATGAAGACACTCGAACGGATCCGCGCCCTCCCTGCCCAGGTGGGCCGGGAACGAGTCAGTTTCCTGGGCTTTATCACCCTGGCGCACGTCGCCATCCACTGGTTCATGCAGCTCCTCACCATGCTCAATCCGCACCTCAAGGCGGGCATGGGACTCAACGACGTGCAACTGGGAGGCCTCGCCTCCATGCGGATGTTCGGCCAGGCCGCCCTGGACGTCCCCTCGGGGATCCTCGCCGACAGGTGGGTGCGGCTGCGTGGGCTCATCGTGACTTCATCCCTGGTGTGCATGGGGCTTTGCTACTGGGTGTTGGGGACGCTGACCGGGTACTGGTGGGCAATGTTTGCCGTCGCGCTCCTTGCCACGGGGACCACGCTGTTCCACCCGGCGTCGGTGGCCTCGCTGTCGAACCGTTTCCCCGAGAGCCGGGGAACGGCCGTTGCCGTATACGGCATGGGAGCCACCCTGGGCAACACCGTCAGCTACCTCGTCGCCGGCTTTCTGCTGGCCAGCTTCTCGTGGCGGGGATTCTCGGAAAGCCAGCTCCTGGTGGCGCTGGCGGCCGCCGGCCTCGTGGCGATGTACGCCACGCGCATGTTCGGGGGCGACGAGGTCCCGGCGAGGAAACCAAGGCCGTTCCAGGAGCTCAAGGTGTTGGCGCGGAGCCCGGTCATCCTGGTGATGGTGCTGGTGCGGAGCTTCAATCAGATGGCGCGGCAGGTGACCATCACGTTTCTGCCCATCTATCTCTTCGAGCAACTGGCCTTGTCCAATATCGAGCTGGGGATCTACCTGACGCCCATGGCCGTGTCGGGCCTGGTGGCGCAGCCGGTGATGGGGGTGCTGTCGGATCGGCTGGGCCGCAAGGCGGTGCTGGCGCCTTCGCTGGCGGCTCTGGGGCTCGCCTACTTCCTGCTGCAATGGGCGCCGCCGGGCCCGGCGCTGGCGGCCGTCATCTTCGCCATCGGGTTCCTTTTCTACACGGTGGCCAACGTCACCACCACGGTGGCGCTCGACGTGGCGGAAAAGGAGAGCCAGGCTTCTTCCTTCGGACTCGTTTCGTTGGGCACCCACATCCTGGTCGTGCCCGCGCCGACGCTGGCGGGATTTCTCAGCGAGCGTTTCGGCATCATGGCGGCCTTCTTCTTCCCCGGGGTATGCCTGTTGGCGGGTGCGTGCATGGTGTTTCCCCTGAGACTCCGGGGGTCGAAATAGCCGAAGGCGTAACCCGGAGGCGCCGGTGCGGTTGACCCGACCGGCGCTCCGGTGTTAGGGCAATTTTCGAACCCTGACCCACGGTTTTTCGAACCTGACCCACGGGAGGTTGAAATGAGCGAGATTTCCGTTGTCGACGCCGATGGCCACCTGATCGAGTCCATACCCGAGATGGCCGAGTACATGGTCCCGGAAGCGAAGGACTACGCGTTGAATCCGCCTCGGAACCGCGCCGGCGTGTTCCCTTCCATCGACGGCATGCACTACCCGGAGACCGAGGAAACCACCGCGGAGAGCCGCATCAACCCGGTCAGGGCCAGCGACGAGCGCACGGGTTCCGGCGAGGACATCTTCGAGTTCGTCAAGAAGGCGGAGATCGCCGACTCGGTGCTGTACGCCACCGAGGGACTTTCCATGGGCTTCATCCAGCAGCCCAGTTATGCGGTCAAGGTGTGCCGCGCCTACAACGACTACGTCACCGAGCGCTACCGCGGCATCAGCAAGCGGCTGCATCCCATCGCGTTGCTGCCCATGCAGGATCCCAAGGCGGCGGCTTTGGAGCTGCGCCGGTGCGTGAAGGAGCTGGGGCTGCTGGGCGGCACGCTTCCCTCCACCGGGCTGGAGCTGAACCTGGGGCACGAGTTCTTCGCGCCCGTCTACGAGGAGGCGGCGGAGCTCGGCTGCGTGCTGGGCATCCACGGCGGCTCCAATCGCGGCGTGGGCATGGACTCGTTCACCAGCCGGCTGGGCTCCCGTCTGCTGCACCACCCGATCCCGCTGATGATCGCGCTGGTGTCGTTCATCTACCACGGCTGGTTCGACCGCTATCCGACCCTCAAGGTGGCGTTCCTGGAGGGCGGGTGCGCGTGGCTCACCTGCATCGCCGACCGCATGGAACGGGACGCCGAGCTGGAAGGGCTTTCGTGCAAGCCGCTGCCCGACTACATCGCCAGCGGCCAGATCCTTATCGGCTGCGAGGGTAACGACGTGAGCCTGCCGTACCTGGCCGGCCGCGTGGGCATCGAGCCGTTCGCCTATTCCTCGGACTATCCCCACGAGGTGGACCTGCCGGCGGCGCGAAAGATGATCGAGGAGACGCGCAGCCACACGGAGCTTTCGGAAGAGTACAAGGCGGCGGTACTGGGGGACAACGCGCGCCGCTTCTACGGCCTCAACTGATGCTCTGCCCTCCACCCACGGCCAGCGCGCGTGATCGTTGAAGTCTCCGGCGTCACCAAGCGTTTCGGCGAGCGGGTGGCCGTCGACGAGCTTACCCTGAACGTTCCGCCGGGCGTGTGCTTCGGGCTGCTGGGCCCCAACGGAGCCGGCAAGACCACGACGCTGCGCATGGTCTACGGCGTCACCGTGCCCACCAGCGGCCAGGTGCGCGTGTTCGGCATGGACGTGGTCCGCAACGTGCGCGCGGTGCGCCGGCGGCTGGGCGTCACGCTGCAGCAGAACGTTCTCATCGAGACCCTGTCGCCCCGTGCCAACCTCACCATCTTCGGACGGTACCATCTCCTGGACAGCGCCGCGCTGGCGCGCCGGGTGGAAGAGCTCATCGACTTCATGGAGCTGCGCTCCCACGCCGACGTGGAGGTGGCCAAGCTGTCAGGCGGCTACCAGCGCCGGCTGGCGGTGGCCCTCTCGCTCATGAACCGTCCCGAGCTGCTGATCCTCGACGAGCCCACCACCGGCCTCGACCCCGCGGTGAGGCTGGGGCTGTGGTCCCGGGTGCGCGAGCTTCGCAGCCGCGGCGCCACGGTCCTTCTGACCACCCACTACATGGACGAGGCCCAGCGGCTGTGCGACACCGTCGCCATCATGTCGGCGGGGGACGTCATCGCCCAGGGCGCGCCGGAAGAGCTGATCGAGCGTTACCTGGCGCGGCAGGCGGTGGAGATAGAGGCGACCCCGGCGCAGGAATACGGGTTGCTGCGCGGGCTGGACAAGAGTCCGCCGCGGTGCCGGCTGGGGAACCGCAGCATGGTCTATCTGGACGATCCCGCCGCGCTGCTGGACCGGATCCGGCGCCTTCCCGGGATCGGCGCGCGTGTCATGGCGGTGCGCCCCACCGACCTGGAGGACGTGTTCCTGTCCCTCACCGGCACCAGCCTCGAGGATAATCCGTGAGCCTGTCCTGGCGGCACGCCCTGTCGGTGTGGCGGCGCAACGCCACCATGTACCGCCGGACCTGGAGTTGGAATATCCTGCCCAACTTCTTCGAGCCGGTGCTCTACCTAGTGTCCATCGGGGTGGGCCTCGGCGCCTACATCACCACCATGGGCGGGACTTCCTACATCGAGTTCCTGGCCCCGGGGCTGGTTTGCGTGGCCGCCATGAACGGCGCCAGCTTCGAGGTAACCTACAACATCTTCGTGAGGATGAGCTACGAGAAGGCCTACGACGCCATGCTCACCACCCCGATACAACCGGTGGACGTGGTGGCCGGAGAACTCTTGTGGAGCATGACCCGATCGTGCATCTACGGTTTCAGCTTCGCGCTGGTGGTGGCGGCGGTCGGGCTGGCGCCTCTGCCCCATGCCCTGTGGGTGCTGCCGGTGATTCCTCTGACGGGTCTTCTCTTCTCCGCCATCGGCCTGGTCTTCACCCTGCGGATCGGCACGATCGAGCTCTACAGCTTCTACTTCACCCTGTTCCTCACGCCCCTGTTCCTTTTCTCGTCGGTCTTCTTCCCCTTGGAGGAACGGCTGACCGAGTCATGGCTCTGGATGGCGGAGTGCCTGCCGTTGCTCCACCCCGTGCGGCTGGCGCGGGCGGCCTTCCACGGCACGGCGTCGGCCGCGTTGATTTGGGACGTTGCGTACATCCTGGGCCTCTCCGCGGTGCTGCTCGTCCACGCAGCACGGCTAATGCAGCACAAGCTGACGCAGTGAGCCCGTGGGTGACGGTCCGCACCCTCACACCTCTTTCGGGTGGGGCATGCGGTAGCCGACGCCGCGAACGTTGAAGATCCAGGTGGGGTTCTCCGCGTCTTCGCCGAGCTTGGCGCGGAGCTTTTTGACGAAGTTGCGCACCAGGTCGTCGGTGCCGGTCGCGCGCCCGCTCCAGACCCGGCGCGTGAGGGCAGCGTAGGTGACGACCCGTCCCGCGTTGAGCGAGAGCACGCGCAGCAGCTCGTACTCCGTCGCGGTCAGCTCGACCTCGCGCCCAGCCACCGTGACGCGACGCGCCTCGTAGTGGATGGCGAGCTCGCCGAGCGCGAAGGGCCCGGGCCGGGCGACGCGGCGCAGCGCGGCGCCGACCCGGGCCGTGAGCTCGGTGGCCGAGAAGGGCTTGACGATGTAGTCCGCGGCGCCGGCTTCAAGGGCCCGGGCGATGTGCTCGTCGCGGCCGTAGCCGGAGATGCATACGACCGGCAGCTCGGCGAGTTCGGTTATGTTCTCCATCAGCGCGATGCCGTCGGTGCCGGGCAACAGCATGTCGAGCAGGACCAGGGAAGGTTTCTCGGTGCGAATGATCCGGGCGAGATCCTCGTGCTCGCCGGTCACCAGCGCGGCGTAGCCTGCCTTGGTGAGGGCGTCGCGTACGAAACGCAGGGTCTGGGGGTCGTCGTCGACGACCAGGACGCGGGCGGGCTCGCGCGGTTCCGGGGGCGTGCCGGGCGCCGGGGCGGCGGGCTCGCTCTGCCGGGCGTCCTCGACCACGGGCAGGGTGAAGGTGAAGCGGCTGCCCCGGCCGGCGCCGTCGCTCTCGGCCCAGATGCGGCCGCCGTGCGCCTCCACCAACCCCCTGCAGATGAGAAGCCCGAGGCCGGTGTCGGAGACCTCTCGCTCGCCGCCGGCGGGGCTGGCGTGCTTGAGGAAGAGACGGGGCGTCTGTTCCGGTGCGATGCCCCGGCCCTCGTCGGAAACCGCGACGTGGGCGCCGTCGCGCATGGCGGTGACCCGGATCGGGGTAGCCTCCGGCGAGTGCCGGGCAGCGTTGGCCAAGAGGTTGTTCAGCACCTGCAGGATGCGTCGTCGGTCGGCCGTCACACGGGGCAGGTCCAGCGGCAGGTCGATGACCACGGCGTGGCGGCCGCCGCCGGAGAGGAAGGTGTTGCGCGCCCGGTCCACCAGCGCGGCCACCTCGGAGGGCTCGGGCGAGACCGAGAGGTTGCCCGCCTCGATGCGTCCCGCATCGAGCAGGTCGCCGATGAGGCCGCGCATGTGCGCGGTCTGTTCGTGGATGATGCGGTGGAACTCGCGCATCTCGGCGGGGTCGAGGTCGGCCCCCTCCTCCAGCAGGGTGTCGGTCGAGCCCTTGATGGCGGTGAGCGGCACGCGCAGCTCGTGGCTCACCAGACTGAGGAACTCCGCGCGCAACCGCTCCAGTTCCTCGAGCGGCGCCAGGTCCTGCATGGTGACCACGACCGAGGCGACCTCGCCGTCCGCGGAACGGATCGGGGTCGAGTTGATCAACGTGCGCACGTTGCGCCCGTCCGGCACCGAGAACTCGACCTCCTCGGCGCGCACCGTCTCGTCGATGCTCAGCAGTTCCGCGATGGGGAACTCGCTGAGGGACACCTCGCGCCCGTCGGCGCGGCGAAAGGTCATCGTGTCCAGCAACTCTTCCGGCGGGCGGCCCGCCGTGTGAAGGCCCTCCACGATCCGACGCGCCTCGCGGTTGAACAACGCCGGCCGGCCGCTCCGGGCATCGAACACAACGACGCCGACCGGCGAGGTCTCGATGAGCGCTTCGAGGTCGGCCCGCGTCTGGCGCTCGTCGCGGTGGGTGCGGGCGTTGGCAATGGCGGTCGCGGCCTGGCTTGCGAAGAGAAGCAGGATCTCCTCGTCCTGGTCCGTGAATGCGACTGCTCCCTCCTTCTCGGCAAGGAAGAAGTTGCCGACATGGACGTCCCGGTGGCGCATCGGCGTGCCCTGGAAGGTCTTGGAGCGCATCAGCTCGGAAGAAAAGCCAAGGGAGCGGACGAAAGCGGGGAGGTCGGTGAGCCGGATCGGTCCGGGGAGGTCGCGGAAGTGCGCGAACAGCTTCGGGCCGTCCGGCCAGTCGACGAACTGATGCTTCTCGTCGGGGGTGAAGCCCGAGGTGACGAACTCGCGCACCTCGCCGGCCTCGTTGGTGGTGGTGATGATGCCGTAGCGGGCGGCGGTGAGCACGCGGGCGCTGTCGACCGCCTCCTGCAGCACGGTGGTGACGTCGAGACTCGCGTTAATGCGCAGCACCGCCGCGCTGAGCGCGGAGATCCGTTCCCGCAGCGCCTCGATCTCGCCCGGTGATTCGTTGGCCTTGCTCAAAAAGGCTCCTTTTCGGACCCGGTACGGGGAGCCCGGTCGAATCGCCTTCGCCCGCTCCGCCGCAGCGCGCCCGACGCCCGTGCATCGAGATATAGGGGCCGCACGTTGTGATGGCAATTCAAGGCCGGCGTCGAATCAATTACGGAAATGACATACTTCAAGTCATAATCGATACGCATAATTTAGCCCAAATCTTTCATGGCGGAAACAGGTGGCGAACTGCGAGAGAGGGGCCGGGGCGGGTTGCCGCCACGATGGACAGGACGGGGACCGGGCTCCCGACAGGCATTTACGTCGGTAATGTTCGAACGAACGACGTCGAACGAGGAGAATTCGGGCGGGGCCTTGGTGTTTCAGGCAGTGTAGTACGCCATTCCTTCAATGGAAGGCTTTGGACTTCTCACAGCTTTGTTCTCACCACGTTCCACGTTCCGACAAGGCACAACACGGCCATGGCGATGGGTATCACCGGCCCAAGCGCCCACACCAGGCCGCCTGTCAGAAAGTTGGCCAGAAGCAGCGCCATCACGAACACCGTTGGGGCCAGGACCGCCGTCAGGAGAATTGCGTAGAAGAACATCACTTCCTCCCGTCCACGCACTCCACCGCCGTGGCGATGGCCGGGTAATGGGACGCTAAGACACGTCGGGATGGATTGTCAACACAGGACCCGGCTGGAGCAGGTTGCTACGGTGCGCCGAAACGCCCGGAAGGGAGAATGCCCCATGGCCATCAGCGTGATCTCGCTGATGGCCATGGTCCCGGACAGGAAGTGAAGCACGCCGACCTTGATGATGTCCCGCCTATGCCGCCTGGGCCGCGTGGGTTGCGAGCAGGGCCACGGCCGCCAGCACCGGCAAGAGCCGCCAGAAGAGTCGAAATAACCTTGCGGGCTTGTTCAGAGACTTTCGCATGGGGTTCTCCCTCGTGTGTGATTTCTGGGAGGGAATGAAGCAACGCGCGTGCCAAACACTTCATTTCGAACGCCTGGCGCTCAAACGCCCATAAACAAGGGACTTGGGCCGCCGCCGGGGTTACCCGCCCGCGGTCCGCAAGCCGGTACCGCCATCCAGAATCCAGGCAACTGCCCAAGAGTTGGGCAGGACTCTGTCGCTCAGGCACCGCCCGCACCCCGGTACAGCGATGATTCCCTGTAGCGGCCGATGAAGAAGCGGGTGAGCACGCCGATGGCGGCGGTGGCGGGGACGGAGAGGAGCATGCCGACGAAGCCGAAAAGAGCGCCGCCCGCGAACAGGCCGAAGATCAGCCACAGGGGATGGACGGAGAGACGGCTGCCCATGACCCGTGGGGTCAGCACGTAATCGGCAAGGAGCTGTCCCGCGAGGAAGATCCCCAGGACCACGGCGATGCGGATCCACTCCGGCCAGAACTGCAGGACGGCGACGCCGACGGACGCGGCCAGTCCGAAGATGGTTCCCACGTAGGGGATGAAGGAGAGGGCGCCGGTGACGAGTCCGATGGTGAGGCCGTAGTCGAGCCCCGCCAGCGAGAGGGCGATGCCGTAAAAGGTCGCGAGCGCGGCGCAGACGATGACCGAGCCGTGGAGAAAGCCCTTGAGCACGACATCGATGTCCCGCACGATGCCGCGCACCATATCGGCGTGGTCCCGGGGCAGCCAGTCGTCGACGGTGGACACGATACCGGGCCACTGTCGGAGTACGTAGAATGTCGTGAGGGGGGTGATGGTGAGCAGGGAGGCAACGTTGATGACGGCGGCGCCTCCACTCACCAGGCCCTGGAGCAACCCGAGCCCGAGCTTGATCATCCGTTGCAGGTTCCCGCCCATGTTCTGGTGCAGGCCTTCGGGCTGTTCGGCGCCGATGGCGTTCAACGCCCGCGTGAGAAACGGTCCGATGGACTGGACGAAGCGTGAGACCAGGTCCGGAAGGCGCTGGACGAGATCCGCAGCCTGTGCGCCTACCGGTGGAATGATGAGCAGCAACAGCAACAGGCCGGCGCCGAAGAAGCCGGCGCCGATGAGCACGGTGGCGGCCATGCGTGAGCAGCCGCGCCGTTCCAGCCACGTGGCGGGCGGATCCAGGGCGTAGGCAAGGGCGATGCCCAGCGCGAAGGGGAACAGGATGGCGCTCAGGAGCCAGACCAGCAGTAGCGTCGCCGCCAGCACCAGGAGCCAGAACCATGCCTGTGAGCGCGCGTTCATGAACCAGCACCGTGTCCGGCCAATTACAGCGAGGACGCGCGCGGGCGGGTTTCAAGCCCGTCGGTCATTCCGTGTCCGCCTCCCGGATCCTCAGGTCCCGCTCGGCGCAGAAGCGCACCACCTCGTGCTCCAACGCGTCGACGCCGTCACAGTCGACGATCACCGATGAGGCGCGGTGGTCCAGCGCGCCGCCGGCGAGGCGGCCGGACCAACCGCCCGATCCCAGCAACACGTAGATGGGCCGTCCGTGCATCCACGCGAAGCACAGCTCGGAGAGGGTGCCGGCGCCGCCGCCCACAGCCACGACGAAGTCGCCGGCCAGCGCGGTCAGCGCGTTCCGGGCATGGCCCAGGCCGGTGGGCAGGACGATGTCGCACCAGGGGTTGGCCGCCCTGGCGTCGGTGCCGGGGGTGATCCCCACGGTAAGGCCGCCGGCCCGGGCCGCTCCCCGGGCGGCCGCTTCCATGACCCCGCCCCTGCCGCCGGTGATCAGGGTGATGCCGCGCCGCGCGAGCATCTCGCCGGCTTCCTCGGCCAAAGCCAGATTGTCGTAGGAGGCGTCGGAGTCCCCCACCAGCGCGGCCTGGGCGAAACGTGCGGTGCCGGGAGTCACGTATCCTTCCGGCCGCGCTCACTCCAGCAGGTAGCCGAATTTCTCATGGGCCTTTCGGACCACCTCCGGGCCGGGCGCGTTGACCTTGGGATACTTGTCGAACCACTCGAAGGGACGGCAGGCGTCGACGATGACGCGGGAGTTGGTGATGTCCCTGGTCTTGCGCTGCTCCGGCGTGACCCGGGGGTCGGCGGGCGAGGTGCGCATCTTGCGCAGGATCTCGATGGAAGTCTCCGGGTCGCAGCGGGTGAGCATCGCCCATACCAACTGGTCCAGGTTGGACACGTCGATGTCGTCGTCCACCACGATGACGAACTTGCAGCCGTACACCACCGAGCCGCAGGTCGAGGCCAGCGTGCCCGCCTGCCGGGCGTGGCCGGGATAGCGCTGCTTGATGCCGATGCCGTGCAGCAGCCGCGAGGCGCCGACCTCGTGGCACCAGACCTGGGTCACGTCGGGAACGCCCGCGTTGGCCAGCTCCTGCTTGAGCATGGCCGAGCGCATGATGGCGCGGTAGCGGGCCATCTCGTCGGGTCCGGCCCCGAGCGGCGGCACGCCCAGGATGATGGGGTCGTTGCGGTGGTAGATGGCGCGGACGTCGAGGGTAGGCTGCTCGCTGGCGCCGCCGGCATAGTAGCCGGTCCACTCGCCGAAGGGCCCTTCTACCGCGCGGTTGTCCTCGGTGAGGAACCCTTCCAGCACGATCTCGGCGTTGGCGGGGAAGGGCAGTCCCGTGACCTTGCCCCGTACCACCTCCACCGGCGCGCCGCGAAGTCCGCCGACGATATCGAACTCGCAGACGCCGTAGGGAAACTCGGTGCCGCCCACGAAGAACGACATGGGGTCGCCGCCCACCACCAGGGCCACCGGCATGGGTTGGCCCTTGTCGAAGTACTTCTTGCGGTGCATGTAGGCGTGCTTCCCGGGTACGAACAGCAGGCTCACCGAATCCCTCGCCTGGACCATCGCCCGGTAGGTGCCGACGTTGATCCAGCGCTCCTCGGGGTCGATGGTCACGCAGAAGCAGCCGGTGCCGATGTAGCGGCCGCCGTCGTCGGCGTGCCACTTGGGGGTGGGGAACTTCATGACGTCGATATCGTCGCCGGTGAGGATGTTCTCGAACACCGGCCCGTCGTCCACCAGCACGTGGGGCAGCCGCCGCTGCACCTTGATGTAGTGTTCGAAGAAGGCCTGGCTGAGCTCCTGCTTGGTGAGGTGCTCGGGAAACCCCAGCGTCATGTTCCGGCGCTTGCCGGCGAAGGTGTTGATCAGGACCCGAAAGCCCTTGGGGCAGCCGGGGACCTCGTCGAAGAGCACGGCGGGCCCGTCGTCGACGCGGATGACCGCGTCGGCGGCCAGGCCGATGTCTTCTTCCCAGCTCGCCCCGGTGACGGTGCGGAACTCGCCCAGGGCGTCGGCCCGGGCCATCCATTCGCGGAGATCGTGGTAAGGGAGTCTGGCTTCCATGTTGGCGACCGTGGACATGTTTCCGCCCGCCCTCAGGCCGCCATGGACTTGATGCGTTCCACCGCCTCGTCCACGAGATCGTCGGTGGTTTCGTTGGCGCCGATGATGCCGACCCTGGACTTGCCCGTGAACCAGGACCGGTCCAGGTCTTCGAGCCTTTCGATGCGGTAGACGTTGTCGTTGAAGGCCTTCGCCACCTCCTCCATGCGGTTGGTCATGCCCTCGGTCCAGCCGAAGATGACCACCGCTTCCACGTCGCGCGCCAGTTCCTCGACCTTGGGAAGCCTTTGCAGCGAGTCGATGCAGGCGGTGTTGCGGATGCGCACGTTGGCGAAGCGCTCAAGGATCCGGGTCATGATACCGGTGTAGCTTTCCATCCAGAACGTGGTCTGGACGATGACCCCCACGGGCTCGAACCGGGTAAGGCGGATGTCGTCAACGTCCTCCGCCTTCTCGACGATGAACACCTCCCGCTCCTTCTCCTTGGCGATGCCCATGAGGCGCGGGATGCCGTGGTGCGTGCGGCTGCTCAGGATCACCAGGTGGCAGCCCTGGTCCAGCAGCTCCAGCTCGGCTTCTTCCTGCTGGACGACGAAAGGGCAGGTAGCGTCGGCCAAGAGCTCGAGACCCTGCTCCTTCGCCTGCCTGCGAATCTCGGGCGGCGCGCCGCGGACGCCGTAGATGAGCTTCTCGTCCTTGATGGAGTCCATGTCGTTGGTGGAGCGTATGCCTTCTTCGTCCTCAAGCGACTTGAAGGCGATGAAATCGTTCTCGGGCCTCAGGGACCACACGGCGATGCCCTTGCCGTACTTCTCCACCATCTTCTGGTGCATGGCGCCGGCGCGGTGCACGCCCACGCACAGTCCGGACGGCGGAATCCCCTTGGTGCCCTTGAAGTCTACCTTGATCACTTCCATGAGTGCCTCCTCGCCAATATCGACTTGGTGCGGAATGTTCGCAGATCGGAACGGGTTTTTCAACACGCGGAGGTGACGGTCCGCGACAGCGGGGGGCTCCATGCCGCACCGGGACTGCGGAGGCTCGGGGGCCTCCGGTGATATAAAACTTTTTCAATATTAGCGAGTTAATGTATCATATTGGGCGAACTTGCATTTTTGGACAATTGTTTTATCCTTCCCCGCTACTCGCATGGGACGGGACACCATCGAAGGCGTGGGGAGCTTGGAGGAACGAAGGCGCGATGACCAATGCAAGGGTACTGGTGGTGCGGAGCGACGGTCCGGACGCCGGGGGTTTGGAGCAATCCCTGCGAGATTTGGGTTACGACGTATGCGCGGTGGCCGCGTCCGCGGCCGAGGCTATTGAAAAAGCGGCGGAAACGACTCCCGACGCAGCCTTGATCGATCTCGACCTTGGAGCGGACGCGGACGGCTTGGAAGCGGCCGAACGGATCGGAAGCGAACTCGGCCTTCCCGTGGTCTGCGTAACGGACGGCGCCGAGGAAAACCCCTCTCCACGGGCTCCAACGGCCTGTCCCCTATGCTATGTACTGAAGCCGTTGGACGGGCGGCAACTACACCTGAACCTCCTGACGGCTCTCTCGCTGCGCGAGCGGGAAAGCGGACATGGAGAGACCAGGAGCCGCCTGGAGCGCAGAATCGACGAGTTGCTGAATCGAGTCGATCTGATGGAGGTCATTTTCAACAGTATGGAAGAGGGCGTCATCGCTCTGGATGGAAAAGGGGACCGCCTGCTTTTCAATGAAGGCGCTGTACGGCTTGGCGGCTTGCGTGAACCCAACAGGAACATCGATGAATGGGCCGCGCTGCATGGCATCTATCGTCTCGACAAGGAAACGCTCCTGCCGGCGGACGAGAATCCGCTCGTGCTCGCCATGCGCGGTCAGGAGACGAACGGGTATGAGGTCTTCGTGCGCAATGAGGTGCAGCCACAGGGGGTCTACGTCAGCGTCAACGGCCGACCCCTGAAGGACACCTCCGAGGGGGAACGCTACGGCACCCCGATGGGCCAGTCGATCCAGCCCGCACCACGCGGTGGGCCAAGGAGCCAAGCAGATCCTTTTCCTCCGAAGAGAGCCGGGTCCAGGCGGCCAGCGCCCGCTCACGCGACCGCGCGGAGAAGAGCTGGACCTTGGCGCCCGTCGCCAAGGCTGCCTTCTTTTTGTCCTTGTCTTTGAGCAAACGCGAAAGCGCGGCCCCGTCGCCGTCCAGCCAGTGGGAAGTGGGGTATTGGGCGTAGAGCCGCCGGGCCTCGCCTCCCTCCCCCGACTGGGCAAGCGCGCGCACCAGATTCGCCGTGATGAGCGGATGCGACGGTGAAGACTTGAGGGCCGCTTCGTAATGCGTCCGTGCCCGCGCATGATCACCCTCGATGGTGGCCACCACGCCAAGGCCGTTGGCCACCCAGGCTTCTGTCGGCGTGCCTTTGGCCAGCTTGGAAGCGGCGAGAAAATGGCTCTTGGCCGCCGCGGCGTCTCCCGTGCCAAGGCTCGCCCGGCCCGCGCCGAGCAGTGCCTCGGCCTTGGCGGCCGGCTCGACCGATCTTTCGTCGGCCTCGGCGAAGAGCTTACCGGCGCGGGTGAAGTCGCGCGCCTCCAGCGCCAGGTACCCGAGCCCGAGCCGGGGCTCCGGCGCACTCGGGAAATGACGGGAGAGTTGTGTATACAGCCGCTCCGCGGCCTCGAGCTGGCCGGCATCGGCCGACGCCGACGCCACCTTGAGACTGCTGTTCAACTGTTGCTGCTCAGCCGGCCCAAGCTTGCCCGTGCGTTGCCCCTCCACGCCCAATCCGCCGCAGGCGCCGAGAGGCAAGGCGAGCCCCGCTGTCACGGCCACCAGGCGTGCAATCCAGGAGAACGTCTTGATATCCGGCACCATCGTGCTCATCCGGGGGCAGGGAGAGCGGCTCCGGCCTGTCCCCGGCTCCTCGCGGGGTCAGCGATTCGGATCGCCCTCGGGGGCGGCTCGTTGGGTCCGCTCCGGCGCCGTCCGCTGCAGCCGATCCGCCATCTTGGTGATCAGATTGCGGATTCGATCGAGAGCGGCGGCAAGCTCGGCGAACTCGCCTTTCGCCGGTAGCGCGATCCTGCCGGTGATGTGGCCCTGCTCCATTCGTTGCACGCGACTGGTCAACGCGCGCACGGGCGAAAGTACCCACCTGCCGAACAGCCAGCACAACAGGATAGAGGACAACAGTAGTGCCGCACACAGTGCGGCGCCGATCCACAAGACATCGCGTAGCCAGCCCTGTTGATCATCCCCCCACTGCATGCCGGCGAGGTCCGGTAAAACGGTGTGGCTACTCAGATTAGGCGCCTCGACGATGATCATCCAGTCGAAACCGGCGAAGTTGTCCACGACCGGCGCGTAATAGCTTGTGCTCGCCAGGCGCGCGAAGGCTACCAGATGACTCGGCGGGGCTGCGCCGTCCAGGCGATTCTGAGGGTCCCTCCGGGCGGCTATGAAGGCTCCGGATCGCTCTCCCTCATAGGACAGGTTCAAGTGCGTAAGCGACTCATCCGTGAGCAGGTTGACGTCCGGCTGCATGATCCGCCCGCGTGCGTGCTGGGAGCGCGTCTCCGCGATCAACAACCCATTGCGAGTCACGACCAGGAACTGCGATCTTGGCGCGTCGCCGTCGCGCCTCGAGTCGGATAACTGAGCATGCAATAGCTGGCCGGGCTCGGAAAGGCGGCGCGCGACACGGTCGGTGAACAACTGGGCGAAACGGACCGACAGAACCGCCTTCATCACTCCGATCGGGTTCCTGGTCCGGTCATCATGAATTCGCACCGAAAGGTCCACCGCCCACACATTGGCCGAGGAGTCGAACTCGATTTCGCCTACGTGAAAACCGGCAGACCATGCCCGTTGCCACCAGGTCTCATCGGACTGGACGAAATCCGAGGTCGGATTCGTCATCGCGACATTGTAGCCCACCTCGTCGGTGAAGAAGACCTCGGCGAAATGCGGGGACATCCTGACCTGTTCGCTCAAGTATGCGCGCGCGCCGGGCGCGAGTCCCAGGCTCTTTCTGGTGCGGAACTTGTTCTCGACCTGTTGGATCGTGAGGTTGTCCAGCCCCTGTTTTTCGTGGGCGGCTCGCGCCTTATGCACCGCCGATACCACCACCGGTGACGTTGCCCAGGTCTGCGCCTCGACGATGCGTTCGAGGAGGAACCTGTCCATCGACTCCGCCAGACCCGAAGCGGCCTCGGTGAGCTTCAAGGCGTCACCGCGCAAGGCAAGCGACTGAAGAGCGGGCGACGGGCCGCCCTCCGCTCGCAGCCACAGCCAGTAGCCCCCCCACCCCGTCGCAACCAGCAGTGGAACCCACACGAGAAAGAACAACGCCAACGCGAAACGAACACCAAGAGATTGAGTCATCGGACGACTTCCCGTCTGATCAGTTCCACACACCCCAAGCGCACCGGCCGGAGTTGCTGGAACTGAGTGATATTCTCATATTTTGTCAATATTATTCCGCTTGTCAATGAGATTTGCCATGTTGAAACCATGAAGAACCGTGCTTGGCCGTGGCTTGTTTTTCTTTTCGCTACCGAAGACCCCCGGTCTCCCGCCCGTGTCGTCCTGTCATTCGCCGCACATCCTCCTGCTGCTCAGCGGAGCCGGCGCGGATGAAGATTTCCTCCGCCCTCAGAAGCCTCTCGCGCGCTTCCTGACCGCCGCTCTCGGCTTGCGGCTGTCTCCCGGCTTCGCCGGCATCGTGGCCCAGCGTGCGGTCGATCTCCATGGCGGCCCCGTAGAACCGCTGCGCCTCGTCGACGTCACCACGGGAGTCATGGATCTTCCCGATATGGCTCAGGGTGGCCGCCTCGCCCTGGCGGTTGCCCAACTCGCGGTGGAGCGACAGGGCGCTTTCGAAATACGCGATGGCGCGCGTCAACTGGTCCTGGGCCATGTAAGCGACACCCAGCCCGTCCTGTACCAGCGCTGCGCCGGGCTTGTCCGCGGTTCTGAGGCAAATACGGACGGCCTCTTCGAAGCTCCTGAGGGCGAGGTCGTGCAAGCCCGACTCGGTCAAGGACGAGCCCAGCGCTGCCAGGGACTGGACATGCCCGGCCTCGTCGCCGGAGTCCTTGAACAGCCGGACCGAGTCGGAATAATGCAGGCGTGCCTTGTCTGCCTGGCCCACACGCCGGTAAAGATGGCCGACGCGCAGATGCAACCGCGAGAGCCACCGGGAATCCCCCTGCGCCTGTACGCAGTCTATGGCCGTCTCGTACGCCTCGGTCGCCTGGGCGGCATCGCCCTGAAGATCGTAAAGGTCTCCCAGGTTGGATGAAGCGGCCGCACGGACGAAATCGTCTCCACCGGTCTCGCGGAGCGCCTCCTTGCAGTAGACGATGGCCGGAGCGATTCTTCCGCGCGCCAGGCTCGTGACGGCCAGCGCGTTCAGGAAAGGCCCGAACCGGTCGCTGCGCGGCAACGCCTCCTTGAGGTGGCCTTCGGCTTCCTCGTGAAGACCCATGGCGTTCTCGACGACGGCCAGCCGAAGATACTCGTTCGCATCGCTCGGGTTGCGCTCGGCCTGCCGCCGGTCCAGATCGTTCCGCAGCGCGGTCACGGCCGCGCCGGCCCACTCCGGCAGCGACGGTTGGGACGTCCCCACCAGCAGCAGTTCGCCCGGACAGATGTCGGCGACTATCGAGCGGATCAACTCGCCGGGCGACCCTTCGGGAAGCGCCTCCGCCGCGCCGGACAAATCGGCTGGTGAAGCGGGCCCGGCGGCGACAGCCGGTTCGTCCGCTGACGTCGCGGCCGGTATGGAGAGGTCTGTCGGCTCAGCGTCCTTCAGTTCTTCGGAGGGTTGGGGTTGGGGCTCGGGAACGGAGTCGCCGAAACCCATTCCGCTGTACAGGTAGGCCGTGCCGGGGTCTACGTCGCTGCTCTCGTCATCCGGGCGTTCCTCGGCCGCTGCCTCGGGCTTCGAACCTTTCTCCCACCACGGGGATTCGACGACGGGTTCTCTCGCCGCACCTGCTTGCGCGGGAGGCACGGCCGGCCGGTCCTCCGACATCACGGCCGGCGCGGGTGTCTCGACCGGGTCATCGTTGTCGTCCGGCTCTGCCGCCGGCTGGGACTGGAGCTCGGGCTCGTCCTCGGCAATCTCTTCGGACCCAGCTTCCCACCAGGTGGGCTCGGCGACGGGTTCCGCCGCTTCGCCACCTTCGGCGGGAGAGAGGTCCGGCTGGTCGTCCGGCGTAACGGCGAGCGCGGACGGGTCCACCGGGTCATCGTCGTCGGCCTCTTCAGGCCTTGGACCGCCTTCCCACCAGGCAGGCCCGGCGACGGGTTCCGCCGCTTCGCCACCTTCGGCGGGAGAGACGTCCGGCGAGTCCTCCGACATCGCCGCCAGCACGGACATGTCTACCGGGTCATCGTCGTCGTTCAGTTCTTCGGGTGCCTGAGGCTCGAGCTCGGGAACGGCCTCGCCGTACCGCACGCCCCTGTACATGTAACCCCCCGCCCCATGTGTCTCGGGCTCGTCCGATGCCGCATCTGCGAGCCCCGGACCACCTTCCCACCAGGGAGTGCCGACGACTCTCTCGTCCGGCGCACCTTCGTCTCCGGGTGCCCAAGGCTCGCCGGACCGGCCGGGGGTCTCGGCGTCGGCAACGGCATGCTTCTCCGCCCCGCCGCTTTGCGTGTCATCCGTAACCGGAGCAGAGCTTCGTTCAGGTGAATCGAGTCCGGCTCGTTCTTCCTTGTCTTCCATCTCCTTGCGTTCCATAGAGGATCCCCGAGTGCCCGGCCGAAGCGAGCCTCGACGGGTCGCGCGTCCGCGTTAGACCGTCGGTGCAAGACCTGGTGGTCGAAGCAACCGTGCCGGCCGAGTCGAAAGAGTTAAGCTTTTCAACAACGGGCGATCTTATCAAATTATCCACAATATGGCTATCCTTACGCTAATAGAGGAAATCGGTTACATTTATCGAGTTCATGTTACCTTGAAGTCAACAATTTCGATTCAGCGCAATCCCGCGCCGGAAAGAGAGGGCACTGAGTTATGAAATACTTGCCGTCCGGAAAGACCCGTCTCGTCCTTGCCGCCGCCGTCTTGTTTGCGGGGTTGGCCTCCTGCGACAGCAAGCCTTCGGGCGGACCCGACCAATCGGCGGGGATTTCCCCGAGCAGGATGGCGGACGCGCTGTTCGCCGTCATGGCTGCCGACCGTACCGTCTATTCGAACGAGGTGGTCTATCGTCTGCAGGACGTGGAGGAAGTGATCAAGGCCAGCGAGCACTGGAACAACCAGAAGGCCCTGCCGCTGCCGGCCCAGATGTTCCGCATGAGCGCCGGATTGGTGGCCAAACAGACCGATGCCTTCAGCTATGCGCTGCTGTCCAAGTGGCCCCTCAACCCGGACAGCGTACCGAAGACAGAGGTGGAGATCGCCGGATTCGACAGCATCGCCGAGAACCCGTCAAAGCCCTTCTATGGGCGGGAGAAGATCGACGACGTCGAGTATTTCACCGCGGTGTATGCCGACGTCGCCGTCTCACCTTCCTGCGTGACCTGTCACAACGCCCACGAGGACAGTCCGCGGACGGACTTCAAGCAGGGAGATGTCATGGGCGGTGTCGTCATCCGCATTCCGTTGCGCTGACGACGCGGAGGGACGGTCGATGGCAGCGGCCTCCAGGAAGACCCCGAGGGAAGACAGGAGGTAAATCCGTGCTGAAACAACTGCGTATCTTCGCTGGCGTGGGGCTCGCGCTGGTGTTCTTGCCCGCCGTCGCCTATGCGCTGGACGGCAAGGTCGACGGCAAGCCGGTACCGGAGTTGCAGGTAACGGTAGATACCATCTGGACCGCCTTCGCCGCCGTGCTGGTGTTTCTCATGCAGGCGGGCTTTGCCATGGTCGAGGGCGGGTTTACCCGCGCCAAGAACGTGGCCAACACCATGATGAAGAACTTCGGGGACTTCTCCATGGCCGCCCTGGGCTTCTGGATTCTGGGTTTCGGCATCATGTTCGGCAATGGCAACGCCTTCTTCGGGACCACGGGCTTCTTCGTTACGGCGGATACGGGAGACCTGTATCAGGCTCTGAGCTGGACATCGGTTCCGACCTTGGCGGCGTGGTTCTTCCAACTGATGTTCTGTGCCACGGCCGCCACCATCGTGGCCGGGGCCATGGCGGAGCGCACCCGATTCTTGAGCTACTTGATTTTCAGTTTCTTCATTTCCCTTTTCTTCTATCCCGTCGTAGGGCACTGGATCTGGGGCGGTGGGTGGCTGGCGGAGCTGGGCATGATGGACTTTGCCGGCTCCACGGTGGTGCACTCCACCGGCGCGTGGTTCGCCCTGGCGGGCGTGATCGTGCTGGGGCCCAGGCTCGGCAAGTACAGCGATTTGGGGGTGCCCCGCGCGCTCCCCGGTCACAACCTGATGCTCGCTACGCTCGGGGTGTTCATTCTGTGGTTCGGGTGGTTCGGCTTCAACACCGGAAGCATCATGGCCGCCAAGGTAGCTGACATATCAGTGATCGCCACGAACACGAGCCTTGCGGCTGCCGCGGCCGCCATCGGCGCCACCGTTGCGTCGTGGCTGCTGTTCAGCAAACCCGATGTCACGATGGCTCTCAACGGCGCCCTCGCCGGTCTGGTGGCAATCACCGGTGGATGTGCATGGGTGGAGCCCTGGGCAGCCGTCCTCTTCTTCGGCTTCCTTCCGGGAGTGGTCGTGGTCTTCTCCGTGCTGATGTTCGAACGGCTGCAGATCGACGACCCCGTGGGCGCGATATCGGTCCATGGCGTGTCCGGCGCGTCGGGGACGGTCCTGGTGGGGCTGTTTCACACGGAGTTCGGGCTGCTCTACGGCGGCAGTGTCGATTTGCTCATGGCCCAGGTGGTGGGCGTGGTGGGTGTCTTCGCCTTTTGCATGTTGGGTGGTCTGGTGATGTTCAACGCCATCCGGATCGTGGTCGGCCTGCGCGTGTCGCCCGAAGCGGAAAGGGTCGGTCTGGACGTGGCCGAGCACGGCAACGACGCCTACCCGGAATTCGGCGTTCCCGCGGGTAGCGGGGTCCGAAGAGCGTAGTCCGGGTCGGCCGCCTGCGGATTACCCTTGCGCGACGCGGGCCTTCTCGGCCTCGACGGCAACGTCGGTGAGGTAGTCTTCCTGCTCGACGATGGTGTACAGGGCCAGTGAGCCGTCGTCCTTCACGGGCCTGCCGCCGAAGAAGTGGAAGGCGTGGCCGTCCCAGTCGTAGAACTCGTCGCCGCGCTCGAAGATGGCCTTCCAGCGGTATCCCACCGGGCTCCGGTGCAGGCCGGTTCGCGCCGGCAGCGCGTCCTCCTCCTCCAGGGTCAGGGTGTCGTCTTCCTTGGCCATGGCTTCTTCGGGCAGGGTCTCCCACATGCGGCGGTAGTTTGGCATGAACTCTTCCGCCCGCACCGTCAGCGCCGTGTGCATGTCCCACCAAGCTCCGTGTCCGGCCACGCGCTCGTCCACCTTGTCCGTGAGCTTGTAGATGAGCCGGCCGCCGGCTTGCAGGCGAAGCACAAGATTTCCCTCGGCGACGTTGGGGTTCACCTCGGGTTCAAGTGCGCAGTACTTCGCGAAGAAGTCGGCCGTCCGGCCCAGGTCCCGGGAGCCGTACACGGCGTGGCTGATGCGGCCGACGCCCTCGGACGTGCAGATCTCCATGGCGCCCGCAGGCATGTGATCGGGGGCCCAGAACTCGAACTGGTTGCCGTCGGGGTCGGCAAAGTAGATCACCGTGCCCTCGTCGCCGCCGTCCGCCATCCGTACCGGGTCGGTGTGCGGGATGTCATGGCGCTCGAGCCGCTCGACGTGCCGGTCCACGTCCTCGGGCCGGATGTAGAATCCGCACCGCGGCAACTCCTCGCCCAGGGGTTTGGCCTGCGGGTAGACCTCGGGCTGGAGGAACGCGCCGATGCGGCAGGACTCGCCGTCCCACCACAGGAAGCACATGATCGGGACATCCTTCTTGCGCGCGTTGGTGGTGATGCCGCGGATCGGCCGCCGGGTGATGCCGGTGGCGTTCACGGCCCAGTCGACCCAACTGACCATGTCGTTGGTGCCCACGATAAAGTGATCGATCCAATGCACGACGCCGCGCGGCTCTTTACTACCCATCGGTCACCTCCCTCGGGCTGTCGAGCCCGGAATCCTGCGGAATGGACCCTTGCCGGGCCATGACACGCCGATACCAAACGGGTCTGACCATGTCAACGATGCACGAGCCTTGTTCCGTGCCGGGCGCGCGCGCCGAAACGACAGCCGGCCCGAGGCTCGGCTCAGTTGCCAAGTGACTTCATGTACTCGATGACGTTACGCCGGTCCTTCTCCTTGAAGTACTTCATGGTCATGCGCGATTTGACCTTGGGATCCTTCAGGAACTTGCGGAGGAATTTCTTGGGATGCCTGAGGTATTCGAACAGGGTCTCGTCGCTCCAGACGAGGCCTTGCTTGCCCGCCCGTACGTAGGCCGGCGAGTATCGGAACCCTTTGGCCGTTCCCGCAGGCCGGCCCAGGACCTTGTGGAGGGTGGGTCCTTGCTTGTGTTTGCCTTCGACGTCGGTATGGCACACCAGGCAGCGTTTGAAGACTTTCTTGCCGGCCGCGGCGTCGCCTTCGGCGAAAGCCGCGCCGGCCCCCAAGGCCGCCCAGGCCAGGACCGCGGACAAAAGGAAAACGCCTTGTACCATGGTGGCACCTCCCGTGTTCACCGTGGCTGTGTTCAAGCCAACCCCCTCCCGACAATTTAGGTACTGTCAGAGGGAATTGAAAGAGGAAGGGAAACCTCGGCAGCGGAAATTCTTGTCTCGGACCACTACCGGTGGTATGATCGGGCCGCGTAATGGACAGGATATAGGCCCGTCCTTGGGGGGCCCGGCACGGCTGGCTCGACTCGGTTGCGGACGGTCCTTGCAACCGGCGGTTCGGCAGGTGGTGCTCATGAGAATGACGTTCGGGTGGGTCCTCATGCTCCTGCTGGGGTTGGCCGCTCCAGCGGTGAGCGAGGGCTCCGGAGGTGACAAGAACATAGCGACCGCCCAGGCCGAGCTGGGCAAGAGGCTGTTCTACGACGAGCGGCTTTCCGGCGACGTCAATTTCGCCTGCGCGACCTGCCACCAGCCGGCCAGGGCGTTCAGCGACGGCAGGCCCCTGGCCGCCGCTTATACCGGCGCCGCCCACTTCCGCAACACCCCCACCCTTGCCAATGTCGGCCGCCGGGCCGCGTGGATGCACGACGGCCGCCTGGGCACCAACCTGAACGACGTCGTCCGCGGGATGATCACCGAGACCTACCTCATGAACATGGACATGAGGCTCATGCAGGAACGTCTCAAGCAGGACCCCGTCTACGGGAAGATGTCCCGCGCGGCCGGTTTGGGCGAGCCGTCCAACGGCGGCGCTCGCAAGGCCCTCGCCGTGTTCCTGGAAACCATCGTCTCGCGCGGCGCGCCCGTCGACACGGGTACACTGTCCGCCGCCGCCCGCCGGGGGCAGGCGTTGTTTCAGGGTCGCGCCGGCTGCGCCGCGTGTCACTCGGGCGCGCGTTTCACCGACGACCAGCCGCACAACACGGGTGTCCCTGACAATCCGGAGATCTGGGCCGATCCCAGAAGACACTCCGCCTTCGTGACCTATGCCAAGTTCATGGGGATCGAGAATTACATGGCCCTGCGCGAGGACCCCGGCGCCTACGTGCGCACCCACCGGCCGGAGACCCGCCGCAGCTTCCTTACGCCGACCCTGCGCGAGCTCAAGTGGACGGCGCCCTACATGCACAACGGCGTGTTCGGTTCGCTGGGGGAGGTCCTGGATTTCTATGACGCCGGCGGCGGCGACGATCCGTTGAAGGACCCACGACTCAAGCCGCTCGGATTGACGTCTGAAGAGAAGGCCGATCTCCTGGCTTTTCTAGAGGCGCTTAGCGGCGAGACGTTCGATACCGACGAATTCGTCTGGCGCGCGGACGACTACGACTACAAGCCGGTCCGGAACTGGCGCAAGGCGCCGAACTGAGGGAGATGGCCGTGACCCGCTTCCGAACGATTCTCGTCATCGTGGCAGCCGCCGTGCTGGCGGCGGCCGCGCCGGCGGGCGCGGAGCGACCGCCGGGGTTGGCCCCCCTGGGTCCGCCCCCGGTCCCCGCGGACAACCCGATGTCGGCGGAGAAGGTCGAGCTCGGCAAGCTGCTGTTCTTCGATCCCATCCTCTCGGGCAACTACGCCATGCCGTGCGCCGTCTGCCACTTTCCCGAGGCGGGCTGGTCGGTGCCCGAACCCGTCAGCACGGGCTATCCCGGCACCATACACTGGCGCAACAGCCAGACCATCATCAACGCGGCCTACTACGGCAAGCTCTTCTGGGCAGGGTCTTCCAGGTCACTGGAGTCCCAGGCGCGGTCCGCCGCCCGCGGCGCGGTGGCGGGCAACGGCGAGGACGACATGATGGAGGCGCGGCTCGCCTTCGTGCCCGAGTACCGGCGGCGGTTCAAGGAGGTCTTCGGCGACGACTGGCCCAACATCCGCCACGCCTACATGGCCATCGCCGCGTTC
>JAJDTQ010000023.1 GCA_022827045.1 Candidatus Binatia bacterium
CAACAAGGAAGGGTCCGTCGACGTCATCCAGAAGTACTTCGCCATGAAGGACCGCAGGGAAGCCGAAGGGGTATGGGAGGAAGTGTTCGACCAGTACGGCCCGGACATGCCCGAGGCCCTGGTCCTGAGCCTGTTCGAGTCGCGCGTCAAGCGCATGATCGCGAAGAACCTCTGGCCCAAGGACAAGCCCCTCCCCGACGTCGAGAAGTTCGTCGCCAGGGACCTGCTGAATGAGACTCTGAGAGAGCGGGGTTACTACCTGCAGCCGAAGCCGCTGTAGACCCAACACGATGCCCTGACGCACGCGGGGGACACGGCCGCTTGCCGTGTCCCCCGCCGTTCCGCGAACCCTTCGCGATCCCTCAGAACGTTTTCACCTGCTCCGGGCGCCAGCGGCTCAGGCGGTCCTCCAGCTTCTTGACCGCCATGGTCATCACCAGCGAGATGCCCATGAACAGGATGAGGCCGGCGAAGACCACGTCCACGATGTAGTTGCCGGCGGCCGCGGCCATGAGGTAGCCGATGCCTTGGTCGGAGCCGAAGAACTCTCCCACCACCACTCCCAGAATGGCGCGGCCGATGGCGAGCCTCAGGCCGGCGATGATGTAGGGCAGGGAGTTGGGCAGCACCACGATCTTCATGAGCTGCCATTCGTTGGCGCCGAAGGAGCGCACCACGTTGACGAGCACGCGGTCCACGTTCTTGACGCCCTCGTAGGTATTGATCAGGAGCGGGAACAGCGCGCCGATGAAGACGATCACCACCGTGGACCAGATGCCGAAGCCGAGCCAGAGCACCACCAGCGGCAGGAACACCAGCCGGGGGGTGGCATTGAAGGCGGTGACGAAGGGGTCGAACATGGCGTTGAGGGTGTAGAAACGCCCCATGACCAGCCCCACCGGCAGCGCGACGATGATGGAGAGCCCGAGGCCGATGACGAACTCGCTGGCGCTGACGTAGAAGTGAAAGGCCACTTCGCCCGAGGTGCTCATCTCAACGAGCTTGGCGGCGATGTGGTACGGCGTCGTGAAGAACAGCGCCAGCCCCTTGGGCAGGGTCACCACGTGGGGGATGAATTCCCAGACCAGCAGGAACAGCACGATGAAGCCCCATCCCAGGATGGGCTCCTCGTTCTCGCGGTACTGGGACAGGTAGCGGTTCATCGTGTTTCCTGGGTGCGCCAGGGCGCGATGGTGAGCTCGGCCTTGCGCAGGCCCACGGTGAAGATCACCGCGATGATCATCAGCACCAGGATGCACACGAACATGTGCGCCAGTTGGTACATGTCGCCATACCAGATCAGCGCGTGGCCGATGCCCTCGGAGGCGGCATAGAACTCCCCGACGATGATGCCGACGATGCCCCGGCCGATGGCGATCCGCGCTCCCGCCACGATGTAGGGCAGGGTGCTCGGCAGGATGACCTTGAAGTAGAGGTCGCGCTCCTTCCCCCCTAGGGACCGGACGACGTTGATGAGCAGTGTGTCCACCGAGCGCACGCCGGCGAAGGCGTTGAAGATGAACGGGAACACTGCCAGGAGAAAGATCAGGATGGTCTTGCCCTTGATCCCCACGCCGAACATCACGATGAGGAGCGGCGCCAGCGCTACCAGCGGGCTGGCGTACAAGGCGGTGAGGAACGGGTCCAGGGCGAATGCCACCCGGCGCCGCCACCCCATGACCACCCCCACCGGGATGCCGATGAACACCGCGGCCGCGAACCCGAACACGAAGGGAGTGCCGCTGACGTAGATGTCCTTCCAGAGCTCGCCGCTGAGGATCAGGTCGCCGGTGGCCTGCCACATCAGCGATGGCTTGGTGATGAAGAACGGGTTGAAGACGAAGACGAAGGTGAGCAGGAACTCCCAGACGAGGAAGAAGCCCAAAACCGCTCCCGTCCCCAGCAGGAACCGCACGCTACGCTCCGAAAGTCCCCCGAATCCCATCACTCCCTCGCGGTCAGCTCGTCCTTGAGCGTGTTCCAGATGTCGAGCTTGATGTCGTTGAACTCCGGCGACAGGCGCATCTCATAGCCCCGCGGCCGCGGCAGGTTGATCTTGATGATCTTCTTGGTCCGTCCAGGCCTCTTGGTCATCACGATGACACGGTCCGACAGGTAGGCCGCCTCCTCGATGCTGTGGGTGACGAACAGCACCGTCTTCTTGTGCTTGTCCCAGATCTGCAGCAACTCCGCCTGCATGAGGTCCCGGGTCTGCGCGTCCAGCGCCGCGAAGGGCTCGTCCATGAGCAGCACCTCGGGGTCCGTGGCCAGCGCCCGGGCCAGCCCCACCCGCTGCTTCATGCCTCCCGACAGCTCGTGCGGAAAGTGTCCCTCGAACCCCGTGAGGCCCACCAGGTTGATGAGCTCCTGGGCTCGCGGACGCCGCAAGGAGACCGACTCTCCCTTGAGCTCCGGCCCCAGCTCTACGTTACCGAGCACCGTCCGCCAGGGCAGCAGCCCGAACTCCTGAAAGACCATGGCGCGTTCGACCCCCGGGCCGGTGATCCTCTTGCCGCCGATCTCCAGCTCGCCCAGATCCGGCTTGAGCAGCCCCAGCAGCACGTTCAGAAAGGTGCTCTTGCCGCACCCCGACGGCCCCACGATGGAGACGAACTCGCCGCTGTTCAGCTCGATACGGAAATCCTTGAGGGCGGTGACCGCGTCCCTGTTCTTGGGCGTGAACGTGAGCGTAATATCGGTGGATCGGATGTAGGGTTCCATCGGCCTCGAAACTACTACAAGGACGGTGGAGTGACAAGAGAGGCCGTCCGGGATTCGCCGGGGTCATGCCCTGCTGAAGGAGCGCTCCGGCAAGATGAACGACAACCCAAGCCTCACACGCACGGTCGCTCCTTTCCCCAGGCCGTCGCTCAGAGCCTCCAGACTACCGCCGACGCTGGCGACGTAACTCGCCGCCGAATGAAGCCCCAGCCCACTGCCCGCGTCCTTGGTGGTGTGTCCTGAAGCAAAGATGTCTTTCAGGTTTTTCGGGTCGATGCCTACACCGTTGTCGATGACGTCGATGATCAGGAACTCGTCTTCGACGTACGACCGAACGTGGACCTCCGGCGGTTCGTTCGAGGCGCCGGACAGGGTGAGTTCGTCGATGGCTTCGATGGAGTTCTTCACCAGGTTGACCACCATCTGGTGGAATTGGCTTTCACGGATCCGAACCTGTGCGGGCGCGCCTGCGCAATCGACGTGAAGCTGGATGCCGCGCTTGTGGACGGAGTCCTGCAGGATCTGGACCGCGGCGTTGATGGTCTCTTCCAGGTCGAGGTCTTTGAGGACGGTCATGTCCTTGTCGAAGCCTTGTTGCGTCCGGACGATGTCGGTGATGTGCTCCACTCTGTCCCGGACCCGTTCGACGGTTTGCACCAACTGCGTCTCCATCTCTCCGAAGTCGTTGGCAAGGGCGAACAGAAACGGCATCGCTTGGCGGCCTTCCGGATCGTCTCTCAGGTAATCGATCCAGTCGTGCTCGTGCGCCTTCAAGGCGTGGGCCAGCGCCTGAAGGCGGCGTATGGACCGGTTCCCCTTCAGTTGTTCGTGTACGGTTCCGATACCGATGGCCGCGCTGTTGATCGCGTTCCCGATGTTGTGAAGCACGGTTTCGACGATCTCCAGCCGCCCCTGGGCGAACGCGCGGGCCAGCGCTTCATGGGCGCGCATGTGCTCGGTCACGTCGCGAAATACCACCACGGCGCCCTTGACGGAGTTGGACGCGTCCTGCAAGGGCCTCCCGCTGGAGTTGAAATAAACCCCGTTGGGGACCTTCGAGTTGCGCACGAGTATCTCCACGTTGTCCGACGCTTCGCCCCGCAGGCCGCGCCAAAGCGGAAGCTCATCGGCAGGGAAGGGGGTCTTCCCGTCAAGACGATAAAGCCCAAGGACTGCCGGATACTCGGCAAGGTCAGTCATCATGAGGTCCTTGATATCATGGGGCGATATGAGCTCGGCGAGCCGTCTCGTCGCTGCGTTGACAACGAGGTAGTTGCCCTGGGAATCGGCGGCCACCACCGCGTCGCTGATACTGTTGAAAACGGACTCCATGAGGCGGGTCTGGCTCTCCAGCCGCTCTACCGCCTGCCTCAACTCGTCCTCCGACCGCTTGACGGACGTGATGTCCCGGAACACGGCCAAGCCTCCCTTGACTTTGCCGGAATCGTCCAGAAGCGGTCTGGCGCTGGTGTTGATGTAGATGCCTTCCGGTTTGGCCGGATTGCGCAGGATCATTTCCTCGTCATCCGTCGATTCGCCGCGGAGGGTGCGCGCGATCGGCAAGTCGAGGGAAGGATATTGAGTCACTCCGTCGAGCTTGAAGACGCCGTAACGCTCGCTCCAGTCCTCGGGTCCGGAGTCCGGTCTGTACGGACCTATCATACGTTCCGTGCTCATGTTGCGCATGATCGGGTTCCCGCGCTCGTCGATCACGATGATACCGTCGTTGGTGCTTTCCATGAGGGTGCGCCACGCGCGGGCTTCTTCCCGAACGCTCTGTGCCAGCTGCTCCGTGTCGATCCTGTGGAACGCCAGCACCGTGCCTTCGGCACGGCCGTTTCGGTCCTTGACGGGCGCCATGTTGTAGTCGATCGCCACCTCGTTCCCGGACCGGGTCCTGAGCGTCATGTCGCCGCCCGTGCGAGCGCGGTCGGCGCCCTCCATGACGAGGCGCTGCGCGGTCTCGAACTGAATCGGCAGAACTCCCGCGGCACCGTGAAAGATCTCCCCCAAGGCCCGGCCGATGGCCTCGTGCCGGGACCAGCCCGTGAGGGTCTCCGCGGCGGAGTTCATGAACGTGACGCCCCCGCCCTTGTCCGTGACGACGATGGCCTCGGTGGCGCATTCGATAGCCGCGGATGCTCGCTGTTGCCGTCGTTGCCGGGCATGCAGGCGCAAGGCGGTTTCCACGTGCAGACGGAGCTGTCCTGCCGGTGCCGTCTTGAGCACGTAACCGACCGGCTCGCTGTCCAGGGACCGCCGCTCCAGGGCCTGTCCGGCATTGCCGTTGAGATACAGCACCGGGGTGTCGAACGTTTCGCTCAGGTGCAGGGCCGTTTCGACGCCGTCCGGTTCTCCTGTCAGTTCCAGGTCGATCAGGACCAGGTCCGGCCGCTGCTCCGCCGCCGTCGCCATTGCGTCCTGTCCGGACAGAACCGAAGCGCAAACGTATCCCGCGGTCTTCAACTCTTCTTCCAGGCGCGCGGCCACAGGTTGCTCGTGCTCGACAATGAGGATTCTTGCCGCTGTCATGGTATTCTCCGTTGCCGCTGCCGCTGGCACGCGCGCAGGCCCGAGCCCCGCACTATCGGATCTGCTGCCGCAAGGCACGGTAGGCCGTCTTGGTTGCCTGAGGCATATATACACGTTGTCGGGAATGGATTAAATTGGAATCGCCGAGAGTCATCGTCGAACACATTCCTTTCGGATGGAGCTAATGACGGCAATCATCGACGCCCCGGCGGGGTTGTTCTATCGTTTTGCCGCGAGCGGAGCGCTGCCGGCCTCGTGGTTCCGAGACGTGGATCCGGCCGACGTACCGAAGGCCAGGCGCACCGGAACCCTTTCCCTTGAGATCGTGAGCCACTGCTGGCGGTACGGGCACTTCCTCCTCTACCAGCTCAGTTCCCTCGTCATCCACCGTACCGAAAAGCTCGCCGTCACAATGACCGTATACCACTCGCCCGACGACCAATCCGTGCTAAATGTGCTGCGGTTCTTCGAGGATATTGACGTGCCCGGGGTCTTGTGGCGCTGGCGGCCGTTACCGGAGGAGCGGCTCTTTCGCCGGAGCATCGGCCGGAACCTGGCCGCCAAGGCTACCCAGGCCGACTGGATCTGGTTTACCGACGCCGACGTGGTGTTCCACGAGGGCTGCCTCGACACGCTGGCGGACCTCCTGCAGGGGCGGGACGATGTCCTCGTGCATCCCAGGGCGCCCTTGGGAACCGAACTGCTGCCGGAAGACCATGAGCTTCTGAGGCAAGGCCGCGCGGCTCCGGCCGTGCTCGACATTCCCATGCGGGAGTTTCGTCACTACGGCGGCAACCATGATCGCGCCAAGGGGCCCTACCAGATCACTCACGGCGATGTAGCTCGCGCGTTGGGCTATTGCCAATCCATCGGCCTCTACCAGCGGCCGGCGCCGCGCTGGCGCAAGGCCTACGAGGACCGGGCGTTCCGGTGGCTGCTGGGTACGGACGGCGTCGCTCTGGACATCCCGGGCTGCTGCCAGATCCGACATGCAGCCAAGGGGCGGTACCGTGAGGATTCGACGACGGGGAGGCTGCGCTCGTTTATTCGGAAGAGTCGCGACCGGCGTTCGTGAAGCCGTGGGTGTTACAGGCACAGGCGGTTCGAAACCGGTAGCTACACCCCGAGGTACCGCTGCCGGACATCGTCCGCCGCGGCCAGGGCGGCGGAATCGCCGGTCCAGGTGATGCGGCCCTTCTCCATGATGTAGTGGCGGTCGGCGATCTGCATCAGAGCGCCGTGGTTGCTGTCGATGAGGAGAATGGCCTGCCCGACTGCCTTGAGCCGTTCCAGGCAGCGCCAGATCTCGGCGCACACCAGCGGAGCCAGGCCCTCGGTGGCCTCGTCAAGCAGGATCAGGCGGGCGTTGGTCATGAGCGCCCGGCCGATGGCGAGCATCTGCTGTTCGCCGCCCGAGAGGGCGGAGCCGTTAAGATGCTTGCGAGTCTCCAGCGCGGGGAACATCTCGAATATCCGCTCCACGGTCCACGCGTCTCCCTCGTTGCCCTCTGGTCCGGCGCCGTATCCCTCGGCCACAAGCAGGTTCTCGCGCACGGTGAGGTTCGGGAAGACCTGCCTGCCCTCGGGCACCAGGCCGATGCCCGTCCGGGCCACCGCATAGCTCGGCCAACCCTGGATCTCGGCGCCCCGGAACCGGATCGTTCCCGCCCGCGGCCGCACCAGCCCCATGATGGACTTCACCGTAGTGGTCTTGCCCATGCCGTTCCGGCCCATCAGGGTCACCATCTCGCCGGCGTCGACCCGGAGGCTTACGTCGAAGAGGATCTGGCTCGGGCCGTAGAAGGTCCGGACGCCTTCCAGCTCCAGCATTACGCGTCCTCCCCCAGGTAGGCCTCGCGCACCACCGGGTCGGCGCGGATGGCGTCCGGCGGGCCGGTGGCCACCTCCCGTCCGGACACGAGCACGGTGACCCGGTCCGCCAGGGCGAAGACGGCGTCCATGTCGTGCTCCACCAGCAGGATCGCCACCTGCCCCTTGAGGCCGTCCAGCAGCGCCACCATGCGGTTGGCCTCGTCGGGGCCCATGCCGGCCATGGGCTCGTCCAGCAAGAGCAGCACCGGGTCGGTGGCGAGCGCCATGGCTATCTCGAGCTGGCGCTGCTCGCCGTGGGCGAGGTTGCCGGCGATGACGTCGGCGCGTCCCCCCAGGCCCACCTGTTCCAGCGTGCGGCGCGCCGGTTCCCGCAGCGCCGGGTCCGGGCGCGCCGGGCGCCAGAACCGGAACGAGTGGCCGTCGTGGGCCTGCACGGCCATGGCTACGTTGTCCTCGGCCGTGAAGCCGCCGAACACCGAAGTGATCTGGTACGAGCGGGCGAGGCCGAGGCGGGCGCGTTCGTGAACGGGCTTGCGGGTGATGTCCCGGCCGCCGAGGTGGATGGTGCCCTCATCGGAGGCCACCTCCCCGGACAGTTGCCGGATGGCCGTGGTCTTGCCCGCGCCGTTGGGGCCGATCATGGCGTGGATCTCGCCGTGGACCACGTCCAGGGAGAGGGAATCGGTGGCCTTGAGGGCGCCGTAGGCCTTGGTGATCCCGCGCGCCGTGAGCAGCGTTTCAGCCATCGGCGTTTCTCCCGGTCTGAAACCAGCCCCAGATGCCGCGGCGGGCGAACAGCACCACCAGGACCAGCACCGGCCCCAGGATGATCATCCAGTGCTCCATGTACGCCGACAGGATCTCCTCCAGGAGCAGCAACACGGCGGCGCCGACGACCGGGCCCGCCAGCGTGCCCATGCCGCCCAGGATGACCATGATCATGATCTCCCCGGACACCATCCAGTGCATCAGGCCCGGGCTGACGAAACCCATGTAGTTGGCCATCAGCGCGCCCGCGAGGCCGGCCGTTGCGCCGGCCATCACGAAGGCGGTCAGCTTGTAGCGGTATACGGGGAAACCGAGGGCCAGCATCCGTTGCTCGTTTTCCTTGCAGCCCTGGAGCACCATGCCGAAGCGGGAACGCACCAGGCGCCAGCCGATGAGCAGGAAGACCGCCAGGATGAGCAGGGAGACGTAGTAGAGGGTGGCTTCGTTTTCCAGGTCGAGACCGGGAAGCCGGTTCCTTTGGGCGATGCTCAGGCCGTCGTCGCCGCCGTACTTCTCCAGGGAGACGAAGAAATAGTAGAGCATCTGCGCGAACGCCAGCGTGATCATGATGAAGTACATGCCGCTGGTGCGCAGGCAGACGGCGCCCACCAGCAGGGCCAGCACCGCCCCGCCCGCCACCGCCAGCGCCCACACCGCCAGGGCGCTTTCCATGCCTGGAAGCGAGAACGGCCACGCCGGGGCCTCCCCGCCCGCGGCGTGAAACGACAGGATCCCGACCACGTAGGCGCCCGCCCCGAAGTAGGCCGAGTGGCCGAAGCTCACCATGCCGCCGAAGCCCAGGATGAGGTCCAGGCTCACCGCGGCCAGCGCGAAAATGAAGATCCGGGTGAAGAGCCCGATGAGAAAGGACTCGTCCAGCGCCTCGGCCGCGGGCGGCAACACGACCAGCGCCGCCGCGACGCATGTCAGGGCCGCGGCTCTCCACCCGGTCGCAAGTCGTGCACTGCGGCCCTTTGCCACTGGCCGGGACGCCGTCGCGGTTTCAGGCGAGTCGCTCATGAGCCGGTAGCAGGGTTCACGACAACCTGCGTGAGCCACATAACCCTCACCCCGACCCTCTCCCGGAGGGAGAGGGTGTCAGACTCGTCGCGTCTTGCCGTCGTGTCCACGAAGGGTAGACCCTCAAAATCAGGATCGGCCGTAGACCGGCAGCAGTCCGCGGGGCTTCCACACCAGGATCGCCGCCATGAAGATGTAGATGGACATGGAGGCCAGGGAGGCGCCGACGCCGTTGGCTGTGGCCGGGTCCAGGAAGAGCCCCAGCCACACAGGCAGGAACGCCCGGCCCATGGTGTCGATGAAGCCGACCAGACAGGAACCGAGGAGCGCGCCGCGGACCGAGCCGATGCCTCCGATGACGATCACGACAAAGGTCAGGATCAGGATGTTCTCGCCCATCCCCACCTCCACCGACCACACGGGCCCGGCCATGGCGCCGGCGAGCCCGGCCAGCAGCGCGCCCAGCCCGAATACCAGGGTGTAGAGCAGCGGCACGTTTACCCCCAGCGCTCCGATGATCTCCCGGTTGCTGGCGCTGGCGCGGATCATCATGCCCATGCGGGTGCGGATGATGAGCCAGTAGAGCGAGAAGGCCACCAGGCCGCCTACCACGATGATGGCGAGCCGGTACACCGGGTAGTCCACCCCTGGGATGATCTGCACCGATCCCGACAGCGCCACCGGGACGTCCAGGAACAGCGCCCGCGGCCCCCAGATGATCTTGGTCAGCTCGTTGAAGAAGAGGATTAGACCGAAGGTGGCCAGCACCTGGTCGAGGTGGTCGCGGCTGTAGAGGGTCTGCAGCGCCACCCTCTCCACCACGATGCCCACCAGCGCCGAGGCGAAGAGCGTGGCGGCCAGGGCCAGCCAGAACGAGCCGGTGAGTTGGTAGACGGTGGCGCACACGTAGGCACCCACCATGTAGAGGGAGCCGTGGGCGAGGTTGATCATCCCCATGATGCCGAACACCAGCGTCAGGCCGGCGGCCATGAGGAAGAGCATCACCCCGAACTGCAGGCCGTTCAGAACCTGCTCGAGGACCAGCAGCGTGGACATGGATCGCGGAAGTGTAGGGGGCCCGGCCCATGGGTCCGTGAAGCCGGGCCCCCGATCAATGGCGGGTCGCTACATCTTGCACTGGCTGGCGTATGCGTCCGCGTGGTTCGAGAAGGCCTTGCCGATGATCTTGTTGGTCAGGACCTTGTCCTCGCGCACCACCTCGCGGACGTGGACGTCCTGGACCGGGTGGTGGTTCGGGCCGAACTTGAAGCTTCCCCGCACCGACTTGAAGTCAGCCTTGCGCAAGGCCGCGCGAAAGGCTGCCTTGTCGGAAACCTTCCCGCCCGTGCTCTTGAGCGCGCCGCCGATCAAGCGCGCGGCGTCGTAGCCCTGGCTGGCGTAGAGCGACGGCAGGCGGTTGTAGGCCTTCTGGAAGGCGGCCACGAACTGCTTGTTGGCCGGGTTGTCGATGTCCTTGTTCCACTGGGAGGAGTTGATCACCCCGAGCGCGGCATCGCCCACCGCCCCCAAGATGGTCTGGTCGAACGAGAACGCCGGGCCGAACAGCGGGATCTTTCCGGTCAGGCCCGCCTGGTGGTACTGCTTGATGAAGCTGATTCCCATGCCTCCGGGCAGGAAGAAGAACACCGAGTCCGGGTTGGCGCCGCGCAGCGCGGCGATCTCGGCCGCGTAGTCCGTCTGTCCGAGCTTCGTGTAGACCTCTCCGGCCAGCTTGCCCTTGTAGAAGCGCTTGAAGCCCCGCAGCGCATCCTTCCCCGCGGGGTAGTTGGGCGCCAGAATGTAGGCGTTCTTGTAGCCCTTCTGCGCCACGTGCTGGCCCATGGCCTCGTGCAGGTTGTCGTTCTGCCACGCGACGTTGAAGTAGTTCTCGTGGCAGCCCTTGCCGGCGAGCTTCGAAGGTCCGGCGTTGGGGCTGATGTAGAATACGCCCTCCTCCACCACCTTCGGCACCACGGCGATGGCCAGGTTCGACCAGATGATCCCGGTCATGATGTCGACCTTGTCGCGCTTGACGAAACGGTTGGCCACCTGCAGCGCCTTCCCGGACTTCCGCGCGTCGTCCTCCACCAGGAACTCCACCGCGGTCCCGCCGAGCTTTCCTCCGTCCTGGTCGATGGCCAGCTTGAAGCCGTCCCGCACCGCCACTCCGAGCGCGCTGCCGCCGCCGGACAGGGTCGTGATCATGCCGATCTTCACCTGGGCCGCCAACGTCGCCGGCGCGCCCGCCAAGGCTATCGCAATCAGGGCAATCATCCATTTTCGCACTGGGGAAACCCTCCTTTTCCTAGTGAATCCCGGCAGCCTACCTTTGCTGCCGGGGGCCGTCAACGCTACGCCCGCTCCTCCTCAGCTTGCCTCCCTATACAGGTCCAACGCCTTCATTACCGGGGCGTCGCTCATGGACAGCAGGATCACATCGGTGTCGGAGGAGCTGTTGGCGTGGGAGTGCTGGTTCCACAGCGGCACCACGAAGGAATCTCCCTGCCGCCACTCGAAGACCCGGCCGCCGACGATGGAGGTGCCGGAGCCCCGGTACACGTGGTAGATGACCGTGCTGGTGTGCCGGTGGGCCAGGGTCTCCTGGCCGGGCTCCAGGAGCTGGACGGCGCACTGGACGGTGGGCATGGTGGGTCCGCCGGTGACGGGGTTGAGGAACTCGAGCAGGTATCCGTCGTAGGGGTCCCGGCCGGCCTTGTTGTGCCTGAGCTGTTCCAGGCTGCGCGCGGTATCGGCCCACTTGTAGTGGAAGAACTGGCGCGGCGGCTCCATGGCCGGACGCGCGTGGCTGTAGAAACCCGCCACCTCCTCGCTGTTGGCCTCGACGGTCTGCTGTTCCTGTGTGTAGGGCTCGAAGTAGAGCTGGTGCAACGCCTGAGTGAGCGGAATGTCGAGGCCGTCGAGCCAGATGATGGGTTTGCCGGAGTCGTTGACGTGGTCGTGCCACGTGAGCTGCGGCGTCAGGATGAGATCGCCCTCTTCCATGACGCACTTCTGGCCGTTGACCGTGGTGTAGGCGTCGCGGCCCGCCAGCACGAAGCGGAAGGCCGCGGCCGTATGGCGGTGGGCGCGCGCATACTCGCCGTGTTTCACGTACTGGAACGAGAAGTGGATGGTGTGGGTGGTGCCGTGGCCACCCGGGATGCCGGGATTCAGGAGCCGTATGGTCCGGCGCTCCGCGTCTTCCTCCAGGTTCACCACCTCCCCGGCCCGTATCATGCTTTCGTGTACGTCTTCCCACCGCCACAGGTGGGGCTGCACGCTGGTGAGGGGGTAGGGGGGCAGGTCTTCCAGTCCCAGGCTCCAGTGTCCTTCGAGGCTCTTCTCGGTCATGTCCCGGTTGAGCTGGTCGATGGAATCGGGGATGCGCTCCTGCTTCATTTCGGTCTCCTTCCGCCCGTCGCCGTTGATCCAGCGCACCAGAATACACCACTGGCGAAGCAAGTGAAACGATCCCGCCGCGGTTGCCCGTGCGCAGTGATGCGTCGTTGCAATTGCCCGCGTGGCCCGATATGTCATCTTTTCTGTCTCAAGAATCCCAAGCACAAGGAAGCCGCATGCTGGTCATCTCGGAAGCACAGGTAAGGGGACTCCTCGATCTCGACGAATTGATCGCCGCGCTGGAGCAGGCGCACGTCCAGTTCTCCGCGGGCAGGGTGGTGATGCCGGTCCGCCTGGTGGTGCCGTTGCCGGAGATCCAAGGACGGATCACCAGCATGCCCGCGTTCATGAGCGAGGAGAAGGGGCTGGGGATCAAGATCATCTCCTATTTCCGCGACAACCCGAAACAGGGCCTGCCGCCGATCCTGGCCACAATCTCCCTCTACAGCGCCGAGACCGGAGCGATCGAGGTGTTGATGGACGGCGTCTACATCACCGCCATCCGCACCGCCTGCGCTTCGGCCATGGCCACCAAGGCGCTGGCGCGGCCGGAGACGCCGGTGCTGGGCGTCCTGGGCGCGGGCACCCAGGCCCGGACCCACATCCGCGCGCTGAGCCGCGTCCGCTCCATCGAGCGGGTGCTCATCTGGAGCCCGACGAGCGTCAACGCGATCTACGTGAGGGAGGAGCTGGAGGACGAACTCGGCATCCCGATCCAGCCGCAGGAGTCCGCCGAGGCGGTGGTGCGCGGCGCGGACGTCCTGACCGCGGTTACGGATGCGGCCGAGCCCATCCTGGAGGCCGGGTGGCTGAAGCCCGGCGTCCACATCAACGCCGTGGGCTCGCACCGGCCCGAGGCCCGGGAGATGGGCGGCGACACGGTCCGGCGGTCGACGGTGATCGTCGACTCGTTGGACGCCATCAACACCGAGTGCGGCGACATCCTGCTGGCCGTCGAGGAGGGCGCCATCACGCCGGACCACGTGCGCGGCGAGATCGGCGAGGTGCTGGCGGGCGCCAAACCCGGACGCACCGGCGACGACGAGATCACCATGTACAAGTCCGTGGGCATCGCAGCCCAGGACGTGGCCGCCGCCAGCCTCGTCTACCGGCGAGCGTTGGAGCAGGGAGTGGGCACCGAGGTGGAGATGTAGCGGAGGGACAGGACTCTCCTGCTGTTCTCTCCGACGCCGGATGTCCGGAGACTTCATGGACGCGAACGAGGCCAGACAACGCATCGAGGAAGGCCTGGACCGGGAAGAGGTCCAGCGCCTCCTGGTGAAACTGCTGCAGACGCCCAGCCCCCAGACCGAGCTGCTGGAAAGGGAGCCGCAGGTGCTGGCGCTGATCCGGGACGTAGTGCGGCCCGAGCTCGAGGCCGAAGGTATTGGCTCCGCCATCGACGACATGGGCAACCTCACTGCCCGGCTGCCGGGCGCCGGAGCGGCGCCGGGCCTGGTGCTGGTGTCCTACGCCATGAACGCGGCGCCCAGCACCATGCCCAACCCGTATTCCGGCGAGATGGTGGACGGCGCGCCCTACGGGCTCGAGGGGCCGTGCGGCTGGGGGCGCGGGGCATGCGAGCAGAAGGGCAGCCTGGCGGCCATGCTGAGCGCGGTGAAGCTCATCGCCCGGAGCGGCTGGGAGCTGCCCGGCGACCTCTACTTCGTCACCAGCACGGCGGGCGAGAGCGGCAAGCACGAGTCCCTGGACTACGTGCTGTCGAGCGGCGCCATCAACGCGGGCTGGGGTCTCATCGACGGCCCGCCCGAGATCCAGTTGGGCAACAAGGGCCGCATCGACGTGCGTATCGTGGTGCGCGGCCGCCAGGCCCACAGCAGCCGCCCGTGGGACGGCGTCAACGCGGTGGACGGCGCGG
>JAJDTQ010000273.1 GCA_022827045.1 Candidatus Binatia bacterium
GCCAACTGCACCAGGTCCATGGCCCCCAGCAGCCGGTTCAGGAACCCGCTCCAGCGTACGACGTTGTTGTCGGCCAGCAGCGCCTCGGCCCGCTCCAGATCGTCGGCGGCTCCCGGACGGTTCCCGGCCGATTCCTCCCCCTGTCCGGTCCGGGACGCCTGGGCGCGATGGAGCTCCCTCACGAGCGGGGTCAGCCCGCTTGCCTCGTCGCCTTGCGCCGTCCGCTTCTCGTCCTCGGTCTCCACGCGGCTCAGGTGCTCACGGAGTCGGTCGGGACGCTGGAGCAGCGCGTCGATGATGGCCCGGCGCACACGCCGCTCGATCTCGTCGGGGAAGTACCGCTCAGCCCCAACCGCCTCGTCAAAGGGATCGAATTCCCGCAGCGGATCCAGGACTCGCTCCATGGAGACCCCGGACGACCGGGCCTGGACGGAAACCGGCAGCACCAGCACGGTGCAGAGCAGCCACGCCCCGTACTTCATCGGTTCCGTCTCCTCATCTGCTCCATCAGGCCCTTCAGCGCCGCGATCTTGCCGTTGGCTTCGAGCTTTTCCAGCGCTCCGTCCTGCTGGGCCACCTCGGTGTAAAGCTTCATCGCGGACTGCGCGAACCCTTCGAAGGCCTCGATGTCGAAGTCGAGTCCCTCCGGGTCGTTACGGATGGAGTATTCGCGCGCCAGGTTCACGTAGTAGTCCCCGAAATCCAGCATGTGGCGATGGTAGTTCTTGCTCTTCGCATGTCTGGAAAGGAGCTGGCTGTAACCGACGATCACGAGCTCGTTGCCGTCGTTCAGCCGGTGCCGGTTGAGCTCCACGAAAGCCACCTTGGCGCGGTCGATGCGTTCCGCCTCCACCCGGGCCAGATACGCCAGCGGCGTTCCCTCGTGTTGGCGGATCAACGCGTTCCATGCCAGCACCACGTCGTCCAGGGCCTTGATGTACTTGAACGGATCGTCTTTGGGAAGCGTCGCGCTGGTGATGCGGCGGAACGTTTCGAGGGCGTCGAGATGGCGTTTCGCCGGTTCCGCCAGTTCACCGCCGCTCCGGACCACGACCCGGTAATGGCGGACGGCGCGGCCGTAGTCCCGGAGCCGTTCGTACGCCGTGGCCCGGGTGAACTCGACGATGTCGTTGTATCCGTTGCCGTGCTTTCGCTGAAAGTCGTCCAGGCGAAGCAGGGTCGCCTTCAGGACGTTGGTTCCGGTGACGTCCTTGGGGATGTGGTCCCGGTAGACGTCCTCGCGCGAAAGCCGTTGAAACTCGTTGATGATCTCCAGCAGGTTCGCGGGTTGCGCGTACCGGGGATCCGGTGCTTGCGTGCCCGAGCAGGCGGCCGTCGAAAGGAGAGCCAGCACGCAGGCGGCCGCTACGGCTCCGTGGTGATGAGCGAATAGCACAGGATCAGCTCGTCCCCTTCCGCCGCGAAGTCGTGGGGCACTCCTCTGGGAATGTGGCACAGCATCCCGGGCCGGAGCGGGGTCACTTCCCCGGAGGTGCGCAGACGGCCGCGTCCCTGGAGCACGTGACAGACCACGTCCTTGTCGTCGTGTACGATCTGTTTCGGGTCCGCCGTCGAGGTGGCGGCGAAGGACACCAGCCCGACGTTGAAGCCGTCTCCTTCGATGCAACTCCGGTGCCGGATCTCCGAGTTGATCTCGGCCAGCTCGGCCAGGGCCGCGTCGATGCGGATGACCTTCAGGCCGCGCGATGGAGCGTCGGACACCATCACCTCCGGGACGCCGGCTCGGCGATGTGGCCCAGGATCTCGTCGATGGCCTGTCCCGCCTCCACGTCCGGCACCCTGCAGGACCCCACCACCCGGTGGCCGCCGCCGCCGTAGTGACTGAGCAACCGGCCGACGTTGACGGCGGAGGTGGTGTTGAAGATGTTGTAGCCCACGGAGATGGCCGTGGTGTCGGGCCGTTGCGGGTCCCGGGAGACCTTCATGGAGATGTTGCCGTCGGGGAAGAGGGTGTAGAGCAGGAACCGGTTGGCGTCGGTCAGGTCCGCGGTGTCCCGGAGGTCCAGAAAGATGACGTTTCCACGCAGCTCCACGCGGTCCAGCAGCTGCCGCCGCAGGTCCTCCTGCAGCCCGAGCACGCGCTCGCAACGCCGGTTGACTTCGGGGTCGTCCAGGACCTTGGCCAGGGGATGGTCGCGGATCAGGTCCATGAGCCGCAGCCAGTAGGGTTCCTCGGCGTTGTCCTTGCCGTAGATGGTCATGGAGATCAGCACGTAGCCCGCGGGGTTCAGCACGTCGTCCCGGGTAAGGGTGCCGCCGTCGATCTTGTCGGTGTCTTCCAGCAGAGCGGTGACGCGGTCGGTGCGCATCATGCGGAGGCCGGCAGCGTAGCGGGCCGCCGAAGCGCTCGGCACCTCCGAATAGTACTCGTAGACGACCCGGGCCGCGCTCGGGGCGAGGCGGAAGGCGCCGCGCCCGGCGACCACGGGCCGGTCGAACCCCGAGTCCTCGTTGGTGAAGTGGTGGTCGAACCACAGGGTGCATGCCGGGTGGTAGGGGAGGTTGGCGATGACGTCCCCGTGGCGTATGTCCACGGCGCCGTCCTGCATGAACTTGGGCTCCACGAACAGGTAGGAATCGATGTCCTCCACGGCGGTGATGAGGGCGCCGCAGACGATTCCGTCGAAGTCGGCTCGGGTTACCAGCCTCATGCGCAGAGGACCTCGTCCACCGGCGTCAGCGGCACCTGCAACGCGCTCGCCACCCCGGCGTGGGTCACCCGCCCGTCGTGGACGTTGAGTCCACGCGCCAGTGCCCGGCTGTCCTGCATCGCTTGGCGGAGTCCCTTGTCGGCGATGGCGAGGCCGTAGGACAGCGTGGCGTTGGTCAGGGCGTGGGTGGCGGTATGAGGCACCAGCGCCGGCATGTTGGTGACGCAGTAGTGCACCACCCGCTCTTC
>JAJDTQ010000232.1 GCA_022827045.1 Candidatus Binatia bacterium
CCCGCGATCACCCACGGGTTGTCCTCCGTCCTCGGTATCCCCTCAAGCACCGCCTCCACCGCCGGCGTGAGCGGCACGCTCCGCCATCCCGTCTTGCCGTCCCTCAGCCGAAGCTCCCCCGCCGTGCGGTCCACGTCGTCCCACCTGAGCGTCAGGATCTCGTTCCGGCGGCAGCCCGTGAGCAGCAGCAGGCGGATTGCTGGAATGGCGGAGGGGAACACCGAGCCGTCGGCTTCCGCTTCGTCCAGCACCCGGCCCAACTCCCGGTACTCCCCGGGCGTGAGAAACCGCTCGCGGCGCGCCTCCCTGTAGCGACGCACCGACCGGCACGGATTGCGCCGCGGCGGCGTCATCCCCCAGGCTTCCGCAAGACGGAACATGTTCGCCAGCACCCCCACCGCCGCGTTCGCCTGGTAGGGCTTCTCCCTGAGCTTGTGGTGGAACTCCGAGACCTGTGGACGGTCCACCTCCGAGAGCCGCAGATGCCCCAGCTCCGGCACGATGTGCAGACGCAGGATGCGCCCGAACGTCTCCACCGTCGCGGGCCGGCAGTTCACCCGGACGTGCGCCTCCATGTAGCGCTCGGCAAGATCCGCCACCGTGGGCTGGGACGCCGCCGGCGGAGGCACAGGTTCAAGCCCCTGCTTGATGCGGTCGATGACCAGCGCCGCCTTGCGGCGCGCGTCGTCCGGCGTAAGACTCCCGTAGCGGCCGAGAGCGAAGCGCTTCGGTGCCCCGCCCGCACCGCGCGTCTGCACGCACCAGACCTTGCGACCCGAGGCATAGACCCGGATGCCGAAGCCCGGCAGGTCCCGGTCCCAGACCACGGTGTCGCCCGATTCCACGGCGAGCGCATCGACGGCGCGCTTGGTGAGCTTGACGGGTTGGCGCGTGGGCATGGGGCGGTCTCCTCCGGTCTCGAAACTCGAAACCGGAGAAAATGCTACCAGGACCGTAATCGTAACGCAACCCAATGAAGTCGCACCCCGGAGTGTGGGAGGTCATCCGCTGGCGCCGCTTGACCGAAGGAGCCAGGAGGATGAGTCGTTCGGGAACGACTATAACTCACCGATATATAGGGACTTATTGCAGGGCTGTCATGACGGGGCTTGACATGGTGACGCTTGTCCGCTACCCGAGGGAATGGTGGGAATCAGTTGAGATCATTATATGATATATTGGTCTTTTTCGCCGTCGGCTGCGTTGCTCTTCCTCGCGTGGTGCCCGCCACTGCTCGTCATCGCGCCTTGCCGACGACGAAAAATCCTGCGCATCTTATGGCGCGAATTAACCAGACAGGACACTAGCGGTTTTACACACTGGTGGCGTGGATGTCCACGGCGCCGGATCGGGGGCATCCCGGAGGGTAATTCCATCGCCAAAGGGTGTTGCAACTTACTGGAATTACTGTCGAATCATATCGAGACTCCGCTTTGTTCGAGAATTTCTCCGAATTTCTCCAATCGGTTGAAAATTCGCTGTCCTGTATGCCACAGTCGAAAAGAGGAGGAACACGCCGGACGCCAGGACTGGCCCATGACACCACGACGCGACGACGTTTCGACCACGAACGAATCCGGCGGCATTCCGGGTGAAGACAGGGTCGCTCAACCCGCCGAGCCCGGAATGGTGGTTTTCGACGGCCTTCGAAGCGAGCTCGCCCGCTTGCTGATTCGCAACCTGCTCCTGAGCCTCCTCACCCTCGGAATCTATCGATTCTGGGCAAAGACGCGCGTACGGCATCTCCTGTGGCGGCACGTCAAGATCCTGGGCGAGCCGCTGGAGTATCTGGGCACGGGAACCGAGTTGTTGATCGGGTTTCTGGCAGTCGTCGTGTTCTTCGCGCCGGTCGCCACCGCCTATTCGTATGCCGTCCCGTTCCTGATCCCCACGGGGGTCCCTTTCAGCGGAATCGCCATACAGCTCTTCTACTATGCGGTGCTCGTATTCCTCATTCAGATAGCCGTCTATCGCGTGCGCCGCTATCGTCTGAGCCGTACGGCGTGGCGTAGCGTGCGGTTCGGGCTCCACGGGTCCGCCTTCAAGTACGCCGCCATTTGGCTGCTGTACGGTCTCATGACCCTGGCGACGTTGGGTCTGGCCTACCCCTGGCTGCGCGTCGCCACCACCCGCTACTTCGCCGGCAACGCCCGGTTCGGCTCCACAAGCGTCTCGTTCGATGCACGCGCGGGTCGGCTTTTCCGGCGTTGGCTGACAGTCGCGGCGCCTGGTCTGGCGGCCGTCGGGCTGTTCATCGCCGTGAACGGAGAAGGCTTCGAGGCCCTCGGTTCCCTGTGGAATGCGTTGCGGGAAGGCAAGGACATTACGAATCCCGTGGCATTGGTCTTGTTCGTGGTGCGCAAGTTCAATCTCATGCCGCTGTGGCTCGTAGTGCTCAGCTTTGTCCTGTTCGTCTGGTACCGGGTTGGAGAGTTCCGCTATTTCGTCGGCGCCATGCGCATCGGCGAGACCCGGCTGAGTTCCAGGATGGACACGGCCGTCGTCTATGGAGTCTATTTCGCGTTCCTCGTCGTGGTCGTCGGCGCCGCGCTGTTCCTGCTGATCGGGGTGCTCGGCAGTCTGATCGGCTTCCTCAAGCTGAGCGGCGTAACGGGTAATCAGGTGATCTTGCTGATCACGACGGTCCTGCTCCTGGCCATCTATTGGTTCTATGGCTTTGTCCGGATGCTGTTGGTTAAGGTCACGTTGTTGACGAACATCTGCGAAACGCTGAGCCTCGAGCGGCAGGAGGCGCTGAATCGAACGGTCCAGGCCACGGCCGCGCTGCCGAGGCATGGCGAGGGGCTGGCCGACGCCCTGGATGTGGGTGGGCTTTGACTGGAACACCAGGGATGAGGTTCGCTGCCAACTACTACGACGGCGTCGTGGCCCGGTCACAACCGGCCGTCATCGCCGTCATGGATGTGGGCATCGTCATCTTTGCCGTGCACGGGGCCATGCTCGCGCACTGGCCCGCCGAGCGAGTGGTCCTGGCGGAGCCGCCGCGTGACGGCGAGCCTGTTCGGATCGGGCTGGACGGCACCACTGCGCGGCTGGTGGTGGACGATCCGGGAGTGGTCGAGGCGCTCGAGAGGATGGCGCCCCGGCTCTACCATCGGGTGCGTCTGTCATGGGGAGGCCTTGCCCGCATCGTGGGGTGGGCCGGGGCCGCCGTGGGGTCCATCGTGTTCATCCTCCTGGTCGTCGTGCCTTCCCTGTCGGAGCAATTGGCGGCGGTCACTCCGCACACCGTCAGGGAACGCATCGGCTTCATGACGTTGCGGCAGCTCACCCGTCTCGTCAAGATCGACCGAAGCGGACCGCCCCGGCACCGGCGGCCATATTGTAGCGATGCCGAGGGACGGAACGCCCTTGAAGCGATGGCGGTGCGCATCACGGCGAACATGCCCGAGCCGCCGTCCTTGCGCCTCGTCGTGATCAATACGAGGATGGACAACGCGTTCGCCCTGCCCGGAGGCATCGTCGTCTTGACCAAAGGGCTCATCGACAGCGCCCAGAGCGCGGAGGAGGTCGCCGGCGTCATCGCTCATGAGATCGGCCACATCCACTACGACCACCCGATCCGGGGCATGTACCGCACGGTGGCTGTCTCGATCGTGGTGGGCCTCGTGACCGGTGACGTGGCCGGGGGTATCCTGATCACGGGTCTCGGCCGATGGGTGCTCAACAGCGGCTACTCCCGCGTAGCCGAGCGGCAGGCGGACGACTATGCGCTGGAACGCCTGTATGCCGCGGGAATCGATTCCAAGGGATTCGAGGAGTTCTTTACCCGGGCGCTCGCGGCGCAGGCGCAGGGCGAAGGTTCGCTTTCCGGTCTCCTTTCGACCCATCCACTCACCCGCGAGCGTGTCGAGACCGTGCGCCGAGCGCCGCGCGCCACCGGAAAGGTGTTCGGCGGCGACCGCCGGGAATGGCGGAGACTCCGTCTCATATGCTGGAGGACACGGGCCGCGCCGCCGCCGATCCGGATCCGCTGAAGGAACGGCCCGCGGCGACCTCAGCCCAACGGGTTGAAGAACGCCTTGGTGCCGCGGGCCTCCACCGCCTGGCCGATGCGCTCGAGGGCGTGGACATAGGCGGCGGTGCGCATGCTGACGGCCTTGTCCCTGGCCACCTCCCACACGCGCCGGGTTTCGGGCTCCAGGATGGCCTTGAGCTTCGCGTGCACCTCCTCCACCGGCCAGTAGTAGCCCGCCTTGTTCTGCACCCACTCGAAGTAGGACACCGTCACTCCTCCCGAATTGGCCAGGATGTCGGGAATCACCACCGTGCCCTTCTTGTCGAGGACCACGTCGCCGGCCGGCGTTGTCGGGCCGTTTGCGAGCTCCAGGACGATCGGCGCCTTGATCCTGGCCGCGTTGGTTTCGGTGATCTGGTTCTCCACCGCGGCGGGAATCAGCACGTCGCATTCCGCCTCCAGCAGCGCCGCGTTGTCGAGTTCGCGCGCCGTGCCGCGCGTGGGCGCGCCGGCGACGCTCCGGGTCCGGTTCTTGTGCTCCATCACCGCGTACGGATTCATGCCGTCGGGGTCGTAGATGGCGGACGTCGAATCCGACAGCCCTATGATCCTGTAACCGTCGTCGTGAAGCAGGCGCGCGCAGTGGAACGAGGCGTTGCCGAACCCCTGGAGCACGATCCGCGAACTCTCCGGAGTGACTCCAAGCTCTCCCTTGAGCTGCCGCAGCACGTAGAAGCCGCCCCGCCCGGTGGCGTCGTCCCGTCCGAGCGAGCCGCCCAGCGCCACCGGCTTGCCGGTGATGATGGCCGGGCTGGGATGGCCGGTGATGGTGCCGTACTCGTCCGCCATCCAGGCCATGACGATGCCGTTGGTGTACATGTCCGGGGCGGGGATGTCGCGCTCGGGTCCGATGAAGCGCGAGAACGCCTCGACGTAGGAGCGGCTCAGGCGCTCCAGCTCGGCCCGTGAGAGCGTCTTGACATCCACCGACACGCCGCCCTTGGCACCGCCGAAAGGGAGGTTCACGACCGCGCACTTGAAGGTCATCCAGAACGCCAGCGCCATCACCTCGTCCACGTTCACCGCGGGATGGAAGCGGATGCCGCCCTTGGTGGGGCCGCGGGTGTCGTCATAGCGGCAGCGCCACGCCTTGAACGCCTTGCGCGAGCCGTCGTCCATGCGCACCAGCAGGGTCGCGGCCAGCGTTTCCTTGGGATACCGGAGCTGGTCGATGATTTCGCGCTCGATGTCGAGATAGCGGGCGGCGTCTTCGAGGCGCTGCCGCGCGGTAGAGAACAGATCCGTGGCCATGACGTTCGCTCCTTTCCAGCCTTCGCGAGGCTGTATCCGAATAACCAATCGCCCCCAATGAATAGTAAAGCAGAAAAAACGGCAAGGCCGAAAAATCGGTCCGTTTATGGACGTCTACGGCTGCTTGCAATACGATGTGGGCAACGATTATTCTCTTTTCTTGTCTTTCAAATTGGCGTCGGCGGAGTATACTTGTAGTGACACCGGCGATTGGACGGCGAATCGCGAAATTCTTGGGAGGTGAGTCATGAGCAAAGTTTCATCGGAACCCGGCAACGAGCCCGCACGCGACCCGGGGATGACGTCTCTCCAAGCGGAGGAAGAAACCCTCACTCAAGAGGTGCCGATCTTTCCTTCCGAGCGCTACAAAGCGCTGTCGACGAAGCATCTCGACGAGATTTCGCAGCTCGATCGTCTTCCCAAGGATGACCGCTTCGCCATGAAGGTGGTGGCTAATGTGCTGCCCTTCCGCTCCAACCGGTACGTGATCGATCACCTCATCGACTGGGATCGGGTGCCCGACGATCCGGTCTTCCAGATGACCTTTCCGCAGCAGGGGATGCTCGAGGAGGTCGACTTCCTGCGCATGGCCGACCTCTTGCGGCGCGATGCGTCCGCCGGCGAGATCAAGACCGGCGCCCACGAGATCCGCGAGAAGCTCAACCCGCACCCCGCCGGGCAGAGGGAGCTGAACATTCCCAAGGTCGCGCAGGAGACCATTCACGGGCTGCAGCACAAGTACCGCGAGACCGTGCTGTTCTTCCCCAGCCAGGGGCAGACCTGCCATGCCTACTGCACCTTCTGCTTCCGCTGGGCGCAGTTCGTGGGCGACAACGAGCTCAAGATCGTCGCCAAGGAGGCGGACGGCCTGCATGACTATCTGGCCACGCATCCCGACGTCACCGATCTCCTGGTGACCGGCGGCGATCCCATGATCATGAAGACCGCGGTGTTCGCCAACTACCTGGAGCCGTTGGTGGACGACCCGCGGTTCGCTCACGTCCAGGACATCCGCATCGGCACCAAGGCATTGACGTTCTGGCCCTACCGTTTCGTCGGCGACGAGGACGCGGACGACATGTTGCGCCTGATCGAGAAGATCGTGAAGGCGGGCAAGCACGTCGCCATCATGGCCCACTTCAATCACTGGAGGGAGCTGGAGACCAACGTGGTCCGGGAGGCGATCCGCCGCCTGCGCGACGCCGGCGCGGTGATCCGCTGCCAGGCGCCGCTGCTGCGCCACATCAACGACTCGTCGGACGTGTGGATTCGCATGTGGGAGGAGGAAGTACGGCTGGGAATGATCCCCTACTACATGTTCGTGGAGCGGGACACCGGCGCGCGCAACTACTTCGAGGTGCCGCTGGAGGAAGCCTGCAGGATCTTCCAGAACGCCTACAAGTTCGTCTCCGGCCTCGGCCGCACGGTGCGCGGCCCGAGCATGAGCGCGACCCCCGGCAAGGTGGAGATCCAGGACGTGCAGGAGATCGCCGGCGAGAAGGTGTTCATCCTCCGGTTCCTGCAGGGACGCAATCCCGACTGGGTCGGCCGCCCGTTCTTCGCCGCCTACGACCCGGAAGTCACGTGGTTCGACGGGTTGCGCCCCGCCTTCGGCCAGGAGAAGTTCTTCTACACCGACGACTTCAACGCCATGGTCCAGGGCCGCTGGCCCACCACCAAGCATTAGCCGCGCGCACGGACAGCACACAAAAGGGGGCGGCGCATGCGCCGCCCCCTTTTGTTTTTTTCCAAGTTCGTTTCGTTGGTGTCAGTCAGACAGGCCACGAATACGCTGGATGAGGCGGTCTCAGGTAAGCGAATCCAAGTCGAGATAGTCTCTGGAGGCGACGCGTTGCAGTAACACCCTGAGTTTGGTTCCAAACAGGTCCAGGACCGACGCCACCCGCGCCACGCCGTCGTCCGTTTTCTCCGGACTCCCCACCCGGCCGATATCGATACCGCCGAAGAACGAAACCTTCACCGGATTTCTTGTGCCGGCAGGCATCACGGAAACGGTCAGCGTGTCAGGCTCTCTCTGCAGCACGTCGGCCCGGGCCAGGAAGGGGATTCGGAACAGCGCATCGAAGTCGACGGCCTCCGAAGAAAAGAAGTCGACGTCAACCGAGGACCGATGCCCCAGTCTCAACGCAAGGGCGGTGCCGCTGTACAGGACAAAGCCGTCAGGGATGACCGAGAGCGCCGGCCACAGCTTCCGTTGTTCGCGCGGCAGTATGTCCAGGATTGGTTTGAACGTCACCGCGGGAGCTCCTGCGGCAGACTCCGCGCGGGCAGGCGAGGCGTCGGCGCCAAGCCAAGGCGGAGGTGCCAGAAATTCCAGGAACGGCCGTTGAAAATGCCGACCGGCGGGTCGCGCAACACGCGGCGCAGTTCGGATGTGGATACCCGCGAGAGCAACCAGCGGATATCGGCAACGGTGCCGAGGGTCATCATTTGTGCCAGGAAGAGCCGCCGGTCGTCCAGGGTGCGCTTCGGTGGTTGCCACCAGACGTACTTCCTGGCCATGGCCGTAGCGCGTCTGTCGCTCGTTAACGGGTCCATCCGCGTCCTCTTCAAGGATTGTTTCTTTGTGGTCATTCCGCTCCCGATCCGGTGACCGGCTGCAGGCGGCTCAGCACGTTGCCGAGGGGGCCGATCTCGGCGGGGGTGCCGTTGAGGTAGGCGATGGACTGATTCGATTGCACGGGGACCCGGGGGCCGGGGGTGAGGATGCCGACCAGGTTCAGGGGGTCGGTGCAGGACACGACGACGGGGTCCTTGTCGGGCGCGAGGCGCCGGACATTGCGCACGGCCTCGACGGCTTCCGGCAGAGCGTACTGCTCGCCCACGAACCCGCTCACGAAGCGGCCCCCGCGGATCTCGCCGCGGGCTTCCATGCGGCGGTACGCCTGGAGCAGAAGGCGCCAGGGCGGGCAGCGGGTCTCCCGCGCCAGCAGTTCGCGGAAGACCACGCCATAGCGTTGCAGGAGCTGGCGCGCCAGGGTTTCGGTACCGCCGTCCGGGGCGCCGGGGTCGCCGTTGCGCCACAGCGACCAGCGCCCCACGGGCATGGTCCGCTCCGCTGCCGCTTTCCGGCCGCCGCGCCCAGTGCCTTTCCTCTTGAGCTCCGGCGTCAGCAGCATGCGCAGTCCCGCGATGCCGTCTCCGGTCACCTGGCCCCGGGTCACCAACTCCCACAACGCCCGTTCGGTGCGCACCATGACATGCCCGGTCCCCCGGGCGATGTCCGCGAGGAAGGAAGCGCCGTGTTCCTCCAGGTACGAGGCGACGTCCTGGGCGGCGGCGGAAAGCCCCTGGAGCCCGCGCCAGTCCAGGGCTTCCGGGTCCAGGAAGTGCGGCAGGTCCTCGCGGATGACGAAGGCCAGCGGCGCCGAACGGGTGGGCGCGGTCCTGCGGGTCTTGCCGGGTGCCGGCCGCAACGCCAGCGGCGCCGCGTCCCAGAGCCTGGCCGTGTCCGGATCGTCCTCCGGCGCGCCGGTGTCGCGCCGCAAGCGTCCCCAGGTCAACACGCCGGCAAGGCACAGATGCTCCAGGTCCGCCGGGTCGTAGGCGGCCATACGGGCGGGCAAGACATGCTGCTCCCACGCCGGCGCCGGCAGTTCCATGCCCTGAAGCTGGCGGATGACTTGGTGGATGCCGTCGCGGCCGTGGAGCTGTGAGCCCGGCTGAACGTGCTGCCAGCGCAGCAGGAAGCGGATGAAGTCCGCGGCCGACACCGGATGGATCTCGCGCCGCAGGCGTCCCAGGGTGAGCCGGTGGATGCGCGACAGCAGGCGGCGTTCGCACCACTCCACCGGGGCATCGGCGCCGCCGCCGGGCGAGAAGCGGCCCTGAAGCACCACTCCGGAGATCTCCAGCGCGGTGAGGGCGCGGGCCACCGATTCGACGGGCAGGCGGGTCCGGGCGGCAAGCCCTTCGCTCGTCATCGGGCCGCTGATCTCCATCCACCCCTGCACGGTGCGCTGCAGGACGTCCTCACCGGTCGCCACGCCGGTCGCCGCTCGGAAGTTCCCGAGCACGGCGCGGGCCTCCTCCAGGCGTTCCGCGGCCACGTAGAAAGTCTCGCTGTCTCCCCCCGCGGGTTCGGCGACGGTGACCCGTCGCGCCGCCATCAACTCTTCGGCGTACCGTTGCCACGGCTCGGCTTCGCGCACCGGCAACAGGATCACCGTGAGCAGCAGGTCGTGCAGCTCGTCCGGGTCGCGGATGTCCGGCCACGCCTGCGCCTTCACCTCGGCCAGGGCGTCAGGACTCAGGGCGCCGATGCCCTGGGCCAGGTCCGGGTCGGTACGCCGCAGCGCCACGGCCCGGGCGCGCCTTTCCTCCAGCGGGGCGTCGTCGAGGAACGCGTAGGGGTTGGCGTTCAGGATCTCGTGGGCCATGGGCGAAGGCGCCGGGGTCTCCACGGCCACGGTGGCGATCTCTCCGTGTCCGACGCGCTCCAGCGTCTCCTTGAAGCCGTCCACGTCCATGGCCTCGCGGAGGCAGTTCTCCACGGTCTCGCGGGTCAGCGGATGATCCGGCAGGGTGACGGGTCCGGCACGGTTGTCCTGGCACATCACCTGGTCCGGGAAGACCGCGCCCAGCAGGTCCTCGGCGCGCATGCGCTGGATCTGCATGGGCACCTTCTTGCCGCGGCTGAACCGTTCCACCGCCAACGCCCGGCTCGCGTTCCAGCGCCAGCGGTTGGTGAACATGGGCGCCGCCAGGGAAGCCTGGGTGAGGTCCCGTTCCACCGTAGCCGGGTTGAGGTAGGAGAAGACCGTGTCCAGCGGGAAGGAGTGGCGGTCGGTCAACGAGATGACGATGCCGTCGTCGGTGGCCGCGGCCTGGATCTCGAAGTCGAAGTTGACGCAGAAGCGTTTGCGCAGGGCGAGCCCCCAGGCGCGGTTGATACGTCCTCCGAAGGGCATGTGCAGCACGAGCTGCATGCCGCCGGATTCGTCGAAGAAGCGCTCGGCGACGATGCGGTCCACGGTGGGCACGCAGCCGAGCACGGCGCGAGTCTCGTTCACGTAGGCGACGATCTGTTCGGCGCCCGCCGGCCCGACCCCGGCTTCGCGCTCAAGCCAGCGGCCGGGCGTTTCCCCCTCGGCCGCCCGTTTCGCGACGCTCTCCCGCACGTCCGACACCGCGCGCGACAGCTCGAGCGTGCGTCCCGGCGCCTCCCCCAGCCAGAACGGTATGGTCGGCGGCGCGCCGTGGGCGTCCTCCACCCACACCTTGCCCGACGCCACCCGCTGGATGCGCCACGAGGTATTGCCGAGCAGGAAGATGTCGCCCGCCAGGCTCTCGATGGCGAAGTCCTCGTTGACCTTGCCCACGAAGGTTTCGCTGTGCGCCTCCATCACGTCGTAGTCGGCGGTGTCGGGGATGGCGCCGCCGTTGGTGATGGAGACGAGCCGGGCGCCCCGGCGTGCCCGCAGCATGCCGTTCACGCGGTCCCGGTGGAGATGGGCGCCGCGGCGCCCTCTGGACGGCGCCACTCCTTCGCACAGCATGTGCAGCACCTGCTCGAAATCGCCGCGGGATAGGTCCCGGAAAGGGTACGCTCCACGCACCAGCTCCCAGAGGGTCTCTTCGGCGATGCCCGACGGCGGCTTGGCCTCGGGCAGGAGCGGTAGGGTCTCACCGGGTTTGGGGGCGGGCGTGAGGCTTGCCACCGTGGCCACCATCTGTTGGGCCAGTACGTCCAGCGGTTCCCGGACCAGCCCGATACGGTCCAGCTCTCCCCGGCGCACGGCGTAGACGGCAGCGGCGGACTGGAGCAGATCATCGCGGGTCAGTGGGTACAGGATGCCCTTGGGGACGGCGCCCAGCCAGTGTCCCGAACGCCCGACGCGCTGCAGCAGGGTGGCGATGGAGCGCGGCGCGCCGATGTGGCACACCAGCTCCACGTGGCCGATGTCGATGCCCAGCTCCAGCGACGCGGTGGCCACCACCACCGGCACCTCCGCGGCCTTGAGCTTCTGCTCGGCTTCGAGCCGGGTCTTGCGGGAGAGGCTGCCGTGGTGGGCCAGCACCTTGCCTTCGCCCAGCCGGTCGGTGAGCTGGTGCGCCACCCGTTCCACCAGCCGGCGGGTGTGCACGAATACCAGGGTGGTGCGGTGGCTCTGGATCTGCTGCACGATGCGGTCGTAGACTTCGGCCCACAGCGCGTGGGAGGTGATGGCCCCCAGTTCCTGATCCGGCACCTCGATGGACAGGTCCAGCTCCCGCTTGTGGCCCACGTCCACGATGGCGCATTCCGGCGTGCCGTCGCGCCGCAGCCGCCGGGTCCCCACCAGCAGGCGGGCGATGTCGTCCATGGGCTTCTGGGTGGCGCTCAGCCCGATGCGCTGAAGCGGTGTTCCGGCCAGCGCGTCCAGCCGTTCCAGCGAGAGCGCCAGGTGGGCGCCGCGCTTGTCCCCGGCCACCGCGTGGATCTCGTCGACGATGACCGTGTGCGCGTGCTTCAGCACCTGCCGGCTGCGCTCGGCCGTGAGCAGGATGTAGAGCGACTCCGGCGTGGTGATGAGGATGTGCGGCGGGTGCGAGATCATGCGCTGCCGCTCGGTCGCCGGGGTGTCGCCGGAGCGCACGGCGGTGCGGATGTCCTGCAGCGGCAGACCTTGCTGCCGGCCGCATCGGGTGATCTCCGCAAGGGGTTCCTGCAGGTTCTTCTGGATGTCGTTGCCCAAGGCCTTGAGCGGAGAGACGTAGACGACGTGGGTGTGGTCGCGAGACGGCTCCGGCGGCGCGATGAGCTGGTTGATGGACCACAGGAAGGCCGCCAGGGTCTTGCCCGACCCGGTGGGAGCGGCGATGAGCGTGTCACGGCCCCGGGCGATCTCCTTCCAGCCCGCCGCCTGCGGCGGCGTGGGCTTGCCGAAGCGTTCCCGGAACCAGTCGCGTACCAGAGGGTGAAATCGGTCGGTCACTGCGTTAGATTGTAAGGGCGGGTTTCAAAACTTGGCCGCCTAGAGTTTGTCCTACGGCCCGCCGCCCGTAACTAGCTGAAAACAATGAAGTAAAGCTCTTCTCTTGAAGGCCCGGATGATGCCCTCACGAACAATCAACACATGGTCAACACGGCGTGTCCACCGCCTCTGCGCAAGTCTGGCATCGCCCGGCGCCTTGTGACGCTGACGCGCCGATTCAGCGCCATAGCCGGTCTCGCACCGGGGGCGCCGAAGTGCCATGCCGCCCGGGTTTCCGACCACAGTAGGCGCCGGGTCACGCACACGGCTGTGGCGCGCAATCGGCAACCATCGCGTCCTGTGTCCGAACGAAGCAACCGTGCTCCCTTCCAGCCCGTCCGGGCCTACTCCGTCATGCGCTTGAGCCCGCTCAGAGGCTGAACCTTCACCGCCCGCGAGGCTGGCTTCGCGGCCACCGTGATCTCCTGGCCGGTGAAGGGCGACATCATCTTGCGCGCCTTGGTCGCGGGCTTGCGCACCACCTTGATTTTCAGCAGACCGGGAAGCGTGAACGTCCCTACCGCGCGTTTCCTGACATGGCGCTCGATGACTGCTCCGAGTTGGTCGAGTACGGAGGCCACGTCCTTCTTCTGAAGCCCGGTCGATTCGGACAGGGCATCCAGGATCTGCGTCTTGGTCATGGCCTCCTTGAGCGCCGTGGTCTTGCGGTTTGCGGTCGTCGCCATCCCGTGTGTCTCCTTCCGTTGCTTGCGGCCCTTTGTGGAAAACGTATGGAAGACTCTCAAGGTAGCCGACCGGCCGTTGAAAAGCGAGTCGTTCCCAATGAGCCAAGTCCGGGCAGCGGCGATGCACTGGTCCCGTCCGGTTTCTTCGGAATCAGGTCTTTTCGTACATGCCCCGGCCGGTGCGCCTGGATGGGTTGCGCCGCCTGATGGTCGCCAGCGACCTTTCGGCTCTGGATATTGACGAGCTTGACAGCCGGAGCACGGGTCCACAGTGGTTCCTGAGCTTCTATTTGGTGTTCCTTGTGGAGAGTCTGGGCGAGCACAAGGACGCGGTGCTTCTGCTGGGCGAACCGGGGCTGTCGCTGCACCCGCTCGCGCAGCGGGATCTGTCATCGTTCTTCGACAATCTCTCCGAAACTAACGGCATAATCTATACTGCGCACTCGCCGTTTCTGGTCGACGCTGATAGAGTGGATCGCGCCCGTAAAGTCTACGTGGCGACCGACGGCACGACGAAAGCCACGTCGAATCCACGGCATACCGAGATAGACGGGGAACAGCCGGGCGCCGCTTACGCCGTTTACTCTGCGCTGGGCTTGACAGTGGCGGAAAGCCTGCTGATCGGCTGTCAGCCGGTGGTTGTGGAAGGGGCTTCGGACCAACACTACCTCACGGCGATCAAATCGTTGCTGATCGCTGGCCGGAAGATCGCTCCGAGACGGGAGCTCGTGTTCCCGCCAGCCGGGGGCGCCCGGACGACTCGGATTGTGGCGAGCATTCTGAGTGGACGCGACGAAGATCTTCTCGTCGTACTGCTCGACGGCGATGAAGAAGGCAGGCGTATGGCGGGCGAACTCGCCAAGGGCCTCTACGAAACCGAGCCAGGCAAGATTCTGAGTACGGACGACTTCGCGGGCTATAAGGGATCTGAGGTCGAGGACCTGCTGCCGGCGGCATTTCTGGCGGAGGCCCTGGACCGTTGGGAGCGGCGCCCGCAAGTGCTGTTCACTGACGTAGTGGAAGAGGGGAAACCGGTGGTTCCGCAGGTGGAGCAGTGGGCGGAGACGCAAAAGCTGGAGTTGCCGAAGTTCTGGAAGGTGGAGCTGGCGAAGCAGGTGAAACAACGGGCGCACTTCGATGAGAAAACCGTGGGACAGTGGCAACGGTTGTTTGAGGCGCTGGACGAATGCGGGAGGGGTCAGAAGTAGCACCCGTTCCGAGGTATTGTAAGCGACTAAAGGAGTTGCGGCGAAGTTGGGGATAGGTCGCGCGATGTCACGGCTGCTTCTGAAGTGACGCAGAGTGAGTCAAACTGCTAGCGATTTCACCGGCCCGAGTGTTCTTTGAAGAGTGGCGCGCTTTGTTTAAAAATGACATCAAAGGATACTGTACGGCAACAGCCGTATTCGCAGCTCTGCGGAAACAGGTGGTCGACTGCGCCGCCAGGATGAACCAGCAAGGACCCAATAATTTCCTGCCATCTGATGAGTCGTTAGATCCGCACACGCGAAGATTCGAAGTACG
>JAJDTQ010000096.1 GCA_022827045.1 Candidatus Binatia bacterium
CGGCGCCGTAGGTGACCGAGACGAAAGCCGGCCGCAACGGCTTCAGGTTGGCAACGGTCTCGAAAAGCCTGTCGACGCCTTGTTCGTCCTTGGGCGGGAAGAACTCGAAGGAGAACAGCGGCTGTTCCTGTCCGAAGCGCTCACGGATCTTCATCCGCCAGCTTCTCCCTCGGCCTTCCTGATGGAGCGCCACACCCGCTCCGGCGTAAGCGGCAGGTCGCAGATCTGGACGCCGGTGGCATGCGCCAGCGCGCCGGTGATGGCGGGCGCGACGGAGAAGATGCCGCCTTCGCCCATGCCCCGGCTGCCGTAGGGGCCGAGGCCGTCGCCGTTTTCCACCAGCACCGTGTGGAACCCCCGCGGCATGTCGGAGAAAGAGGGGATCCGGTAGTCCACGAGGTTGGAATTGACGAGCTGTCCGCCCTCGTAGATCATCTGCTCGAACAGGGCGTGCCCGAGGCCCATCATGGCCGCCCCTTCCTCCTGGCCCTCGCACTGGACGGGGTTGATGGCCTTGCCGACGTCGGCCACCGACAGGTAGTCGGCCACCGAGATGGCGCCGGTCTCCCGGTCGATCTCCAGCTCCACCGCGCCCATGCCCACCTCCCACACCACCGGCAGCACGTCGTTGATGATCTCGGGTCCCACGGTGCCGGTGCCGACCAGCTCGCCGGCGGCGGCACCGAAGCGCTTCGCCAACGCCTCGGCGAACGTCATGCGGGCTTCGCCGCACACCAGCGCGCCGTCCGCCAGGCGGATCTGGCCGGGCCGGACGCCGTACACGCCGGCGCCGATCTTGAGAAGCTGGCGCTTGACGTCGCGCGCCGCCTGTTGCACCGCCCGGCCCATAAGGACGGTAGAGCGGCTGGAACCGGTGGAGCGGTCGTAAGGGGTGATGGCGGTGTCCGCGCCGGTCATGCGGATGCGCTCCAGCGGCAGCTGCAGTTCCTCGCCCACGAACTGGGAGAGCACGGTGCGGACCCCCTGGCCCATCTCGGTGCTGCCGGCCATGATGGTGGCGGCACCGTCCGCCTGAAGCCGTACCATGGCCACGGTGATGGGCTGGCCGCCGGCGTTGGTCATGCCGCATGCCAGTCCCAGCGGCGCTCCGGCCTTGCCCGAACGTTTCTTCCAGCGGCTGGCCCGGACCAGCTTCTTGAGCGTCACCGCCAGGTTGACGTCCAGCGGGCGCAGCCCGGGACGCATCACCTCCCCGCGCTTGAGCAGGTTCCGGAGCCTCAGGTCGGCCGGGTCCATGCCGAGGCTCGCGGCGATGATATTCATCTGGCTCTCGCCGGCGAAGATCGACTGGGGGCCGCCGATGGAACGGAAGGAGCCGGCGCCGCCGCTATGGGTGTAGACGGCGTAGGCGTCGGTGTGGATGTGGGGGATGCGGTAGGGGCCGAGGACGCGGGTGGCCGCGCGCGTGGCCACCTGGGGGCCATTGTCCATGTAGGCGCCGGTATCGAGGTAGATCTCCGCTTCCCGCGCCATGATGATGCCGTCCTGCCGGACGCCGGTCTTGAGCCGCACCTGCGCGCTGTGGCGCCGCACCGTCAGCATGGCTTCAGCCACCGACAGGCAGACCCGTACCGGACGGCCCACCTTGCGCGAGGCCGCCACCACCAGGGGCTCGATCTTGGCATAGGACTTGCCGCCGAAGCCGCCGCCCAGGTAGGGGACGTTGAGGCTCACCCGGCTGGCGGGCAGCCCGAAGATGCGCGCCAGTTCGGCCTGCACCAGGAACGGATGCTGCGCCGACGACCACAGCACGATGCGGTCCCCCTGGTGGTCGGCGATGACGCCGTGGGGCTCCATCGAGTAGTGGTAGATCATGGGGAAGGTGAAGCGGTGCTCGAAGATGTGCTCCGACTGTGCGAAGCCTTCGGTCACGTCGCCGCGCCTCACCTTGTCATGGCCGCAGATGTTGCCGCCCTGGTCCTCGTGCACCAGCGGCGCGTCCGGCGCCAGCGCGGCGTCGAGTCCGATCGCGGAAGGGAGCTCCCTGTAGGCCACGTCGACGGCCGCCGCGGCCTGCTCCGCGGTCAGCGGATCTTCCGCCGCCACCACCGCCACAGGCTCGCCGGCGTAGCGGACTCTCTCCAACGCGATGAGCGGACGCCCGGCGTAGTGTGGGTCGAGGTCGGCCACGTCCCGGCCAGTGAGCACGCCGGCCACCCCCGGCAGCCGCTCGGCCGCGGCGGTGTCGATGTCCTCGATGAGCGCGTGCGGGTAGGGGCTGCGCAGAACGTGGCCGTAGAGCATGCCGGGGATATCGAGATCTCCGGTGTACTTGGCCTGCCCCGTGACCTTGTCGAAGCCGTCGACCCTGCGGGTGTTGGCGCCGACGTATTTCAGTTGACGATTCGCCATGCCGGCGCTCATGCTCCGGCCGGCTTAGAAGCCGTACAAGGCCCGGGGGTTGTCGTCCAGGATCTTGGCCACCGACGCGGGGCTGACCTTGCCGTCGTCCCTGAGCTTCTGCAGCGCCTCGATCTCGCTGGAGGTGTCGTGGTGGCCGTAGTCCGTGCCGATGATGATATTGTCGTCGCCGGTATATTCCAGCACGTAGTCGAGGTCGTCGTCGGTCTGACAGGCCACGAAGATGCGGTTGTCCTTGAGGAAGCTGCGCGACAGCTCGATGCCGCGCTTCTGCCGGAAACGCTTGGCGAGGTCGTGGAACACGTAGGGGACCCACTGCGCGCTGACCTCGATGAAACCGATGCGCAGCCTCGGAAACCGCTCGGGAACGCGGTCCCAGATGATCGAATGGAAAGATCCGACCACGGCGAGCTTGAACTTGTTGAAGCCGGGCTCGTCGAAGAAGAGGTCGTGCTGGGTGAAACTTCCGGTGGCCGAGTGCACGCACAGCGGAATGTCGGCGTCGCTCAGGGCCTCGTAGAACGGCGTGAAGTAGGGGTCGCTCAGGCGCCGGTCGCCGATGAGGCCGGGGACGTAGACGCCGCAGGCGCCGTGTTGCAGCACGAAGTCCAGCTCTTTCAGGGCCTCGTCCATGGTGCGCAGTGGCAGGATCGCGGCCCACCGCAGCCGGTCCTGGCCGGCCTTCCAGATGTCGCACAGCCAGCGGTTGTAGCTCTTGAACAGCGCCATCTCCACCTCCGGCTTGTCGGTGACCGGGCGCAGGAAGATGGTGGGATAGAGCACCTGCATCAACACGCCCATCTCGTCCATGTGCCGCAGCCGCGAGGCGATGTCCGACATCTCGCGGGATTCCTCGGGAGTGTCATGGCCGACGTTGTCGGACTTCGCGTGAAGCCTGCCGTCCACGAGCCAGAACTCGCCGGTGTCACCAGCCTCGTTGCTGGCCGTCACGATCTGGGGACGGTACGCCTTTTCTGCGCCCTCCATGTACTCCCAGGTCCGGTTGGTCTCCAGCACGTGCGCGTCTGCGTCGATGACCGCCATGATATGACCTCCAGTCAAACGTCGGTTCGAGAACTCGGTTCCACAATTTAGACGACTAGACCAGCCTCATCAACTCGTGAAGCCCGTCGATGCGGACGGCGCCCTCGTGGCGGGCGGCGCCGTCCCGGTCCAGCAGCACCGGCCGCACCCCGGCGTTGAGCGCCCCCTCGACGTCGGTTTCCGGGCTGTCGCCTACGTGGATGGCCTCGTCCGGGGCGATGCCGTGGCGCTCCAGCGCCAGGTGAAAAATTCCCGCCGAGGGCTTGGCGAACCCCGCGCTGCTGGAAATGAAGACCGAGTCGAAGTAGTCCGCGACGCCGAGGCCCTCGACGATCTTGAGCACCCGCGAATCGAAGTTCGAGATCATCACCAGGATCAGGCCGCGCGCCCTCAGGGCCTCCAGGGTGGCGCGGGCGTCATCATAGAGCACCCAGGAGTCGGCACGGGCGAAGTAGGCGAAAAGCTCGTCAAAGTAGTCGTCGAAGCGCGCGAAGGGTCCCGTGGGCTCGAAGATGCGCCGCACGAGGTCACGCCACCAAGCCTTCTCCAACGCTTCCAGCCGCCGCCCCTCCGAACCGGGAAAGGCCATCGGCGGCGCGGTGGCGAAGCAATGGCGGAAGCCGCGGGAGACCTCCTCGAAGGGGACGTGCTTGCCGTACCGCCGGGCCATCTCCGCGTAGGTGACCGCGACGGGGCGGACGGATTCGAAGAGGGTGCCGGCGGCGTCCAGGAAGACGGCCTTGGGCTTGGCGACCGGTCCGGAAGACATCACTTTTCGCGTTTGTCGGAGTATTCGCTATACTTAAGGGGATGACTCGACTGCATTATGAACCCCCGGATCGGGCTTTGTCCAGCGGACGGAGCGCGCCGGTGGACGGCACGGCCGCCTGGGGCGAGGAGCTTCGGGCGGCGGAACGGGCGGCCAGGGAAGCGGGCGACATCATCGCGGGCCTCTACCGCGGCGGCTACGGAGTCAGGGAGAAGTCCCGGGGCGATCCGGTTACCACCGCCGACCTCATGGCCAACCGAGCCATCCGCGAGGTCCTGGCGGCGCGGTTTCCGCAAGACGCCTGGCTCTCGGAGGAAGACGCGGACGACCCCCGGCGCTTGGAGCGAAGCCGGGTGTGGATCGTGGATCCGCTGGACGGTACCCGGGAATTCATCCGCGCGATACCGGAGTTCTGCGTCTCCATCGGGCTCGCGGTGGACGGATCCCCGGTGCTCGGCGTCATCTATCACCCGCTTCGGGACGAGCTCTTCGCCGCGGTCAGGGGAGGGGGCGCCCGGCTGAACGCGGAACCTCTGCGGGTGAGCCGTCCGGACGGTGTCGACCGTCCGCGGCTTCTCATCAGCCGCTCCGAACCGCGCCGCCGCCTGGCGGAGTTGGAGAAAGAGTTCGAGCTCGAGCCCATGGGCAGCATCGCCTATCGTCTCGCCTGGGTGGCCCGGGGACGCGCCGACGCCACGTTGACGTTCCGCCGGGTCAAGGAATGGGACGTGTGCGCCGGCATCGTCATCGTCGAGGAAGCCGGCGGCCGCACCATGACCGGGGATGGTCGCCGGCCGGTGTTCAACAGGCGGGTGCCCGTGCTCCAGCAACTCGTGGCCGGAAGCGAGACCTCCAACGCGAGGATCCAGCATCTGCTGACACGGCTGCCGGACTGACCGGAACGGTGCATGGCCAACTGTATCTACTGTGGTGAGCGCGCCGGCATCCTGGCCCGGAGCTGCAAGGAATGCCGGCGGCTGGAGGAACAGGCCCGCGCCTACGGCGGGCAGGTGGGCTTCAGCGAACTGCTGGACCGGTTGGAGGAGACCGGAGTCCCGCCCGAGAAGATCATGCGCTTCCTCAAGGCCAATCCCGACGGTCGCGGCAGCGTGCGCGATCGCCTGACCGCGGACATGACCAACGAGCTGCTGCAGATCATGGGCATCAACGAGCGACAGACGCCCGACGACGTCGAGCGCATCCGCAAGAGCGGCGACAAGGCCCCTGAATCCGAATAGGCGCAGGCTTGGGACCGGGCGTGTCTTGAACCCCGGGCCGGCATACCATCCCGAAACATGGAGTGGACCCTTTACGCATCGGCCGTTTTCCTGGCGGTGTATCTGGTGGCGTTGATCGTACGCCGGCTGCGTTTCAGGCGCGACCGCGCGCGCATGACGCGGGAGGCGCGTGCCGGCGGAAAGGTCGTGGCCGGGGTCGAGGAGGTGCCGGCCGGAACCGTCAAGAAGTTCTGGCTCATCTGCGGCAAGTTCCGGGTCGACTGTTTCGTCATCAACCACCACGGACGGTTCCATGCGTACATCAACAGTTGCCGCCACATGGTCACGCCGCTGGACTTCGTCCGCTACCAGTTCTTCAGCGACGACGGCCGTCATCTGATGTGCGCCACCCACGGCGCGCTCTATGAGCCCGATACGGGTCTGTGTGTCGACGGCCCGTGCAAGGGACTTTCGCTGCACGCGCTGCCCGTGGTTGTGGAGCGGGGGGAGATCGTTGTAGGTTGTCCGATTGGGGATCTGTCGTTCCTGCGGGAGATGGCGGACTAGTGTCCTGTCCGGTTCATTCGCATCATGAGAGGCGCAGGATTTTTCGTTGTCGGCAAGGCGCGATGACGAGCAGTGGCGGGCACCACGCGAGGAAGAGCAACGCAGCCGACGGCGAAAAAGACAAGCAGATCATGGTGCGAATGAACCGGACAGGACACTAGCACATGGCAAGAAGTCCGGTAGGCAAGCGGATCGGCCGCAGGGAGGACTTTGTCGACGGCAAGAGCCGAAAGTTCACCTTGCGTTGCCGCGGCGAGAGCCTGGAGGGCTTCGCCTTCGGCTTCAAGGGAGAGCTTCATGCCTACCTGAACCGCTGTCGTCATATTCCTCTGCCCATGGATTGGCTGGACAACCAGTTCTTTTCGGTGGACGAGAAGTATCTGGTCTGTGCCAACCACGGGGCGCTCTACGAACCCACGACGGGCGAGTGTGTTTGGGGCCCTTGCGCCGGCGCCTGGCTGCAGCGGGTGCCTCTGAAGGTAGAGGCCGGCACGGTGCGGGCGTTCTGTCCTGGAAGTGCCCCGCGGGAGGTGGACGAGTAGTGGCTGACTGTCTGTTCTGCGGCATCGCCGGGGGAGAGATCCCGGCGGACGTGGTCTACCGTGACGATTCGGTGCTGGCCTTCAGGGACATCGATCCCAAGGCGCCGGTCCATATCCTGATCATTCCCCGGAAGCACATCGCCGGCGTCATGGACCTGGAGGAGGAGGACGGCGCGATCATGGGGCAGGCGATGACGGTGGCGCGGAGGGTCGCGGTCGAGAGCGGCGTGTCCGAGAGCGGGTTCCGCATCGTGGTGAACACCGGGCGGGACGCCGCCCAGAGCGTCCAGCATATTCATCTCCATCTGCTCGGGGGCAGGGCGCTGGCATGGCCGCCGGGGTGAAGGAAGCGCCGCGCGGGTAAGAGGTATCCGGCGCGCACGGACAGTGATGCTTCGAACACCGGCGGTCGTAACGGCGCCGGTGGTATTTTTTCAGGAAAGGACAAGCCGGGCAATGATCAACGCGACACAGCTTCGGAACGGAATGATCATCATCTACGACAACGACCTCTACCGGGTCACCGCGGTCAAGCACCTCACCCCCGGAAAGGGGCACGGGTTCATGCAGACCAAGCTCAGGAACCTGAAGACCGGGGTCGGCACCGAGCACAAGTTCCGCTCCGAGGACAGGGTCGACCGGGCCACCCTGGAGAGCCGCGAGATGCAGTACCTCTACGCCGAGGACGACCGCCACACGTTCATGGACACCGAGAGCTACGAGCAGACGGAGCTCTCGTCGGACGAGGTAGGCGACATCCTGCCGTATCTCCTGCCCACGCAGGTGGTGAACGTGGAGTTGTACGAGGGCAGTCCGGTGGGCGTGACCCTCGCTTCGGCCGTGGAGCTCGAGGTTGTGGAGACGGAGCCCTCCATGAAGGGCGCGACCGCCTCGGCTTCCTACAAGCCTGCCACACTGGAAACCGGCGTGACGGTCCAGGTGCCGCCGTTCATTCAGATCGGCGACCGGATTCGGGTGGATCCGTCTGAAGGAAAATATATCGAGCGGGCGAAGTAGCCTCGACGTCTTCCCACACTCTCGCGACATTGTCTTTCAGGTCCGCGAGCGTGCCGTCGTTCTCGATGACGAAGTCGGCGAGGCGGCGCTTCTCCGCCAGGGACATCTGCGCGTTCAGATGCCTTTCGATGCCGGCGTCATCGAGTCCGTCCCGCTGGCGCAGGCGCCTCGCCTGGGTATCCCGCCCGCATGCCACCAGGATGACGGGCCGGAGCCAGTGATGGATCTTGGCCTCGAACAGAAGCGGCGCGTCGTAGATGACGAATTCGGCGTCCCGGGAGCGCTCGGCGATGCGTTTCCTCGCCAGCGCGCGGATCCGGGGGTGGGTGATGGCTTCCAGCCTCTTGCGGCTGTCGGGGTCCTTGAAGACGATCCCCCGCAGGTAGGCGCGGTCGAGGGTGTCGTCCTCGCGGAGCGCCTCGCGGCCGAACAGCTCGACGATCTCGCGCCATGCCTCCTGGCCTGGCTCCACCACCTCCCGCGCAAGGCGGTCGGCGTCGACGATGGCGGCCCGATCGCTCAGGATGGCCGAAACCGTGCTTTTCCCGGTGGCGATGCCGCCGGTCAAACCGAGTACTCTAGTGTCGCGTCCCATAGATGCCGAAACGGGTTTGCGCCGTCATGCCCTGTTCCTGTATCAAGTGCCGGTTGCGCCATCAACCGGACAGGAGACTAGTAGACAGGGCGGATGAATCCCATGAAATTGCCGTTGCTGGACCTGAACGCTCAGTATGAGACCATCCGCGAGGAGATCCAGGAAGCGGTCCTGAGAGTCTGCTCGTCACAGCGGTTCATCCTGGGTCCCGAGGTCGAGGAATTGGAGGAGGAAGTCGCCGCCCACACCGGGGCGCGTTTCGCCATCGGGGTCTCGTCCGGGACCGACGCGTTGCTCGCATCGCTCATGGCGCTGGAGATCGGTCCGGGCGACGAGGTCATCACCTCGGCGTACTCGTTCTTCGCCACCGCCGGGGTCATCGCGCGGCTGGGCGCGCGGCCGGTCTTCGTTGATATCGAGCCGCAGACCTTCAACATGGATGCGGCCGCGGTGGCGGAGCGTATGAGTCCCCGGACCCGGGCGATCATGCCCGTCCATCTCTTCGGGCGCTGTATGGATCTCGATCCGCTTTTGGATCTGGCCGGACGAAAAGGGATGGCCGTGATCGAGGATGCGGCGCAGTCGTTCGGAGCCGCGGATGCCCGGGGCAGGGCGGCGGGTACCGTGGGCACCGTGGGCTGTTTCTCCTTCTACCCCAGCAAGAATCTCGGAGCGTTCGGCGACGGCGGGATGGTGATCACCGACGACGAGGAACTGGCCGGGCGGATCCGAATGCTTCGTGTCCACGGCGAGGCGCCGAAGTACCATCACAGGCTCGTGGGCGGGAACTTCAGGCTCGACAGCCTCCAGGCCGCGGTGCTGCGCGTCAAGCTCAAGCACGTCGGGAAGTGGTCGGAGGCGCGGCGCGAAAACGCCCGGCGGTACCGGGAGCTTCTCGCCGAGGCGGCGGCCGCCGAACGTGTTGTCCTGCCACAGGACTGTCCAGGCCATGTCTACAACCAGTTCGTCATCCGTTCGCCCGAACGGGACCGGCTGCGGTCGTTTCTGGCGGAACACGGAGTGGCGACGGAAATCTACTATCCCCTGCCGCTGCACCTCCAGGAGTGCTTCCAATCGCTGGACCACCGGCAGGGGGATTTTCCCCGGGCGGAGGAGGCGTCGCGAATCTCGCTGGCCCTGCCCATTTATCCCGAGTTGACATTGACGCAACAGGAATACGTTTGCGCGCAGATCCAGCGGTTCTGCCAGGGCTGAGCGGCACTGCGAAACCCGGAGGGGCATGAGGTGAGCCCTTTGTGCTATAGTGCCGGAATGGCGTATCGGAGCCTTGCCGACCTTTTTCTCTCCCAGGCGGATGCGCATCGGGACCGTCTCCTTTATCGTTTCTGGCGTGACGGCGAGTGGCGCGACCAGAGCTGGGCGGAGGCGGCCGCCGAGGTGGAGGAGATCGCTCTGGGGCTTGTGTCGGCGGGAGTGGAGAAGGGCGACCGCGTGGCCCTGTACGCGGCCAACCGCCTCGAGTGGTGTCTGCTGGACTGGGCGAACATCTGTATCGGCGCCCTGACCGTCCCGCTCTACCCCTCCAGCACCCCGGCGCAGATCCACCATATCGTCGAGCATTCCGAGGCAGTGGTCCTGGTGGTGGACTCGCACGCCTCGCTGGAAGGGCTGCGTGCATCGGCGCCGGCCATGACATCGGTCAAGACCGTCGTCGTGATGGACGCAGCTTCGACCGGGGAGGCGCCGACCGCATCCGACGCGGACGCGGCCGTGCTTTCGCTGGAGCGGTTGAAGGCCATGGGGCGGGACCACGGGCACGAGCATCCGGGGAGGTTCCGTGAGCTGGCCGCCACGCTGGAGCCCGCCGACGACCTCACCATCATCTACACGTCGGGCACCACCGGCGAACCCAAGGGCGTCGTCACGACCCACGGCCACTACCTGTTCACCATCGCTTCTTCCCTCGCCGCCATACCCGTCAACGAGGATGACGTGGCGCTGCAGTTCCTCCCCCTGGCGCACTCCTTCGGCCGCCTGGAGCACTTCGTGGTAGTGGCGAAAGGTTATGTGTGCGCCTTTGCGCGTTCCATCGAGACTCTGTCGGCGGACCTGCAGGCGATCCGGCCGACGATGCTCTTCTCCGTGCCCAGGGTCTACGAGAACGCCCACAGGCGTATCCACAACCGGGTCGAGAGCGGCAGCGCCCTCAAGCAGGGGCTGTTCCGATGGGCGGTAGGCGTGGGCAAGCGCTACAACGACGCGGCCAGACGGGGCGATCCTATCAGCCCGTGGCTGCGGCTCCGCTACCGGCTCGCCGACGCCCTGGTGCTTTCGAAGGTACGGCAGGGCATGGGAGGGCGGCTGCGCCTGGCCATCTCCGGGGGCGCGCCGCTGTCGGACCCTATCGCGGATTTCTTTCAGGGGCTGGGGGTGTGGATCGTCGAGGGTTACGGACTCACGGAGACATCCACGGTGACCCACGCGAACCGCATCGATCGATACCGCGTGGGCACGGTGGGCCTGCCCATGGACGGCGTCGAGTGCCGCATCGCCGATGACGGCGAGATCCTGATCCGGGGCGCCAACATCATGAAGGGCTACCTCAAGGATCCCGCCGCCACCGTGGAAGCCATCGATTCGGACGGCTGGTTCCACACGGGCGACGTAGGCCAGATCGAGGACGGCGGGTTTCTGCGCATCACCGACCGCAAGAAGGACCTGATCGTGACCTCCGGCGGCAAGAACATCGCGCCCCAGATGATCGAGAATCACCTGCGGCAGGAGCCGCTCATCAGCCAGGCCATGGTGTGGGGCGACAGGACCAGCCATCTGGTGGCGTTGATCACGCTGGACGAGGAGGAAGCCCGACGTTGGGTGGAAAAGGAGGGTCCGGGGTGGGAGGGGCTTGAAGCGGCCGCGGCGGATTCCCGGCTCGTGGCGCACGTCCGACAACGGATTCGCGAACGCAACAAGGACTTGGCGGCGTTCGAAGCCGTGCGCGACTTTCGGATTCTGCCGGTGGATTTCTCCACGGCCACCGGGGAGTTGACGCCGAGTTTGAAGCTGAAGCGGCGGATCGTGATGGAGCGCTACGGGGACCTGCTCGACGAGATGCTGAAATAGCGCTGAAGGGCGGCGATGGCGATCCGGCGGGCTGGAGGCGGCGGGCGGATTCGAACCGCCGCATGGAGGTTTTGCAGACCTCTCCCTTAACCACTTGGGTACGCCGCCCGAAAGAAGAGTTTTTGTAACATACCCGATCCTTGTATTTCAAGCCGCGCTCGGACGTTGAAGAAACTCGAAAAATCAACTATTTTGACCTTCAACAGGTTGTAGGAACGGTGTATGTGCGGGGTTGCGAGGCCCGCGGCACGCTTCCAGACGGCCGGATTCGACTCAGGAGCTCTCTTCCATGGCTACGATGATAACCGAGGAGTGCATCAACTGCGGCGCTTGCGAGCCGGAATGTCCCAACGAAGCCATCACCCAACAGGACGACCTGTACGTCATCGACCCGATCCTGTGCACCGAATGCGTCGGTTTCCACGACTACGAGGCCTGTGCGGCAGTCTGTCCGGTCGATTGCTGCGTGACGGATCCCAACAACGTCGAGCCGGAAAGTGTGCTGATCGAACGGGCGCGGGAATTGCATACGGACGTCGACTTCGGCGATGAGTTCGAGTCGCGGTTCCGTAGCGGCGACGGCGCCACGGAATCGGCGGCCGCCCCCGCGGCGGCGGTAGCGGATGCGGCCAACGGAGCTGCGGAAGCGTCGGCGGAGGTGGCGGAAGCGCCCGCCGTGGCCGCTCCGGCCCCTGCCGCGGCTGCACCGGCGCCCGCGCCGGTGGCGGCGGCCAGTCCCGAGCCTGTGGAAGAGCCGGTGGAGGAACCCGAGCCACTGGAGCCCAAGGTCTTTCCGGGCCAGCTGCCCATGGGTTTCGACGAGTTGGCGCAACGCATCCAGACCAGTGAATCCAGCCTGCTGCGAGTCGCGGTACTCTTTCTGCAGCCGCTCCTCGGCGCGCTTCCCGCGACGTCGCGGGACGATCTGGGAGAGTTCGTGGGCCGGCCCTACTTCGTGGACGGCGCGGCCATCTCCCTCAACATGATCCTCAACATGATCCTCTACCCGGTGGTGTTCATCGTCGCGGGGGTCGCGGTCGAAGGGCTGGGCCTGGCGTTCGGCAAGGGCGTCAACATGTACATTCTGGTGGGTTTCCTCGTCGCGTTGGCGGAGGTGCTGTATCGCCTGCGCCATAGCGTCTTCCGTGCCGTCCCGGTGGAGCAGGTCACGGTAGACGCGGCGCTCTACGGCGTTCCGCTGGCGCTCGTGCTGCGGCCGTTGTTGTCGCATCGGGGCAAGCTGCTGCGGCGCATTCCGGTTCCCGTCGAGGGATTCTACGACGCGCGCTTCGTCGAGAAGGTGGAGCGCGAACGCCGCTACGGCCATGCCTACACGGTGGAGGACCTGGGGAGCGCATATCATCTTCGGCTGGAGTTCCCCACCCAGGTGCCGCGTCTTGGCATCACCATCGCGCCGAGACTGCCCGAGCGCATGCCGGACTATGACTACGACCTGATGCTGAAGGAAGGCCAGTTGATCGTCAGGGGCAAGCTGCTGGATTCCCGCATCCGGCAGATATCATCGAGCATCGGCGCGTTTCCGCCGGAATTCACCACGGTCATCCCCTTGCAGGACCGTGTCTACGGCTTCGCACACCATCTGAGCAGCAAGGTCCTGGACGTCCTTCTGCTGAAAGAGAGCGCCGCGAGGCTGGGTTGGATCGCCTAGTACCGCGGACGCTACCGCGCGACAGGCCCCTGATAACGCTACCACGGGTACCACGAATGTCCGTACAGGCCGGCGGAGGGCTCTACCTCCGGAGCATGACGGTCGCCGACATCGACGAGGTGATGGCGATCGAGAAGGCGGCGTTCGCCAGTCCCTGGAGCCGGCAGTTCTTTCTCGAGGAGTTGCAGGCGACGCATGCCAGATCCGTCCTGTGCCAGCGGGACGGGAAGCCCATCGGCTACGTGATCTACTGGGAGCTGCCCGGCGAGTTGGACATCCATAACGTCGCGGTGCATCCGCGGTTCCGGCGGCAGGGAGTCGCGCGCGCCATGCTCGCCGACATCATCGAGGGCGCGACGAAACGGGGTTTCCGGCGCATGACGCTCGAAGTCCGCAAGTCCAACGATCCGGCGCAGACCCTGTATCGTTCGCTCGGTTTCGAGATCTGCGGCCTGCGCAGGGGCTACTACTCCGACAACGGAGAGGACGCCTGGGTCATGGAGCGCAAGCTCGCACCGTCTCCCAACGAGCCCCTACAAAGTTAACTCTACTATATAATTAATTGATTGTAACTTACTGATATTACTATATTATAAATTATGTCGCCATCGTTTGACACCCTCTCGCCCGCGTTGTATATAGTGGAGAGCCACCGGTTATGAAAGAGACCGTCATTGAAACGCGCATCTCTAATCCTGGCCCTTTTCGCTGCAGTCACCTTCCTCCGGCTTAGCCGGGCGATATCCCGTTACCCCTCTTCCGTGCACGGTTTTTGACGTTCAAGGAGGAAAGAATGTTCAAGGTCGGAGAGAAGGTTGTCTATCCTGCACATGGAGTCGGTGAGATCGAAGCGGTAAGAAGTCAGGTCATTTCCGGGACCGAGAAGAAGTTCTACATGCTGCGTATCCTCGATACGGACATGAAGATCATGGTGCCCGTGGACAACGCCATGGCCGTGGGGCTCAGGAAGATCATCGACAAGACAACCGTCACGCGGGTCTACCGCATTCTCCGGGAAAAGAAGAAGGCGCCCATCGACCAGCAGACATGGAACCGCCGGTACCGGGAATACACCGAAAAGATCAAGACCGGCTCGGTCATCGAGATTGCCGCCGTGCTCAGGGACCTGTTCCTGCTGAAGGGTGACAAGGAGCTTTCCTTTGGTGAACGAAAGGTGTTGGATACGGCCCGGAACCTGCTGGTCAAGGAGCTTTCCATCGCCCGGTCCCATACCGAGGAGAAGATCATGGAGGAGCTGAGCCACATCTTCACCCAGTAGCGGGGACCTCGGATTTGTGGAGAAAGAGCTGAAGGGAATTCCTTCCTTCAGCTCTTTTTTTTCGCGGGAGGGTTTCGTGCGAGCCAACGCCATCATCCTGGCCGCCGGCCGCGGGACGAGAATGGGAGGGCGCGGATCGAAGGTCCTCTTGCCGGTGGCCGGGCGGCCGTTGATCCTGCACACGCTCGATCGTTTCGGAAGCTCGCGTGAGGTGGGCCGGGCAGTCCTCGTGGTGCCGCCCGGAGACGTGCGGACATATGAAGCTCTCCTGAAGGGATCGCCGGTTGAAGGACTGGAGGTGGGCGTTCGGCCGGGAGGCGCCCGCCGGCAGGATTCCGTGCGCGCCGGGCTGGAAGCGCTGGACCCCGATTGCGAGTGCGTGATCGTCCATGATGGCGCGCGCCCTTTCGCCGCGGCCGACCTGATCGATCGCTGCGTGCGGGAGTCCCGGGGGGACCGTTCGGTGACCGTGGCGGTGCCGGCGCGCAACACCATCAAGACGGTGTCTGACGGACAAGTAATGGAGACGCTGCCCCGGAGCCGGCTGTGGGAGATACAGACCCCTCAAGCCTTTCCGGTGCGCACGCTGCGGGAAGCGTACGCGTCGGCGGAAAGGGAAGGCGTGGAGGCGACGGACGACGCCATGCTCGTGGAGCGCCTGGGAGCGCCGGTATGGGTCGTGGACGGCAGCACCGTCAACCTCAAGGTGACCTATCCGGAGGATATCCTGTTCGCGGAAGCGCTGGTTGCCGGAGGGGTGGTTTGAGAGGACGGCACAGGCCGTGGGGCTGGCGTCCCCGACGGGATTTGAACCCGTGTTGCCGGCGTGAAAGGCCGGTGTCCTGGGCCAGGCTAGACGACGGGGACCGCTCGAAACACGAACAGTAACGGTTAACAGAAAACCCTGGCCTTGAAAAGGCGCGGGGCTTCAGATGCGGGTGCTGAGGTAGCGTTCGCCGCTGTCGCACAGCATCGTGACGACCCGGTGGCCCTTGCCCATGGCCTTGGCCACCTGCATGGCGGCGAAACAGTTGGCGCCCGATGAGATCCCGACGAAGATGCCTTCTTCCACCGCGAGCCGGTGCGTGGTGGCGGCAGCGTCGTCGTCGCTCACGGTGATGACTTCGTCGTAGATCCCCGTGTTGAGGATCGGCGGCACGAACCCGGCGCCGATCCCCTGGATCTTGTGGAATCCGGGTTCTCCCGTGGAGAGCACGGGGGAAGCCGAAGGTTCGACCGCGTAAATCCTGACGGACGGGAACTTGTCCCGCAGCACCTCGCCCACCCCGGTGATGGTGCCGCCGGTTCCCACGCCGCTGACGAAGGCGTCGATGTGCTCGAACTGGTTCAGCAGCTCCATCGCGGTGGTCTCCCGGTGGGCCGCGGGATTGGCGGGATTGGTGAATTGCTGGGGCATGAAGAAGTCGGGATGCTCCGAGGCCAGTTCCTCGGCCCTCCGGATGGCGCCTCCCATCCCCTTGGTGTCCGGCGTGAGGATCAACCGCGCGCCGTATGCCACCAGCAGGTTGCGCCTCTCCTCGCTCATGGTGTCCGGCATCGTCAGGATCAAACGATATCCCTTGACCGCGGCTACCAGCGCGAGGCCGATGCCGGTGTTGCCGCTGGTGGGCTCGACGATGGTTCCGCCGGGCTTCAACAGACCCTTGCGTTCACCGTCCTCGACCATGCTGCGGCATATGCGGTCCTTGACCGAGCCGCCGGGATTGAGGGACTCGAGCTTGCCCCAGATCTCGGCGAATTCACTCCCCGGCAGCTTCGTCAGGCGCACCACGGGGGTGGAGCCGATCAGATCGAGCACGGACCTTGAACACTTGGAGGTCGTCGTCATGGGTTGGAGGTGAGAGTTGCCTGCGCGGGGTATGATAGAGTCCGTCCGGCGCAATGTCAATGGCAGCGGGCTCGTGCATTTCCGGGCCTTCGAGGCGATCGGCGTCATGCTTTCCTTGACACCCCGTTTAGGTGAATCAATAATAATGTAACACGCAGGGCGGCCGCGAAGGAGAGCGCATGAGCGAGGAAACCGGCGACGAGAAAGGGTTCAAGGTACACGACAAACGCCGCTTCACCGAAGAGGGCGAGGCGCGTGAGGAAACGGCCGCGGAGCAGCCGCGGGAGCCCGGGGAAGAACCCCCGTCGGAGCCTGGACCCGCGCCGGGCGCGGAGCCGGCTCCCGAGCCCGGCGACCGCCGGCAGGAGCTGCCGCCCATCAACTTCTCCACGTTCATCATCAGTCTGAGCACCCAGGCCCTCATGCATCTCGGAGAGATGAGCAATCCGCTTACGGGCCAGGTGGAAAAGGACGTGGAGGTGGCCAAGCAGACCATCGACATCATCGGCATGCTCGGCGAGAAGAGCAAGGGGAATCTGGACGAGACCGAGGAGCAACTCGTACGGGAAGTCCTGTACAACCTGAGGATGAAATACGTGGAGGCCGTTCGCACCACATGACACGGGTGTCGCGAAGACCTACACACATGCGTGCCTGGTTGCCGGCCTGCGTGGTCGCGCTGGTCGTGGGGATCTCCCACGCGGCCACGACTCCACGAATGAGCCTCCCGGATTTCGTCGGGCTCTCGAAACAGGTCCGGCCGCTGGTGGTGCACATTTCCTCGACGGCTTCGACGCAGTCGCCTTCGACACAGAGTCCCTTCCGGGAGGACGACCCTTTCAGCGATTTCTGGCGGCGGTTCTTCGGTGAGCGCCTCCCGCGCAGCCCGTCACCGGGTCCGCGCCGGAGCGTGGGGTCCGGTTTCGTGGTGGACCCCAGCGGATACATCCTCACCAATGACCACGTCGTCGAGGAGGGGCAGGAGCTCACGGTCAAGCTGGCGGACGGCTCCGAGCATCGGGCCCGGGTCGCCGGGCGGGACCCCAAGACCGACATCGCGTTGATCAAGATCGACGTCGACCGGGAGCTGCCGGTGGTGCTGCTGGGCGACTCGGACGCCCTGGAGGTGGGCGAATGGGTTCTGGCCATCGGCAATCCCTTCGGCCTCGAGCACACGGTGACCTCGGGCATCGTCAGCGCCAAGGGGCGCCGCATCGGCGCCGGCCCCTACGACAACTTTATCCAGACCGATGCCTCCATCAATCCGGGCAACTCGGGCGGGCCGCTGATCAATCTGCGGGGCGAGGTGGTGGGCGTCAATACCGCCATCTTCAGCCGCGGCGGGGGCAATATCGGCATCGGCTTCGCGATCCCCATCAACCTGGTCAAGGGACTGCTCTCCCAACTCAAGGACGAGGGCAAGGTAACCCGGGGCTGGCTGGGCGTGGTCATACAGGATGTCAACGCCGAGATGGCCGAGGCCCTGGGCATGGATGAAGCCGGCGGCGCGTTGGTGGCGAACGTGGCCAAGGGCAGCCCGGCGGAGACGGCCGGCGTCGAGGTGGGGGACGTCATCGTCGCGTTCGACGGCGCTCCCGTGGGAAAGTCCAGCGAGCTTTCGCTGGTCGTGGCCCGGACCGGGGTGGGGCGGGTGGTGGATGTCACGGTCGTACGGAACGGCCGGCGTGTCACCCTGAAGGCGGAGGTCGGCAGGCTCGGCGAGGACGAGGCGGTGGTGGTGGTCGAGGAGGGCAGTGAGCTGGGCCTCACTGTCCGGGACCTGGCGGGCGACTCCACCGGGCGCCGCGGAAACCGGGAACGAGAAGGCGTGGTGGTCACGGCCGTGGAGTCGGGCAGCCCGGCGGAACAGGCCGGCATCCGGGTCGGTGACGTGATACTCGAAATCGATCGCAAGCGCATCGGCGGCATCAAGGACTTCACACGGATCGTCGGCAAGCTGAAGAAGGGGAGCGGGATCCTTTTTCTGGTACGGCGGGAGGACACGACCATCTTCCTCGCACTGCGTCTTCCTCGTTGAAGAACCCCGGCCATGAAACGCGGCTTGAAGAAGGCACTCATCCGGCTCGTCAAGGTTTCGGCGGCGCTGCTGTTGCTGCTGATCCTGGGGGGGCTGGGTCTGGGCGGGTGGTACGTGTGGCACCTGAGCGACGTGGTGGAGGCCAAGTTCGAGGGGCGCAAGTGGGAGTTTCCCTCGAAGATCTACGCGGACAGCAAGATCATGTATCCGGGAATGAGAGTACCGGTGGTCCAGCTCCGCGAGAAACTGCGGCGCCTGGGCTATCGCTCCTCGAGGCACCAGCCCCGCGCCAGGGGTGAATACCGTATCCACGGCAAGGCCACGGTGGTCGAGGTGTTCCTGCACGACTTCCAGTATCCGTTGCGGGATTTCCACGGCTTTCCGGTACGCATCTCCCTGAAGTCCGGCGTTATCCATCGCATACAGCGGCTGGACAACGGGGATGTCCTGCCGTCCGTGGAGCTGGAACCCGAGGTGGTGACCGGATTTTACGATCGCGTGCGTGAACAACGCCGCGTCGTCCGCCTGGAGGAGGTGCCCGCCAGGGTGAGGAAGGCCGTGCTGGCGGTGGAGGACGAGCGCTTCTACTATCATCGCGGCGTGGACCCGGTGGCGGTGTTGCGCGCCTTCGTGGCCAACCTGCGGCGCGGCGGCGTCGTTCAGGGCGGCAGCACCCTGACCCAGCAGTTGATGAAGAACTTCTTCCTGGAGAGCGACCGCACGCTGGAGCGCAAGGTCAAGGAAGCGCTCATGGCGCTGGTGACGGAGTGGATGTACACCAAGGACCAGATCCTCGAGAACTATCTCAACGAGATCTATCTCGGGCAGAACGGCTCCCAGGGCATCTTCGGCATCTGGGAAGCCGCGCGGTTCTACTTCGTGAAGGAACCCGAGCAGCTCACCGTCGGCGAGACGGCCATGCTGGCGGGTCTCATCAGGGCGCCCAATCGCTACTCCCCCTACCGGGACATCAAGGAGGCCACCCGGCGGCGCAACGTCATCCTGGCCAAGCTGGTGGGTGACGGCATCATCACACGCCATACCTACGAACGGGCCTTGCGGGAAGTCTTCGAGAAGCGGGAGCCCGTGCGGGTCACCAACGGCGCGCCCTATTTCACCGACTATGTGAAAAAGGAGCTGGCCGCCCACTACAGCAACGACGTGTTGACGGCGGAGGGACTGCGCATTTTCACCAGCCTGGACCTGGAGCTGCAGCAGGCGGCGGACACGGCCTTGTCCAAGGGCCTCACGAGGCTGGAGAAGGACTACCGTCACCTGCGCAAGATCGCCAAGACCGACGACCTCGAGGGCGCCCTGGTGGTGATCAAGCCGCAGACCGGCGAGATCAGGGCGATGGTCGGCGGGCGGGACTACGGCAAGTCCCAGTTCAACCGGGTGGCCCAGGCCAAGCGTCAGCCGGGCTCGGTGTTCAAACCGTTCGTCTATCTGGCCGCCCTGACCCACGGCTCGGCCCAGGGTCATGAGCCCTATCACAGCACGACGTTCGTGGAAGACGAACCGTTCACCTGGAGCTACGGCCGCCAGAGCTGGGCGCCGGAAAACTACAAGCACCGGTACTACGGCTGGGTGACCATGCGCGAGGCCATGGAGAAGTCCCTGAATGCCGCCACCGCGCGCATCGCGCAGGACGTCGGCATCAAAAAAGTCCGCGAGATGGCCTATCGGATGGGGATCGAGAGCCGTCTGCCGCTGCTGCCGTCGCTTTCGCTGGGCGCCGTCGAGGTCACGCCGCTGGAAATGGCCGGCGCCTTCTCGGCCCTGGCCAACAACGGCGTCCGTACCCATCTGCTGTCCATCAAGAACGTGGTGGACCGCAACGGCAACGTCCTGGAGAAGCGCAACATCCGGGTGAAACGCGTGATCTCGCCCCAGGTGGCCCACGACATGAACAACATGCTGCGCGGGGTCGTGGAACGGGGCACTGCCCGCAGCGTACGCCTGCAGGGGTTCACCCGCCCGGCTGCGGGCAAGACCGGCACCACCAACGACGCCAGGGACGCGTGGTTCGCGGGATATACACCCGACCTGCTGGCGTTGGTCTGGGTGGGCTTCGACCACCAGTCGGAGCTGGGGTTGCCGGGATCCCGGGCGGCTCTTCCGATTTGGACGGATTTCATGAAGAAGGCCACCAGCAGGCTTCCGGTAACGGATTTCGTGACGCCCCCGGGGGTGTCCTCTTTCGAGGCGGAACCGCGCGCGGGCGGCGGCCCGCGGTGTCCGGACGGCGTTCCGCAAGGCAACCCCCGAACTGAAGGAACCGACTCGACAGCGTCGGTGGAGATATGCGGGTAGGGGACCGCTCGCGAACCTGCCCGCGCGGTACGATGCGGTTGAAGGGTCTGTTGCGCGCTACCGCATGGCTGGCGGTTGCGTCCATGCTGTCAGCCTGCGGACAGCATGGACCGTCGGTGGCCGAGGTGGCGCGGGCCCTGCCCGAGACCCTGGAAGTGCCGCCGTCGCCCTTGGCTCCGGACCGTGGCCTCCGCACGCGGCCCGGTTCGTCCCCCCAGCGCATCGCGTCGGTGCGCATGACCGAGCGGGCCCGCCGGCTGCTCCGGTCCGGGAACTACGCGCGGGCGCTCACCGAGCTGGAGAAGAGCCTTTCCACCGACGGCAGCAATCCCTATGCCCACTACTACATCGCGGTGGCTCATCACCGGTTGGGCAATTTCAGGGCCTCGCTGGATTTTCTGGAGGTGGCGGAGCCTATCCTGGGCCACAATCTTCCATGGCGGGTGCAGACCCTGGTGCTGCGGGGCGACAACCTTCGGGCGTTGGGGCGCTTCGGTCCCGCCGAGGCCGCCTATCGCAGGGCCCTCTCCATGGACCCCACCAACCCCTCGGCCAATCGCGGCCTGTCGTGGGCCCGGCAACGTTCCAAGGCAAGATCATGGTAGGCCCGTATCCCTCTCTGAGTAATCAAATACGCACCCTCTCCCTCTGGGAGAGGGTGGCCGAAGGCCGGGTGAGGGCCCGCGATGGAGGTGATCAGTGATCGTGTTAGGCGTCGAGACGTCCTGTGACGATACCGCGGCCGCCGTCCTCGAAGACGGCAGGTCCGTACGCGCCAACCTGGTGTCATCCCAGGACGCCGTGCACGCGCCCTTCGGCGGCATCGTCCCGGAAATGGCTTCGCGCCAGCACATTCAGGCCATCCAGCCCATGGTGGATCGCGCTCTGGAGAAGGCCGAAGTCGACGCCGGGGAACTGGACGGCCTTGCCGTCACCCACGGGCCCGGGTTGACCGGCTCGCTTCTGGTGGGCCTGTCCTTCGTCAAGGGCTGGTCGTTTCGTACCGGCATCCCCTACGTGGGGGTCAACCACCTGGAAGCACACGTGTTGTCCATCTTCCTGGAGAAGGAGGTGAGTTTCCCCTACCTGGCGCTGGTGGCTTCCGGCGGGCATACGCTCCTCTACGTCGTCCGCGGGTTCGGCGCCTACGAGCACCTGGGGGGCACCCTCGACGACGCCGCTGGCGAAGCGTACGACAAGGTGGCCAAGATGATGGGGCTGGGGTTCCCCGGAGGAAGGGTCATCGACGACTTGGCCAAACAGGGAAATGCCCGCGCCGTGGCCTTCCCGCGTGCGCGTCTCCGCACCCCTTACGACTTCAGCTTCAGCGGTCTGAAGACATCCGTCTGGCACTACCTCACCCGCAAGCGCCCAGACCGCTGGCGCGACGAAATGGCGGACATCGCGGCGAGCTTTCAGGAAGCGGTGGTGGACATGCTGATCGCCCCGACGCTCCGGGCGGTGGAGGAGTTCGGCATCAGGAATATCGTCCTGGGCGGGGGGGTCGCCGCCAATAGCCGTCTCCGGGCAAAGCTGGCGGAAAAGGCCGGCGAGGCGGGGGCGGAGCTGCACTGCCCGTCGCTGCGCTTCTGCACCGACAACGGCGCCATGGTGGCTTTGGTGGGAAGCCACCTGCTGGCGCAGGGCGACCGCAGCGGTCCCCGTCTCAACGCCGATCCCGCGCTGATCCTCTGAGGAGTCACCGAACATTCGCCGCCATCGAAACCGGTCCTTCGACTCCGCTTCGCTTGCGCTCCGCTACGCTCAGGACAGGCGTAGCGAGTCCTGAGCTTGTCGAAGGGCGAGCGAAGTCGAAGGACCGCGAAATCGAAGGACATCATGGCCACCCTTCATCAAGAGGCGAGGACCGCCTGGCGCGAGCTGGGGTTCAAGCCCAGCCGGGCTCGCGGACAGAATTTTCTCGTCCATCGACGCATCATCGATACCATCGTCCAGCTTCTCGACCTGGGTGAAAACGACCGGATCCTGGAGGTGGGACCGGGGCTGGGCTTCGTCACCCGCTGTCTGGTTGGCGAGGGCCGGGACGTCTGGACCATCGAGGTGGATCCGTTGCTGGTGCGGTGGCTGCGGGACGGCCCGCTGGGGTCCTGTCCGGGATTCCACCTGGTCCATGGGGATGTTCTGACGACGGACTTCGACCGGCTCCTGCCCGAGGACGGGGTCAAGGTCGTGGCCAATCTTCCCTACAGCGTGGCCGCGCCGGCGCTGTTGAGACTCCTCGAGGCGGGCCGGCACTTCTCGGTGCTGGTGGTCATGCTGCAGAAGGAGGTGGCGCAAAGGCTCGCGGCGCAGCCCGGAACTTCCGCCTATGGCGGCCTGTCGGTCTGGTGCCGGCTGTACGGGAGAATCACCCGGAAGGTAGCGGTGTCGCCGGAGGCCTTCACGCCCAGGCCCAGGGTCGACTCCACGCTCTTGAGGATCGAGCTGCACCGGGAACCGACGGTAGCCGGCGACGAGGTACCCTTGCTGCGGGCGGTGGTGCGCGCGGGGTTTGCGCGCCGGCGCAAGATGCTGGGCAACGCGTTGGCGGGTCTTTTCGAAGCGCGTGCGGGCGCCGTTTTCGAGCAGGCCGGCATCGACCCCCGGCGCAGGGCCGAAACGTTGGACCTGGAGGAGTTCACCCGCTTGGCGCGCGCGTACCGGGAAGCGGCCGGCGGGAAGGGCGCTCCCGGCCCGGAAGGGAGTGGCGGCGGTGCCGGAGTTGCCTGAGGTCGAGACCGTATGCCGCACGCTGCGCAAGAGGCTGCGCGGAGCGAGGATCCTCCAGGTGCGGGTCATCGAGGACCGCTTGCGGCAGCCGGTGTCGGCGGACTTCGCCGCTCGTGTGGAGGGAAGGACGGTGGAAGCCGTGTCCCGTCGCGGCAAGTACATCGTGACGGACCTGGAGGGCGGCTGGAGCTGGGTCTCGCACCTGGGGATGTCGGGCAAGCTGACCTTTCGCGAGCGCGACGCATCGGTGGAGAAGCACGACCACCTGGTGTTCACCCTCGATAACGGCGCCGAACTCCGCTATCACGACCCGCGCCGGTTCGGCCTCTGCGTGGTCCTGCCCAGCCGGGAGCTGGACGCGTGGCCGCCATTCGCTAGGCTCGGGCCGGATCCCCTGGACCGCCGCTTCACCGGCGACTACCTGTATCCTTTGCTGCACCGCTCCCGCAGGAGCGTCCGGGACCTTCTGCTGGATCAGCAGGTCGTCTGCGGGCTCGGCAACATCTACATCAACGAGGTGCTCTTCAGGATCGGGATTCGTCCCACCCGCCGAAGCCACCGCCTGTCGCGGGCCGCCACCGCGGAGCTGGTGCGCGAAACCCGGGCGCTCCTGCGGGAGGCCATCCGTTGGCGCGGAAGCTCGGTGTCGGACTACCGCGACGGCAACGACCGCCGCGGCGGATTTCAGTGGCGGCTCCAGGTCTACGACCGGAAAGGCGCGCCCTGCTACGGATGCGGCGCCGTCATCAAGCGGATCGGGCTCGGAAACCGGGGCGCCTTCTACTGCCCCCGGTGCCAGCGGTAGTCAGCCGATAATCTTGTAGTCACCGCCCAGGTAGCTCCGGCACAGCTCCGCGTAGGTGGCGGAGCCCATCTTGATCCAGTTGAGGGCTTCGCCGCTGATCTCCTTCTTCACCTTGGCGGGACTGCCCGCGGCCAGGCAGCGCGGGGGGATGCGGGTATGCGGCACCACCACGCTGCCGGCGGCGATGAGGGCTTCCTCGCCGATCTCGGTGTCCTCCAGCAGCGTCGAGTTCATGCCGATGATGGCGGACCGCCGGACGGTGGCCCCCTCCATGATGGCGGCGTGTCCCACGGTCACGTCCTCTTCGATAATCACCGCTCCCTCGCCCGAGTGCATGACGCAGTTGTCCTGGACGCTGGTCCTGGCACCGATCATGATGGGGTTCTGGTTCTCGTCGGAGCGCAGCACGGCACCGAACCAGATGCTGGCACCGGCCTCAACGGTGACGTCGCCGATGAGCACGGCGGTGGGGGCGATGAAAGCCTCCGGCGAAACCTTGGGGCTGTGCCCCTTGTACTGGATGAGCATGAGTTACTCCTTGCGTGGGAGGCGCTTCAATTCAGGGAAACTTCTCCGGAACAGTTTCTTCCGTTCGTCTTGAGCCCTTCGACAAGCCTGTCCTGAGCTTGTCGAAGGGCTCAGAACAGGCGTACCGGAGCGAAGTGGAAGGACGCCATCTTCTGCGGGATTTCAGGATCCCAAGTGTCGCGCCGCGGCGCGGCAGATGGTGTCCGCGATCCCCAGCGACGAAGTGGCGCCCGGGGACGGCGCGTTGAGCACGTGGACGGCGCCCTCCGACTCGGCGATGACGAAGTCGTCCACCAGCTTGCCGCTGGCCGAAACCGCCTGGGCGCGTACGCCGGCGCCGCTGTACACCAGGTCGCCGGACTGGATCTCCGGAACGAGACGCTGGAGCTCGCGGGTGAAGGCGCGCTTGTCGAACGAGCGCCGCAACTCCGGCAGCGAGGTCTTCCAGTGCCTTCGCGCCATGGCCCAGAAGCCGCCGTAGGAGAATACCTCGTACAGGTCGCGCACGTTCACGTCGCTCTGCCGGTATCCTTGCCGCGCGAACGCCAGCACGGCGTTGGGTCCCACCTCCACGCGGCCGTGGACCGTGGGAGTGAAATGAACTCCCAGAAAGGGGAACTGGGGGTCGGGCACGGGGTAGACGAGCCCCTTGACGAGTCCCTGCTTGCCGGGCTGGAGGCGGTGGTATTCCCCCCGGAACGGGACGATCCGCACCGGCTCGTCGATGCCGCCGCCGACGCTGTCGGCAAAGCCCGGCGTCATGGCGGCCACCCGGTCGACGAACAGGCCGGCGCAGTTGATGAGCGTGCGCGTCTCCACCGCGTCCCGCGAGGTCTCGATGACGAATCCGCGCCCCGACCGCGTCATGCCGGTCACCTCGCACGACGTGCGGATGGCGCCGCCGGCCTCCGCGAACAGGCGGGCGTAGGCCCGCGCCACGTCGCCGAAGTCGATGATGCCGGTGAAAGGGGCGTGCAATGCCTTCAGGCCGGTGCAGTGTGGCTCGATTTCCCGCAACTCCTCGGGGCCGATCATGCGCACGCCGTCCACGCCGTTGGCCTGGGCGCGCCGGTTCAACTCGTCCAGGCGCGGCAGTTCTTCCGGTCGCGTGGCGACGATGACCTTGCCGCAGAGGTCGTAGTGGATGCCGTGCTCGTCGCAGAACTCCTGCAGCGCCTTCTTGCCGGCGACGCAGGTCTGCGCCTTCACGGATCCCGGCCGGTAGTAGATTCCCGAGTGGAGGACGCCGCTGTTGTGGCCGGTCTGGTGCATGCCCAGTTCCGGCTCCTTCTCCAGCACGGCGCAGCGCAACCCGGGGTGGTCCCGGGTCATGCGCATGGCGGTCGCCAGCCCCACGATGCCGCCGCCGATGATGGTGAGGTCGAAGGTTTCCATGGGATGAGAAGGGTCGTCCCCATGCAGCTCATGAGGGCCGTCCGCGAGAGCAGACCTTAACAGCTTCCCTCCGCGCGTGTCCAGGGAACCCGCGTTCGGGCCGGTGTGTCGCGGCGATTTTGCACACCGCCCGTCCGCGATGATATTTCTTTGACATGCTCAAGGAACGGAAGGCGGGGCAGTTCCGCCTGGTGGCGGACTTCCAGCCCCAGGGCGACCAGCCCCGGGCCATCGAACAGTTGGTGGAGGGACTGGAGGGAGGGCGCCGCCACCAGGTGCTGCTGGGGGTGACGGGTTCCGGCAAGACCTTCACCATGGCCAACGTCATCAGCCGCATCAACCGGCCCACGCTGGTGATCGCCCCCAACAAGACGCTGGCGGCACAGCTCTACAACGAGTTCCGGCTGCTGCTGCCGGACAACGCCGTGCGCTACTTCATCAGCTACTACGACTACTACCAGCCCGAGGCCTACGTCCCCTCTACCGACACCTACATCGCCAAGGACGCCTCCATCAACGACGAGATCGACAAGCTGCGCCACGCCGCCACCATGGCGTTGCTGGAGCGCCGCGACGCGGTCATCGTCGCCAGCGTCTCGTGTATCTACGGTCTGGGCTCACCGGAAGCCTACTTCGACCTGATGGTGTACCTGGAAGAGGGCATGCGTATCGACCGCGACCGCATGCTGCGCAAGCTGGTGGACATCCAGTACGAGCGCGTGGACTACGACTTCCATCGCGGCACCTTCCGGGTGCGCGGCGACACCGTGGAAGTGTTCCCGGCCTACGAGGACAAGTCGGCGCTGCGCATCGAGTTCTTCGACGACGTGGTGGAGTCGCTGCTGGAGGTGGACCCGGTGCGCGGCAAGGTGCGCCGGCGCGTGGACAAGGCCACGGTGTATCCGGCCAGCCACTACGTCACCACCGCCGAACGCATGAAGGCGGCGGTGATTGCGATCCGGGAGGAGCTCCGGGAACGGTTGGCCGAACTCAAGCGCGAGAACAAGCTGCTGGAGGCGCAGCGGCTGCGCCAGCGCACCCTCTACGACCTGGAGCTGCTGGAGGAGATGGGCTACTGCCCGGGACTGGAGAACTACTCCCGCCACCTCACCGGGCGGCGCCCTGGAGAACCCCCGCCCACGCTGCTCAACTACTTCCCGGACGACTTCGTACTGTTCGTGGACGAGAGCCACGTCACCGTGCCGCAGATCGGCGGCATGTACCGCGGCGATCGCTCGCGCAAGGAAACCCTGGTGGAGTTCGGCTTCCGGTTGCCTTCGGCGCTGGACAACCGCCCGCTGAACTTCGAGGAATTCGAGGAAGCTACCAACCAGACGATTTATGTTTCGGCGACACCGGCCGATTATGAACTCATGAGGAGCGGGCACGTCCGGGTGGAGCAGTTGATCCGTCCCACCGGCCTCACGGATCCCGAGATCGTGGTGAGGCCCGCGGCCACCCAGGTGGACCACCTGCTGGAGGAGATCCGCAAGCGCACGGCGGTGAACGCACGAGTGCTGGTAACCACCCTGACCAAGCGCATGGCCGAGGACCTCACCGACTACTACCAGGACCTCAACGTGAAGGTCCGTTACCTGCACTCGGACATCGACGCCATCGAGCGGGTGGAGATCATCCGGGACCTGCGCAAGGGGGTGTTCGACGTGCTGGTGGGCATCAACCTGCTCCGGGAGGGGCTGGACCTCCCGGAGGTTTCGCTGGTTGCCATCCTCGACGCGGACAAGGAGGGGTTCCTGCGCTCGGAGCGGTCGTTGATCCAGACCATCGGACGCGCCGCGCGCAACGTGGACGGCACCGTGATCCTGTACGCCGACGTCATGACCGACTCCATGAAGCTGGCCATCGGCGAGACAGAGCGCCGCCGCGGGGTCCAGAAGGCCTTCAACGAGGAACACGGCATCGTGCCCCGAAGCGTGGTCAAGCAGATCGACGAGCCGCTGATCCAGGCCTACGACGCCGACTACGTGGACGTGCCGCTGGTGGCCGACGACGGGCCGGCGCCGAGCGAGATCCCGCGCATGGTGGCGAAGCTCAGGAAGGAAATGAAGCAGGCCTCGGACCGTCTGGAGTTCGAGAAGGCCGCGGAGATCCGGGACCGCATCCGCGGCCTCCAGGAGAAGGAGCTGTCCGGGCCGTACCTCGCCCGCGCCGCCGCCGGGCGGTCCTGACACCGGGATTTACAAGCCATGAACGTCGAGGAGCTGAAGGACAAGCTGGACACGCTTCCCGCCGGGCCCGGCGTCTACCTGATGCGGGACGGCGGCGGCAAGGTGGTCTACGTGGGCAAGGCCAAGGAGCTGCGCGCGCGGGTGCGCTCCTACTTGCGGGGCGGCGACGGACGCCCGCACGTCGCGTTCCTCATGCGCCAGGTGGTGGACATCGAGACCCTGGTGACCAGCAACGAGAAGGAAGCGTTGATCCTCGAGAACAACCTCATCAAGCAGTACAAGCCGCGCTACAACATCCGCCTCAAGGACGACAAGAGCTACCTGAGCATCAAGGTCACCGCCGGCGACTGGCCGCGCATCCTCGCCACCCGCAGCATCGTCAAGGACGGCAGCCGCTACTTCGGCCCCTACGCCTCCGCCGTCGCCGTGCGCGAGACCCTTGAGGTCATCGAGAAGCACTTCCTGCTGCGCAGCTGCACCGACTACAACTTCCGCAACCGTGACCGCCCGTGCCTGCAGTACCAGATCAAGCGCTGCCCGGCGCCCTGCGTCCACCCGGTGGATCCGGAGGAGTACGCCGGCAACCTGCGACAGGCGGTACTGTTCATCGAGGGCAAGAGCGCCGACCTGCTGCGGCAACTGCGCGCGCGCATGCGGGAGCGCGCCGACGCGCTGGAGTTCGAGCAGGCGGCCAAGCTGCGGGACCGCATCCGGGCGGTGGAGAAGACCCTGGAGAAGCAGCGCATGGTGTCCCACTGGGGCGCCGACCAGGACATCTTCGGACTGTACCGCGAGGGCGGTTTCATCGAGGTCCAGGTCATCTTCGTGCGCCAGGGCAAGCTCACCGGCAACCAGGCCTATTCCCTGGAGGACCACCACTTCGACGACGAAGAGATCGTCGCAGCCCTGTTGACCCAGTTCTACCAGGGCAACCGCTTCGTTCCCGAGGAGATCCTGGTGCCGGTGGATCTGGAGGACCGGGACCTGCACGAGGAGTACCTGGAGGAGCGCAAGGGACGGCGGGTAACGGTGCACCAGCCCCAGCGGGGCGAGAAGCGCAAGCTTCTGGAGATGGCCATGAACAACGCCCGCCAGGGCTTCAGCGAGCGTCACGACCAGGAGCGGGAGCGGGAGAAGATGCTGCTCGAACTGCAGTCCAGGCTCCGGCTGCGGCGGTATCCGCAGCGCATCGAGTGCTACGACATCTCCATGATCCAGGGCACCCATGCCGTGGGTTCACGGGTGTCGTTCTTCGACGGCGAGCCCGACAAGCAGAACTACCGGCGCTACCGTGTGCGCACCGTCGCACCCGAAACCCGCGGCGACGATTTCGCCATGATGTACGAGGTCGTCAAGCGGCGCTTCCAGCGCGGCCTGCGGGAAACGGACCTGCCGGACCTGGTGGTGGTGGACGGCGGCAAGGGGCAGTTGCAGGTGGCGCTGACGGCGCTGGCGGACCTTCGGGTCACGGGCGTGGAGGTGGTGGCCATGGCCAAGATGCGGGTCACCGCGTCGCCGCGCCTGGCCGAGATCGAGCGTTCGGAGGAACGGATCTTCCTGCCTTACCGCAGCAATCCGGTGGTGCTTCGACGCAATTCCAACGCCCTGTTCCTGCTGCAGCGTATTCGCGACGAGGCGCACCGGTTCGCCATCACCTACCACCGCAGTATCCGCAAGCGCGAGACCCTGCGCTCGGACCTCGACGGCATTCCCGGCGTGGGGCCGACGCGCCGCAAGGCATTGCTGCGGCGCTTCGGCAGCATGAAGCGGCTGCGGGGCGCCTCCCTGGACGAGCTTCTGGAGGTTCCGTCCATCAGCCGGCCGGTGGCCCGGCGCATCGTCGAGTCCTTCCAGGCCGCGGACTAGCCGGCGTCGTGTTCCCGCACCATGTAGACCCTGTGCGATGTCCGGCCTTGTCTCCACCACGTACCCGACCCTTCCGACCCCTCTCCCTTTGGGAGAGTCGGCATGAGGGTGCTCGTCCGGCACCCTCATGATCCCTCTCGTCGTCCCGCTTGCAGCCCTCCTCATCGGTCAAGCAGCGGCCGCTGCGTCCGGTCTTGGCAGCGTGTGGCCGTTCACGATGTTCTTGGCCGCGGTTTCCCTGGCCCTTTGCTTCGTGCGTCGCCGCTGGGGACTGCTCGGCCTCGCCTGCGCGCTGGCGTTCCAGTGGGGCTTCTCCGCCCACTACCGTCTGTTGCATCCGCGCTCTTCGCCGGGCGACGTCCGCCATCTCGCACGCACGGAAGCCGTCATCGAGGGAAGGCTGTATCGCGAGCCCGAGGGGCAGGGCACCCGGAGCCGCTGGTACCTGTCGGCGGAACGGGTGTGGACGCCGCAAGGCTCCCGAAAAACCTCCGGCAGCATCCTGGTAACGGTCCGCAACGCCTACCGTCACTGGCATTACGGGGACGTGGTGCGGGTCCCCCTGCGCCTGCGTCCGCCCAGGAACCGCGGCGAGCGCTTCGACTACCGGGCCTTCCTGGCCCGGCGGGGAATCTACCGGATCGCCTACCTCCACAACGACTGGGAGGCGGTGCGGGTGAGCCGTGGCGGGGGCATCCGGGGTTGGGTCGAGACGGTGCGGCGGCGCATAGGGCGGTTCGTGGAGCGCCGCTTCGAGCCGGAGAGCGGTGCGCTCGTCAAGGCCCTGATGCTGGGAGACCGGGGCGGGCTCTCCAGGGAAACGCGGGAGCGGTTCGCCGCCGTCGGCATGTCACATGTCCTGTCGATATCGGGCCTGCACGTGGGCATGCTCGGCCTGGCGGCGTTCGTCTTCTTCCGGACAGTCGCGTCACGCAGCACCCGCCTGCTGCTGTCGCTGCCGGTGTATAAGCTGGCTGCCTTCGGGTCCCTGGTGCCGGTGGTCCTCTATACCGTGGTGGCCGGGGCGAGGATCCCCACGGTGCGGGCCGCCATCATGATCGGACTGTACCAATTGGCCGTGTTGAGCGGGCGGCAGTTGAACATCTTCGGCACCCTGGCATGGGCCGCCGCCATCGTCGCGTTGTGCTGGCCCGGCGCGGTCATGGAGGTATCGTTCCAGCTATCCTTCCTGGCGGTGCTGGCCATCGTCGCCGCTCTCCGGCTCTTCCAGCACACTCCCTCCATGCGCTCCGCGGATGCGCCGGCGGGCGGGTGGCTGCAGCGCCTGCGGCCGTCCATCCTGCTGGCGATCCTGGTGCCGTTCTTCGCTGCCGTCGGCACCGGGCCGCTGGTAGCCCACCACTTCGGCTACCTTTCCCTGGCGGGCTTCATCGCCAACCCTTTGCTGGTGCCGCTGGTGGGATTCCTGATCGTGCCTTCGGCTCTTCTCATGGGTTTCCTGTGCCCGCTGTTTCCCGCCGCATCAACGCTGCTGGCCAGGGTGCTGGAACCCTTCGTGGCGCTCTTCCTGAGGGCCGTCGAGCTGCTCGCCGGGGTTCCCATGGCCGCCTTGTCCGTGCCGAGCCCGGACTGGCTTATGGTGGGACTCATTTACCTCGTGATCCTGGCGGCGGCCGCGTGCGCCTACGGGCTCCTGCGGAGAGCCTCCCGAAAGGGGCTTTGTTGACTTTCCCGCCTGCCTCTGTTAGCTCCTATCGGTGACGGCACGTCGTTTCCGGCGCGTGCAGATCCTCCTGTCATCGGTCACCGATCCCCCTTATGACAACCATGATTCCGCCGCGGGCGCCCGTTCGGGGGTGCTTATGAAATTGACCCGCATCAAGGGATTCTCCGACGTTCCGCCGGGTGAAGTGGAGCTCTGGCAAAGGATCGAACAGACTGCCGTACAGGTATTTGCCGCTTATAACTTCAAGGAGATTCGAGTCCCGGTCCTGGAGAAGTCCGAGCTCTTCTCGCGTTCGCTGGGGGAGAGCACCGACGTCATCGAGAAGGAGATGTACACCTTTGCCGACCGCGACGCGAACGCCACCCTGTTGAGCCTGAGGCCGGAAGGCACGGCGGGGGTGGTGCGGGCCTACGTCGAGGGAAAGCTCCACCAGGTGGAGCCGGTGAGGAAGCTCTACTACCACGGGCCCATGTTCCGGCGGGAGCGGCCCCAGAAGGGCAGGCTGCGCCAGTTCCACCAGATCGGCGCCGAAGTGTTCGGCCGCACGGATCCCTTCGTCGACGCCGAGCTTTTACTCATGCTGCGCGACCTGTGGGAGGAGCTGGCGGTGGCGGGGACGGTGCTGGAGGTGAACTCCATCGGCTGCGTCGAGTGCCGCCCCGGGTACCGCGCGGCGCTGGTGGGTTTTCTGGAAGGACGCCGGGGCGAGCTGTGCGCCGACTGCGACCGGCGCCTGGAGACCAACCCGTTGCGGGTGCTGGACTGCAAGCGTGTGTCCTGCGCCGGCGTCGTCACCGCCGCGCCGTCGATTCTGTCCCATCTCTGCGCGGAGTGCCGGCGGCATTTCGATTCGGTGCTTGATCTGTTGAAGGACATCCGTCCGGAGCCGGTCGTCAACCCCCGCCTGGTGCGCGGGCTCGACTACTATTGCCGGACCACGTTCGAGTGGAAGGCCGGAACGGGCCTCGGGAGCCAGAACACCGTGGCCGCGGGCGGGCGCTATGACGGCCTGGTGCAGTCCCTCGGGGGACCTCCGGTGGCCGGAGTCGGGTTCGCCCTGGGGGTCGAGCGCCTGGCGCTGCTGCTGTCGGAAGGCGGCGCGGGCGAACCGGGGGCGGCGCTGCTGTACCTGGCGTGGATGGGAGAGGAGGCGCAGCGGTGGACGTTCGCGTTGGCTCAGCGCCTGCGCCGGCGAGGCGTCCGGGTGGATCTGGACGGGGAGGCCAGGAGCCTCAAGAGCCAGATGAGGCGGGCCGACAAACTGGGCGCGCGCGGGGTGCTCATCGTGGGCCCTGACGAGATGACGAAGGGCAGGGCGGTCCTGCGTCACATGGCGACAAGGGAGCAGGTCGAGGTGGAGTTCGCGAACGTCGACGACAGTCTGGTGGAGCCGTTCGGCTCCGCCTCGGCATGAGTCTTTCGGGCGAACGGGAGCCCTCCGGGCAACAGGTGACCTTTCGGGTGAACAAGTGAACCTTCCAGGTGAACAGGTGAACAAGCGGAATGTGGATTTGATGGGCGACTGGCAGCGGAGTTGCCGCTGCGGGGAGCCGGGCGAGAACGACGTGGGCCGGGTGCTGACCCTGATGGGTTGGACCCAGTCCCTGCGTGACCATGGCGGCCTCCTCTTCATCGACCTCCGGGACCGCGCCGGCGTGGTGCAGGTGGTGGTGAATCCCGAGGTGACGCCGGAGGCCCACGAGAAGGCCAAACGGGTGCGCTCGGAGGACGTGCTGGCGGTGCGCGGCACCCTGGTGCGCCGCTCCGAGGAAACCGTGAACCCGAATCTCGCCACCGGGGCGGTAGAGCTCATGGCGCAGGAGCTGCGCGTGCTCAATCCCTCACGGGTGCCGCCGTTCCCGGTGGACGACGACGTGGAGCCCACCGAGACCAGCCGTTTCCGCTACCGCTATCTCGACTTCAGGCGGCCGCGCAGCCTGCGTCCGCTCGAGGTCCGGCACCGCATGCTGACCACCATCCGCGCTCATCTGAACGAGCTGTCCTTCATGGAGGTGGAGACCCCGGTCCTCACCAAGAGCACCCCGGAGGGCGCCCGCGACTACCTGGTGCCCAGCCGCATGCATCCGGGCAAGTTCTACGCCCTGCCGCAGTCGCCCCAGCTCTTCAAGCAGATCCTCATGGTCGGCGGCGTGGACCGGTACTTCCAGATCGTGCGCTGCTTTCGCGACGAGGACCTGCGCATGGACCGGCAGCCCGAGTTCACCCAGCTCGACATCGAGATGTCGTTCGTCCAGCCCGACGACATCTTCGCCATGGTCGAGGGCATGATGGCGCGGGTCTTCCGGGAGGTCAAAGGGGTCGATGTGGAGACGCCGTTTCCCCGCCTGAGTTGGGAAGAAGCCATGGGACGCTACGGCACCGACAAGCCCGACCTGCGCTTCGGCCTGGAGCTGGTGGAGCTGTCGGATCGGTTCCGCGACTCCAGGGTGGCCATCTTCACCCGCGCCCTGAAGGCCGGCGGCATCGTCAAGGGCCTGTGCGTGCCGGGGGCCGGAAACCTGTCGCGCAAGGAGCTGGATGACCTCACCGAACTGGTGGGGCGCTACGGCGCCAAGGGGCTGGCCTGGATCAAGGTCACCGAGAACGAGTGGCAGTCGCCGTTGACGAAGTTCCTGAGCGAGGGCGAGAAGGAGGCCCTCGCGACGCTCACCGGAGCGCGGCCCGGCGACATCATCTTCATGCTCGCCGACGACTTCGACATCGTCAACGAGGGCCTCGCCAACCTGCGGCTGGAGATGGGCCGCAGGCTCGGGTTGGTCCAGGAGGGCCTCCAGGCCTTCTGCTGGGTCCTCGACTTCCCGCTGATGGAGTGGAAGGCGGCGGAAGCACGCTACACCGCCGTGCACCATCCGTTCACGGCGCCGCGGGAGGAAGACCTGCCGCTGCTCGAATCGGATCCCGGCCGGGTGAAGTCCCGCGCCTACGACCTGGTGCTCAACGGCATGGAGCTGGGCGGAGGCAGCATCCGGATCCATTCGCCGGAGCTGCAGCGCCAGGTGCTGTCGCTGCTCGACGTGAACCCCGACACGGTTGAGGAGCAGTTCGGCTTCCTCCTGGAGGCGCTGGACCTCGGCGCCCCTCCCCACGGCGGCATCGCCTTCGGTGTCGACCGCATGGCCATGCTCTTGAGCGATTCGCCGGCGATCCGCGACGTCATCGCCTTCCCCAAGAGCCAGCGGGCGGTGTGCATGCTCACCGAGGCGCCCACGCCGGTGGATGCGCGGCAGCTCTCGGAGCTGCAGATCAGGACCGTGGGCGGGGATTGACCGGAAATACGGGCAGGCTTCGTCGCAGGCTGTCTTGCCATCGCGGATGTCGGGGCGACCGGCCTGTCGCCTCTACCCACAGAATGCAGGATGGTCGGCGTTATCGATTTGCCCCATAACGTGCCAGCTCGGTCAGGTAGGTGAGCGTCGAGAGGTCGGGCATGCGGTCCAGGTAGACGTGGCCGCGCAGGTGGTCCACCTCGTGCTGAATGACACGCGCGTGGAAGCCCTCTGCAACGAAATCCAGTTCCTTCCCGTCGCGGTCCAGGGCGGTCACCCGCAGCCGCTTGTAACGGGGCACCAGGCCGCGGATCTCGGGGATGCTCAGGCAGCCCTCCCAGTCGTCCTCGGTTTCGTCTCCCAGGGGCGTGATGGTGGGGTTGACGAGGACGGAAAGCGGCACGGCGGCCTTCCCGGGATAGCGGGGATTCTCCGCCACCTCCAGGACGGCTACCTGCAGCGGCTCGTGGACCTGCACGGCGGCGAGTCCCACGCCGTCGTACTCGCGCATGGTAACCACCATGTCGTCGACGAGCCGCTGGAAATCGGGCTGCGTGATGTCGGCAACCGGAACTTCCCGAGCGGGCGTCCGCAGCACCGGATTGCCGAGCCGCGCTACCTTGAGGATCGCCATCAGGGCTTGGTAGCACGGCGATTCCGGCTTGTTCAAGACGGAAAAAGTGTCGGCGGTTTGACAATGTGGATGTATTAGGTCTATATTTCATGTGCGGGGTGATCGAGATTACTGCCGCGCTCTGGTGCGTATAGCCCACTGGGAGATCCGGCATGCAAGAACCTGCTGTGAATTCCGTCAAGACCACGGCCGACCGAAGCTCGCTGATGAATATCGGCAGGAAGGTCGACTATGCCGTGCGGGCGCTTTCGTATCTGGCCGCCCAGCCGGAGCGATGGGTGGTGGGTAGCAAGGAGATCGCGGCGCGGCAGGACATTCCGACACATTACATGTCGAAGATCATGAAGGACCTTGCGGCGGCGGGGCTGGTCCACTCCCACGTGGGCCGCAAGGGCGGCTTCAGTCTGGCGCGACCTCCGGAGTCCATCAGCGTCAAGGAAGCGTACGAAGCCGTCGAGAAGCCGCTGAGCCTGATGGATTGCCTGGATCATCACCGCTGTCCCTATGATACGGTGTGCACGCAGATTTCCGTGTGGGAGCGGGCGCAGATGCTGTTGGCGGAATACCTGGAGGGGGTCTCCATAGGGAGCCTTGCCGACCGGGAGGGTCTCAAGGGCCGCTTGAACGGCCTGCACAGCTGAACTCCGTGCGCCGGAGACGGATGAAGCCGGGGGATCCCACTTCGGCGCGCGTGAAGGAAATGGCAAATATGGAACTGGACAACGAGCTGGTCGACAGCGAGTACAAGTACGGCTTCGTGACGGACATCGAGGCGGACCACGTTCCGCCGGGCCTGAGCGAAGACGTGGTGCGGCTGATCTCGGAGAAGAAGGGCGAGCCGGAGTGGTTGCTGGACTGGCGGCTCAAGGCCTACCGCTACTGGACGAAGCTCGAGAAGTCCGAGGCCGAGCCCAAGTGGGCCAACGTCCACTATCCGCCCATCGACTACCAGAGCATCATCTACTACTCCGCTCCCAAGGCCAAGAAGGACGCCCCCAAGAGCCTGGACGAGGTGGATCCGGAGCTTCTGGCCACCTACGAGAAGCTCGGCATCCCGCTGCACGAGCGCGAGGCATTGGCCGGGGTGGCGGTGGACGCCGTGTTCGACAGCGTATCGGTGGCGACGACCTTCAAGGACAAGCTGGCGGAGATGGGCATCATCTTCTGCTCGTTCTCCGAGGCGGTGCGAGAGCACCCGGAGCTGGTGCGCCAGTATCTGGGCTCGGTGGTGCCGTATAGCGACAACTTTTTCGCGTCGCTCAACTCGGCGGTCTTCAGCGACGGATCGTTCTGCTACGTCCCCAAGGGCGTGCGCTGTCCCATGGAGCTGTCCACCTATTTCCGCATCAACGCGGCCCAGACGGGCCAGTTCGAGCGCACGCTGATCGTCGCCGACGCCGGCAGCTACGTGAGCTACCTGGAAGGGTGCACCGCGCCCATGCGCGACGAGAACCAGCTCCACGCCGCCGTGGTGGAGCTGGTGGCGCTGGAGGACGCGCAGATCAAGTACTCCACCGTGCAGAACTGGTACCCCGGCGACAAGGACGGCAAGGGCGGCATCTACAACTTCGTCACCAAGCGGGGCAAGTGCGCGGGACGGAAATCCAAGATCTCGTGGACGCAGGTGGAGACCGGCTCCGCCATCACCTGGAAGTACCCGAGCTGCATACTGCAAGGGGACGATTCGGTGGGCGAGTTCTATTCCGTGGCGGTGACCAACAACCACCAGCAGGCGGATACCGGAACCAAGATGATCCACATGGGCAAGAACACCCGCAGCACCATCGTTTCCAAGGGCATTTCGGCCGGCCACGGCCAGAACAGCTACCGCGGCCTCGTCAAGGTGCTCAAGGGCGCGTCCAACGCCCGCAACTACTCCCAGTGCGATTCCCTGCTGATGGGCAGCCAGTGCGGCGCCCACACCTTTCCCTATCTGGAGGTGAAGAACAACTCGGCCCACATCGAGCACGAGGCGTCGACCTCGAAGATCGGCGAGGACCAGATCTTCTATTGCCGGCAGCGGGGCATCAAGGAAGAGGACGCCGTGGCCATGATCGTCAACGGCTTTTGCCGTGAGGTCTTCCGCGAGCTGCCGATGGAGTTCGCCGTGGAGGCCCAGAAGCTCCTCGGGATCAGCCTCGAAGGCAGCGTCGGGTAGGGGCGACCCGCGGTTCGCCCATCAGGATGAACGGGATGTCTGTGGTAGGGGCGACCGGCGGTCGTCCACAAGGATAGACGGGATGCTTGAAGTTCGAAACCTGCATGCGCGCGTCGAGGGCAAGGCAATCCTCCGCGGCATCGACCTGACGGTGGCGGCGGGCGAGGTCCACGCCATCATGGGACCCAACGGCTCGGGCAAGAGCACCCTGGCCCAGGTGCTGGCCGGGCGCGACACCTACGAGGTGACCGCCGGCGAAGTCCGCTACAAGGGACAGGACCTGCTCGACATGGCCCCGGAGCTGCGGGCGGTGGAGGGGATCTTCCTGGGGTTCCAGTATCCGGTGGAGATTCCCGGCCTCAACAGCCTGTATTTCCTGAGGGCCGCGGTCAACGCCGGGCGCACCCACCGCGGCGAGGAGGAGCTGGACGCGGTGGACTTCATGGCCCTGGCCAAGGAGCGGATGCAGGCGGTGGAGATGGGCGAGGACCTGCTGCGGCGCCCGGTGAACGCCGGCTTCTCGGGCGGCGAGAAGAAACGCGCCGAGATCTTCCAGATGACCATGCTGGAGCCCACGCTGGCGATTCTGGACGAAACCGACTCCGGCCTGGACATCGACGCCCTCAAGGTCGTGGCCCACGGCATCAACCTCTTCCGCGGCCCGGAGCGGGCCATCATCCTGGTGACCCACTATCAGCGGCTGCTCAACCACGTGGTGCCGGACGTGGTCCACGTCATCCACAACGGTCGCCTGGTGAAGTCCGGCGGCAAGGAACTCGCCCAGGAGTTGGAGAATACCGGCTATTCCTGGGCGGAGGGGGCGGCCGGCGAGGAGCCGGAGGTCTCGACGGACCGGAGCCAGGGAGCATGACCCGGACGGCAACGGAGCAGCAGGGCTATCTCGAGGATTTCGAGAAGCTCACGGCGCGCGTATCCGGCAACGGCGGCGGCTGGGCCGGAGATCTGCGGCGACGCGCCATGGAGCGTTTCTGCTCCCTGGGCTTTCCGTCCACCCGGCACGAGGAGTGGAAGTACACGAGCCTGGAAGCACTGCGGAAGGCCCGCCTGCGCACGCCGGATGTTTCGGACGGGTCTGCGGCCCGGGGCCGCGACCCCTTCGATTCGGAAGGGTGGGAACGCCACGCGCTGACGTTCCCGTGGGACGGCGCCGGCGCCGTCCCGGACAGTGACGGCGATGACGTCTTCATCGGGCGGCTGGCCACGGCCATAGAGGGCCGGCTTCCCTGGGTAGAAGCGCATCTCGGGCGCCACGCCGACTACGACGGCCACGCGCTCCGGGCGCTCAACACCGCCTTCCTCGAAGACGGCGCCGCCGTCCGGCTGGGTCCGGGTCGGGTACTGGAGCGGCCCGTCCACCTGGCTTTCGCCGCGGTTCCGGAGCAGGCGTCCGGACGCATCGTCCACCCCCGGACCCTCGTGGTGGTGGGCGCCGGCAGCCGGCTCACCCTGGTGGAGACCTACTCGGGGGCGGGGGACGAGGTCTATTGCACCAACGCCGTCACGGAGATCGTCCTGGAGGACGACGCCGAGCTGGACCACTACCGCCTGCTGCGGGAAGGCGGCGGGGCGTTCCATTTGGGCACCGTCCAGGTGCGTCAGGCACGCAACAGCCGCTACCGGTCGCTTTCCGTCGCCTCGGGCGGGAGCATGACGAGAGTGGAGATCAACGCGTTGCTCGACGGCGAGGGAGCCGACTGCCTGCTCCGGGGCCTCTATGTGGCGGGCGGCACGCAGCACGTGGACAACCGCACCGCCATCGAGCACGTCAGGCCCCACGGCACCAGCCGCGAGCTGTACAAGGGGGTGCTGAGCGGGCGTTCGCGGGCGGTGTTCAACGGCAAGATCGTCGTGCGCAAGGAAGCGCAGAAGACCGACGCGCAACAGTCCAACAAGAATCTGATGCTTTCCCGCGACGCGGAGATCGACAGCAAGCCGCAGTTGGAGATCCTGGCCGACGACGTCCGTTGCTCCCACGGCACCACCATCGGACAACTGGAAGAGGACGAGCTCTTCTACCTGCGCTCGCGGGGACTGAACGAGACGCTGGCCAGGCAGTTGCTGGTCCACGGTTTCGCCGGCGAGGTCCTCGACGGCATCGCCATCGAGCCGTTACGGGACGGTGTCGAGAACGGAGTCCTCACCGAGTTGGGGATCTGACGGAACGTACCGGGCTACGAAGGGGAATGCCCTTCGTAGGGGGGCAAACCCGCCCGCGCCCGGCTAGGCGGAATGAACGTGAAACAGTTCAAGACAGCAGGGCAGAACAGACCGGAGGGCTCCTACGACGTGGCGCGGGTGCGGGAGGATTTCCCGGTCCTCGGCCGGACCGTTCACGGCAAGCCGCTGGTCTACCTCGACAACGCGGCCACGGCCCAGAAGCCGCACGCGGTGATCCGGCGCGTCGCTGAATACTACGAGACCGAGAACTCCAACATCCATCGTGGCGTCCACTGGTTGAGCGAAGCCGCGACGCGGGCCTACGAAGGCGCGCGGACGGCGGTCAGGACGTTCCTCAACGCAGCGGACGAACGGGAGATCGTCTTCGTCCGGGGCACCACCGAGGCCATCAACCTCGTCGCCCGGTGCTACGGCGGCGCCCGTCTCCAGGCCGGCGACGAGGTGGTCATCTCGGCCATGGAGCACCACTCCAACATCGTCCCTTGGCAACTCATCTGCCAGGAGAAGGGAGCGGTCCTGCGGGTGATCCCGGTGGACGACCACGGCGACATCGTGATGGATGAGTACCACCGGCTGCTGGGCCCCAGGACCCGGATGGTGGCCCTGCCGCACGTCTCCAACGCCCTGGGCACCGTGAACCCCATCAAGCAAATGATCGCGGACGCCCACCGCGCCGGCGCTCCGGTGCTGGTGGACGGCGCCCAGGGGATACCCCACACCCGGGTGGACGTGCAGGACCTCGACTGTGACTTCTACGCCTTCTCGGGCCACAAGCTTTACGGTCCCACGGGTGTCGGCGTGCTCTATGGAAAGGCCGCCCTGCTGGAGGAGATGCCGCCCTACCAGGGTGGCGGAGACATGATTCTTTCGGTCAGCTTCGAAGAGACCGAATACAACGTGCTGCCCTACAAGTTCGAGGCCGGGACCCCCAATATCGCCGGCGTCATCGGCCTGGGGGCGGCGGTGGAGTACGTCATCGCTCTCGGCATCGATGCCGTGGCGAGCCACGAAGACCGGGTGGTGGCGTATGCCGTGGAGCGCCTCGGGCAGGTTCCCGGCGTGCGCCTGGTGGGGACGCCCGGGCGCCGGGCCTCTTTGGTGTCGTTCGTTCTCGGCGACGTCCACGCTCATGACCTCGGCACCATCCTCGACCAGGAAGGGATCGCGGTGAGGGCCGGACACCACTGCGCCATGCCGGTCATGGAGCGGTTCGGAGTGCCGGCCACGGTGCGCGCGTCGTTCGCGTGCTACAACACCGAGGCCGAGGTCGATGTGCTGGCCGACGGTCTGGAAACGGCATGGAGGCTGTTCAACGGTGTCTGACCTGAAGGAGCTCTACCAGGAGCTGATCCTGGATCACAACCGCCGGCCGCGCAACTTCGGCCCGCTGGCGGAAGCCAATCGAAGCGCCAGGGGGATCAATCCCCTTTGCGGCGACAAGGTCACGGTCCGTCTGCAGGTGGAAGAAGGCCAGGTGAAGGACATCCGGTTCGAGGGCACGGGCTGCGCCATCTGCATCGCCTCCGCGTCGGTGATGACCGAACGCCTGAAGCGGCAGACTTGCGAGGACGCCGTGAGTCTCTTCGAGCGCTTCCACCGGATGGTGGCGCCCGCGGACGGCATGGAGTCCGATTCCCCCGGCATGGGCAAGCTGGCCGCATTCGCGGGCGTCCGGGACTATCCCGCGCGCGTCAAGTGCGCTACGCTGGCGTGGCACGCGTTGCGCGCCGCCCTCGACGGCGAGGAAAAGGCGGTCAGTACCGAATAACGGCGCGGGAGACGGCTCGTGGATACCATAGAGGAGCAGAAAGACATCGAGCAGCGGGTCATCGAGGCCCTGCAGACCATCTACGACCCCGAAGTTCCGGTGAACATCTACGAAATGGGGTTGATCTACGGTGTGGAGCTGGATCCTCTCGGCAACGCGTCCGTCTCCATGACCCTTACCGCGCCGAACTGCCCGGCCGCCCAGTCCCTTCCCATGGAAGGGGAGGAGAAGGTCAAGGCGGTGGAGGGCGGCAACGACGTGCACCACGAAATCGTCTGGGAGCCGCCCTGGGATCCCAGCCTCATGTCGGACGCGGCCAAGCTGCAGCTTGGCATGCTGTGACACGAACCCTCATCACCCTCATCATATGGACGAAGTCAACGAACAGGTGGCGGCGCGCCGCGACAAGGTGGCGCAACTCAAGGCAGGGGGTCTGGCCGCTTATCGCAACGACTTCCGTCCCAATCATACGGCCCGGGAAATCCGTGACCGCCACGGGGATCTCGCGCCACCGGAACTGGAAGCGTTGTCGGAGGAGTTCGCGCTGGGCGGCCGGATACGGGCGCTGAGGCCGCACGGCAAGGCGGCGTTCTTCGAGGTCGAGGACGGGACGGGAAGGCTGCAGGTCTACGCCCGCAGGGACGGCCTGGGGGACGAGGCCTACGAACGGGTCCGGTCCCTCGACGTGGGCGATATCGTGGGGGTGTACGGACGCCTCTTCCGGACCCGCACCAACGAGCTCACCATCCAGGCCAGAGAGGTAACCCTCCTGACCAAGTGCATACGGCCCCTGCCGGAGAAGTGGCACGGCCTGAAGGACGTGGAGACGCGCTACCGGCAGCGTTACGTGGACCTGATGGTCAATCCCGAGGTCCGCGAGGTATTCCGCAACCGCTCGCGGGTCATCGGGCTCGTGCGCGGCTTCCTGGAGCAACGGGGATTCCTCGAGGTCGAGACGCCGATGATGCAGTCCATGGCCGGCGGCGCCGCGGCCAAGCCTTTCGTGACCCATCACAACGCCCTGGACCTCGACCTCTATCTGCGGGTGGCGCCGGAGCTGTTTCTCAAGCGGCTGCTGGTGGGCGGCTTCGACCGCGTGTTCGAGCTGAACCGGAACTTCCGCAACGAGGGCATTTCCACGCGCCACAACCCCGAGTTCACCATGCTCGAGTTCTATCAAGCCTACGCCGACTACGAGGACATGATGGAGCTTACCGAGGAGCTCTTCGTGACGCTGGCGGAGGAGATTCACGGGAGCCTCCGCATCCCCTGCGGCGAGCACGAAGTCAGCCTGGAGAGGCCGTGGCAGCGACTTCCCCTGACCCAGGGCGTGGCCCGGCACGCCGGCATGGAGGAGTCGGAGCTGGCAACCCCGGAAGGCCTGCGGAAGGTTGCCGGCAAGTTCGGGCTCGATCTCGACCCCAAGCTGGGCCACGGCAAGCTGCTGGTGGAGATCTTCGAGCACCTGGTGGAGCCGCGGCTGATCCAGCCCACCTTCGTCACCGGCTATCCCCTGGAAGTTTCGCCCCTGGCGCGCCGGAACGACTCGAATCCCGCCCTGGTCGATCGTTTCGAGCTTTTCATCGGCGGCAGGGAGTTGGCCAACGCCTTTTCCGAGCTGAACGATCCTGACGATCAGCGGCGACGGTTCGAGGAACAGGCCGCGGCCCGGCGGGCCGGGGATGACACCGCCTGCGAGGTGGACGAGGACTACGTGCGCGCGCTCGAGTATGCCATGCCTCCGGCCGCCGGAGAGGGCATCGGCATTGATCGGCTGATCATGCTGTTGACCGACTCGCCTTCGATCCGTGACGTGATCCTCTTCCCGCTTTTGCGCACCTGACGATGCGGTACGAGTTGTTCGTAGGGCTGCGCTATCTCCGGGCCCGACGCAGCGAGCGGTTCATCTCCCTGCTCACGCTTATCTCCATCCTCGGGGTGATGATCGCGGTGGTCACCCTGAACGTCGCCATCGCGGTGATGACCGGGTTCGAGGAGGTGTTCCGGGACCGTCTCCTGGGCCTGCACTCCCACATCGAGCTGGTCAGGCCGGCGTCCTATGTGAGGGGCTACGACGAGCTGGCGGCACGACTGGAGAAACGCGATGACGTGAAGACCGCCTCGCCGGCCCTCGCCGGACAGATCATCCTGACGGCGGGCAGCCGCGTCACCGGGGTGCTGGTGCGCGGCATCGACCCGGGCCGGTCCCACGTGGATCTCCAGTCCTACCTGCAGCAAGGCCGCCTGAGCGCCCTCGAGGAGCGAACGCCGGTAGTCGTGGACGGGCGCCCGCTGCAGCTCCCCGGAATCATCATCGGCGATCGGCTGGCGACCAAGCTGCGGGTGAAACCAGGCGACGCGCTGCAGGCGGTTTCGCCCATCGGGAGCCCCACCGCGGTGGGCATCGTCCCGCGGATCAGGCGGTTCGCGGTGGTCGGCATCTTCGATTCGGGCATGCGCGAGTACGACAGCGGCCTGGTCTTCCTGGGCCTTGCGGATGCGCAGCAGTTCTTCGGGGTCGGCAAGGTCGCTACCAGCATCGAGATCACCGTCGACGAGGTAGGGGACGCTCGGGACATCGCCGAGGAGATTCAGCACGCGGTGGGCGAGAGGTACCTGGTGGAGGACTGGACGCGTCTGTGGCCCAACCTCTTCGCCGCCCTGCGGCTGGAGAAGACCGTGTATTTCCTGGTGCTGCTGCTGATGGTGATGATCGCGGCGTTCAACATCGTCTCGACGCTGATCATGGTGGTGATGGAAAAGCGCAAGGACATCGCGGTGCTGCGCTCCATGGGCGCCTCCCGCGGCGGCATACGGCTGATCTTTCTCTTGAAGGGGTGGGTCATCGGCGCCGTCGGCACGCTGTGCGGGGTGGTCATCGGCTACGTGCTGGCGCTGGCGCTTCAACGCTATCAGTTCATCGAGCTGCCGGAGGGCGTCTTTCCGGTCTCAACCGTGCCGGTGAGCATCTCCCCCTTGTACTTCGGGCTGGTGGCCCTGGCCTCCCTGGCGATCTGCTGTCTCGCCAGCATCTACCCCGCGCGGCAGGCGGCCAGGCTGCACCCGGTGGACGTCATTCGATACGAGTAGCGGAACGTGGCGGCGTTGATCGAAGTACGGGGATTGGCGAAGTCCTTTAGCGGAGGCGGCAAGCAGGTAGAGGTGCTGGCGGACCTCGACTTGTCATTGAGCCAGGGCGAACGGCTCGCCATCGTCGGCGAGTCCGGCGTCGGCAAGAGCACGCTGCTCTACATCATCGGCACCCTCGAGCGCCCCGACCGCGGTGCGCTGCACTACGAGGGACGCGACGTGACCGCCTGGAGCGATGACGAGGTCTCGGGCTTGCGCAACCGGACCATCGGCTTCGTTTTCCAGTTCCACCACCTGCTGCCCGACTTCAGCGCCCTCGAGAACGTCATGATGCCGGCCCTCATCGCGCGCTGGGACCGTCCCAAGGCGCGCGCGTCCGCGCTCGAGTTGTTGGAGACCGTCGGTCTCGGACATCGGCTGACGCACCGCCCGGGCGAGCTCTCCGGCGGCGAGCAGCAACGGGTGGCGATCGCGCGCTCGCTGATTCTGGGGCCGCGGGTCATGCTTGCCGACGAACCCACGGGCAATCTCGATCCCGATACCGCGGGCGAGATCGAGGACCTGCTGTGCGGACTCAACGAGAAACGCGGATTGGGCCTGATCGTCACGACCCATAACCGCCAGTTGGCCGCCCGGATGAACCGGCAGCTCGAGCTTCGCGGCGGCCGGCTGTATCCCTTTGCACCGTAACCCAGGAAGCTTTCCGAAGCGACCTGGGGAGCCTTCCGAGGCGACCTGGGAAGCCTTCCGAGGCGGCGCCTCCGTCTCGAATACATACCTTCCGAATACATACCTTCCGGAGGCGGTTGATGCTTTACAACGGCGCGGGAACTTGTTAGCAGAACACAGGTAAATTCAAGCCGTTTTCGTGTACGGGCTCGTGTGGATCACCACCACTAAAACTGCCGCGGCATTCATCGCCGTCGTGTTCTGGCTGGCGGCGTGGAACGGTTTCGCCGTTGCCGCTTCCCTCGTCAACGAGGTTCGTGTCCAGGGCAACCTCAGGGTCGAAGAGGACGCTATCCGGCTGAGCATCCAGGCGCAGCAAGGGCAGTCCTTCGACCAGGATGTGGTGGACCGCGACGTCAAAGCCATCTACCGCATGGGCTTTTTCGACGACGTGAGCGCGGATTTCTCCGCCGACGGAATCCTGACCTATACGGTCAAGGAACGGCCTTACGTCAAGCAGGTGGACATAGTGGGCAACGACAGGGTCTCGACGGAAGATATCGAGGCCGCCCTCGGTATCCGGCCGCGCACGGCCCTGGACGCGAGCCGCCTCCAGGAAGGCCTGCAGCGGGTGCTGAGGGTCTACAGCGAGGCGGGACACGTCAACACGCGCGTCGACTACGTGCTGACGCCGGAGGAGAACAACCAGACCGTCGTCACCCTGACGATCATCGAAGGCAAGACGCTACGGATCAAGAAGATCACTTTCGAGGGCAACCGGGAGTTTTCCGACGACGAGCTCAAGGACGTCATGAACACGAAGGAGGAGTGGGTCCTCCCGTTCACCACCCGGGGCATCCTGGACCCCGACGTCCTCACCAACGACACCGCGCTGCTGTCCTCCCTCTACTACGATCACGGATTCGTGGATCACAAGATCGACGAGCCCATCATCCTGACGCGGGGCGAGGGACTGGAGGTCGTCATCCGGGTACAGGAGGGCGAACGCTACCGGGTCGGCGCCGTGAAGCTCGGGGGAGATCTGGACGGCGATCCCGCAAGACTGCTGGGAAACGTCAGCCTGACCTCGGGGCAGATCTTCCGCAGGAGCCGACTCCTCAACGACGTAACCGCGCTACAACAACGGTACGCCGACCGCGGCTACGCGTTCGCCGAAGTTTCTCCGGTGACCAGGTTCGATTCCCAGGGCCGCCTGGTGAACGTGACCTACACCATCAAGCGCGGGCCACCGGTCTTTTTCGACGAGGTGAAGATCGCGGGGAACGTCAAGACGAGAGACAAGGTGATTCGCCGCGAGCTGGAGGTGGCGGAGAAGGCGCGGTTCTCCTCGGCCAGGATACGGGAGAGCCGGAACGCCCTGTTGCGGACGGGTTTCTTCAAGGACGTCACCGTGTCTACCGAAAAGTCTGACGAGAAGGACAAGGTGGACCTGCTGGTCAAGGTCGAGGAGGCGCCTACCGGCACGTTCAGCATCGGCGCCGGCTACAGCACCGCCAGCGCTTTCTCCTTCCAGACGTCGCTCGAGGAGCGCAACCTGTTCGGAACCGGCAGGCGGGTATCTGCCAACCTGACCCTCAGCAGGGTGGATCAGGACATCGTGCTCAGCCTGGTGGAGCCGCGCGTCCTGGACAGCCGCGCGGACCTCGGTTTCGACTTCTTCCATACCACCGCGGAATATGCTTCCTGGACCAACCGGCGCAGCGGTTTCGCCACCCGCGTCAGCGCACCGGTTCGCTATATCCGGCTGCCCTACTTCGGACGGCGCGCGGATATCCTCGACGCCGACTCGCTCGACACGGAGCCGGGCTTTTCCATCCTGGACCATCTCCACGCGGGCATCGGCTACGAGCTGGTCCGTTCCAAGATCACGGACGTGGACGACGATGCTCCGTCGAGCATCGAGCCCGGTACCTCCCTTACCAGCGCCGTCAGGCCGAGGCTCTCGTACGACACGCGCAATCACTTCTTTGTCCCCACCGCGGGCACTCGCTCGGTTATGTCCGTCAAGCTCGCGGGACTGGGAGGCGACAACCGTTTCATGCGGAGCGACGCCTCGTTGACCTGGTACTATCCCATCTTCAAGAACTTCGAATGGGGCGAGAGTTTCGCCGTTATGCTGGGCGGTCGAATCGGGTACGCGGCCTCCTGGACCGACCGCGAACTGCCGCTCTTCGAGCGCTACTTCGCCGGTGGAATCAACTCCGTACGTGGTTTCGAGTACCGCACCCTGGGCCCGCGGGAATGCCCGAACGATGATCCGGACTGTGATGATCCCGAGAATATCGGGGGCAACAAGCAGTTGATCCTGAAGACGGAGTTGCACTTCCCGATCCTCGACCAGTGGGGGTTCAGGGGCTCGTTGTTCTTCGACCAGGGGCAGGCCTTCGGGCCGTCCGCGAACATCAGCATCGAGGACCTCAAGCGCTCGCTGGGTTTGGCGATGCAGTGGCAATCGCCCATTGGCCCGGTAAGGTTGAGCTGGGCATACCCGCTGAACGCCGATCCGTCCGATCACAAGGAAGTCCTGGGCTTCGCGTTCGGAGCGGTGGGGGGGCTTTGACAACGCCGGCACGGGAGGTAGTCTGGTAGTCATGGCGATTCGAATCTTCCTGGTTGTACTGTTGTCGGCGGCGCTGATCGGTCCGGCGTGGGGTCAGGAGTTGAAGGTCGGCTTCGTGAACCTGCAGAAGGCCATGAGCCAGTCGAAGCGGGGAAAGGCCGCCCGCGAGACCTTTCGGGCCGACCTCAAGGGTGAGCAGGTTGCACTGGAAAAGGAAAAGGCGGCCATCGAGAAGCAACGAAGGGACCTGGAGAAGCAGGCCGTGCTGATGAAGCCCAGCGAAAGGGCCAAGGCTCAGCGTCGATTGCAGCTCCGCGCGCGAGACTGGGAACGCAGTATGCGGGACGTGCGGGAAGAGCTGGCCCTGAGAGAGCGCGAGTTGACCGACGAAATCCTGAAGGACCTGCAAAAGATCATCGGAGAATTGGGCAAGACGGGCAAGTTCACCATGATCCTCGAACGAAGCCAGTTGCTCTACACCGACAAGGGGACCGACGTCACCGACGAGGTGATCAAGCTCTACAACGAGCGTTACCAGAACAAGCCCGTCGACAAGAACAGGTGACGAGCCCAGGCAAATCGCTCGCGGACCTCGCCGAGTTGGTCGGCGGACGGGTGATCGGCGACCCTGACGTGACCATCGAGAGGGTGGCGTCCATCGAGGACGCGGGTCCGGGAGACATCACCTTTGTCGGCCATCCGCGGTACCGGCGGTTCCTCGCTTCCTGCAGGGCCAGCGCGGTGATCGTGGCCGACGAGCCGTCAGGCGCCGCCGCCCTGACCCTGCTGCGGGTCGACGATCCCTACCGCGCGTTCGCCCGGATCCACGGACTGTTCAATCCTCCGCCGGCGCACGACGCCGCCATCAGCCCCTTGGCCGCCATCGATTCGACGGCCGCCATCGGCACGGAAGTCGCCGTCTATCCGCATTGCTACGTGGGCAGGAACGCCAGGGTCGGGGCGGGGACGGTGCTCATGTCCGGGGTGACCATCGGCGCTGGAGCGCAGGTAGGCGAGGACTGCGTGCTCCATCCCAACGTGACGGTGGAGGACCGCTGCCGCATCGGCGACGGGGTCGTTCTCCACGCGGGGGTCGTGATCGGGAGCGACGGGTTCGGCTACGCCGGGCACGGCCCGGCGCGGCTCAAAGTGCCCCAGGCGGGCATCGTGGAGATCGCCGACGGCGTGGAGATCGGCGCCAACACCACCGTGGATCGAGCCACCATCGGCAGCACCCGGATCGGGGCCGGGACGAAGATCGATAATCTCGTGCAGATCGGGCACAATGTGGTGGTTGGCCAGCGTTGTCTGATCGTAGCCCAGACCGGCATTGCGGGCAGTGCGGTCCTGGGCGACGACGTGGTAGTCGCCGGACAGGCCGGCATCAGCGATCACGTGGAGGTCGGTGACAGGTCGATCATCGGACCCAAGAGCAACGTCCTGCAGTCGGTTCCCCCGGGGTCCGTGCTGTCCGGTCTCGTGGAGGCCGCCCCTCACAAGCAATGGCTCCGGGCCATGCGGCTCCTGCCGAAGCTGCCCGCGCTGTGGCGGCGGGTTGCCGAGATCGAGCGCAGCATCCGGGGGGCGCGGCAGGACTAGCGCGGGGTCTCCCGGACGGCGGGTCCGGGGCGCTATGCCAGGGAGTATCGCGAAGACATGATGGACGTAACCGAGATACGCAAGCTGATCCCTCATCGATACCCGTTCCTCCTGCTGGATCGAATCGTCGAGCTCGAGCCCAACCGACGCATCGTGGGGATCAAGAACGTCACCATCAACGAAAGCTTCTTTCAGGGTCATTTCCCCGACAAGCCGATCATGCCGGGCGTGCTGATCTGCGAGGCCATGGCGCAGGTGGGCGCGGTCTTGGCAAGGTGCAGCAATCAGGACTCGGACAAGGTCTTCGTCCTGACAGGCCTCGACGGGGCGCGCTTCAAGCAGCCGGTGGAACCCGGCGACCAGCTCAGGATCGAGCTGGAGATTACCCGGCGTCGCAAGCACTACTGGCGCCTTGCCGCCCACGTGACGGTGGACGGCAAGCAGGTGGCCGAGGCGCAACTGTCCGCGATGGAGATGGCGGTCTGAAGGCGAATGGTCCGCTTCGTGGAAGGGCCGCGCCGCGGAGTCTGCCGCTGATGGAAAACGTCGGGGAAATCGCCGTGGACAAGGTGGGTTTGATCGCCGGCAGCGGCCGGTTTCCCGTGATATTCGCCCAGAACGCCCGGGACATCGGGGTCCGGGTGATCGCGGTGGCGCACCGTGGCGAGACCGCCGAGGAGATCGAGCAGTTCGCGGAGGACGTTACCTGGATTCGGGTGGGGCAGCTCGGCAAGATCATCCGCACTTTCCAAAAGGCCGAGGTCCGCAACGCCGTGATGGCCGGTGGTATCCGCAAGGCGCGCATGTTTTCGAACTTCCGGCCCGATCCCAGGGGCCTGGCGCTGCTGGCCCGCGTGAGGAGCCGCGACGACGACCAGTTGCTGAGGGGCGTGGCGGCGGAGCTCGAGCGGGAGGGGATCCGCGTCCTGGAATCGACGCTTTTCCTGGAACGGATCATTCCGGCCGAGCCGGGCGTGCTCACCCGCACCCACCCCAGTCCGGAACAATGGCAGGACGTGCGCACGGGCATCCCCCTGGCCAAGACCCTGGGCCGGATAGGAATCGGCCAGACGCTGGTGCTGAAGGATGGCGTCATCCTCGCGGTGGAGGCCATCGAGGGTACGGACGCCGCCATACGGCGCGGAGGAGGGATCGCCGACGGCCCGGTGGTGGTGGTGAAGATGAGCAAGCCGCAGCAGGATCTACGCTTCGACGTGCCCGCCATCGGTCCCGGCACCATCGAGGTGTTGAAGGAGGTCGGAGGGGGGGTGCTGGCCGTCGAGCGACGCCGGTCGATCCTCCTGGACAGGGAAACTCTGCTCGCGACCGCGGACGATGCCGGAATCGCGGTGGTCGCGGTGGAGCCGGAACCCGAATGAACGAACCGAAGCCCATAGAGGTGGGCGTGGTCGGAGTCGGCTACGCGGGCAGCCTCCACACGGCCAAGTACGCCGATCTGCCCGGGGCCAGACTCGTGGCCGTGGCCGACATCGATGAACGGCGTGCTCGCGAAACCGGCGAGCTCTACCAGGTGCCCGGCGTCACGGACTATCGTGATCTTCTGGACAAGGTCCGTTGCGTCAGCGTCGCCGTTCCCACGGGCCAGCACTACCGCGTGGCCCGGGAGTTCCTGGAGGCGGGGATCGACGTGCTGGTGGAGAAGCCCATAACCTCCACGGTTGCCGATGGGCGGAAGTTGGTGGATCTGGCGCGGAAGAAAGGCTGTATTCTCCAGGTGGGGCACCTGGAACGGTTCAATCCGGTGGTGCGCGAGTTGAGCCGGTTCATCGAGGCGCCGAAGTTCGTCGAATGCCACCGCCTGGCGCCCTTCGTGACAAGGGGAACCGACGTGGACGTGGTGCTGGACCTGATGATCCACGACATCGACATCATCGCCAGCCTGGTGCACGCGCCGGTGGCCGCCATCGACGCCAACGGCGTCGCCGTGATCACCGACAAGCCGGACATCGCCAACGCGCGCATTCGATTCGGCGACGGCTGCGTGGCCAACGTGACCGCGAGCCGGGTATCGATGAAACGCGAACGGAAGATCCGCTTCTTTCAGTCGGATACGTACATCTCCCTGGATTACGACGCCAAGACGGCCGAGGTGTACCGCATGGAGGACCGCAGCCAGGGCTGGGCGGGAATCCGGGGACAGATGATCGCCACGGAGAACGGCGATGCCCTTCGGGATCAGATAGAATCCTTCCTGGAGTCGGTGGCTACCCGCAAGGATCCGGTGGTGAGTGGTGAGGACGGGCTGCACGCGCTCCAGATTGCATCGGCGATCAGCGAGCGGCTGTAATGGCTCGTGATTCGCGCGCGGATCGGCGGCCGTCGGAAGTGATGCTGGTGGCCGGAGAAGCCTCGGGAGATGCCCGGGGAGCGGAACTGGTGCGCAACCTGCGGCAGCGGGACCCCTCGGTGCAGTTCTTCGGCATGGGCGGCGCCGACCTCCGGCAAGCCGGCATGCGGGTCATCTACGACGTCGCGAGAGTCGCGAGCGTGGGCTTCTCGGAGCTGTTCGGGAATCTCCGCCATATCTGGCAGGCTTACCGGGCGCTGCGGCGGCAACTGGTCGAAGGTCGGCCGTCGTTGCTGATCCTGATCGATTTTCCGGAGTTCAACATGCGTCTGGCGCGCATCGCGCGGCGCCACGGCATTTCCGTCCTCTACTACATCAGCCCGCAAATCTGGGCATGGCGCCGCTACCGGGTCAGGCAGATCGCCGCGAGCGTGGATGCCATGGCCGTCGTCTTCCCCTTCGAGGCGGACCTCTACAAGGCCGTGGGCGTGGGTGCGGTCTCCTTTGTCGGACACCCGCTGGTGGACGTCGTGAAGCCCGACCAGGACCGGCGGACGAGTCTTCAGGCAGCCGGTCTGGATGACGGGAAGCTCACGGTGGCGATGATGCCCGGGAGCCGCAGGAAAGAGGTCGCGTCGCTCCTCGGCCCCATGCTCGAGGCGGCCCGGGTGCTCACTCGGGAACAGGACGTGCAGTTTCTCCTGATCCGCGCCAGCACCATCGAGAGAAGCGAGCTGGAACGGGAGGTGGCCGGCTCGCCTGTCGAGGTTCGCGTCGTGGAGGGTGACACGTACAACATGCTGGCGGCGGCGGATTTCGTATGGGTGGCCTCGGGCACTGCCACGCTGGAGGCGGGGCTCTTGGGGAAACCCATGGTGATCACCTATCGCCTGTCGCCCTTGAGTTATTGGCTGGGGCGTTTGCTGATTCGCGTGGATCACATCGGCATGGTCAACATCATCGCCGGCGAGAGGATCGTGCCGGAGCTGATTCAAAAGGACGTCACCGCCGACAGGATTCTGGCCGAGACCAGGCGGATGCTCCAACCGGAAGTCAACCGCGCCGTGGTCCGGAAGTTGGAGGCGGTGCGAGAGCGGCTGGGTCCTCCCGGGGCGCCCGGACGCGTGGCGGACATGGCCATGTCGTTGCTGGCCCGGAGCGGGGCTGGGAGTCTGTCCGAGTAGTCGAATTTCAGGGGGCGACCCCGGGTCGCTCCAGGGCATCGAGATGAAGGTCTACCTGCGATTGCTCCGGTATCTGCGGCCCTACGCCTGGCCGCACTTCTGCGGCGCCGTCGTCTGCATGCTGCTGTTCAGCGCTACCACGGCCATGTTGCCGTTCGTGGTCCGGGACATGATGGACGAAGTGTTCGTGAAACAGGACCGTTCGATGCTGGTCACCATCTGCCTGGCGGCGGCGTTGTTGTTCGCTTGTCGCGGCGTCTGCAACTTCGGCCAGCTCTACCTGATGGAATATATCGGCCAGCGGATCATCCGCGACCTGCGCTCATCCTTGTGCGAGAAACTGCAGTGGCTCTCGCTGGCATTCATTCATCGACATCCCACCGGCACGCTGCTTTCCAGGGTCACCAGCGACGTCACGCTGGTGCGGGTCGCCCTTACCACCTCGGTCGCCTCGTTGGCCCGCAACAGCACGTCGGTGGCGGCGCTCACGGCGGTGGCCTTCTACATGGACTGGCTGCTGGCGTGCGTCGCTTTCGTGGCCTTCCCCGGCACGGTCCTTCCCGTCAGGCGCCTCACCGGACGCGTCCGACGGGCGACCCGGAGGAGCCAGGCGAGCACCGGCACGCTCACCACGATCCTCCAGGAAAGCCTTCAGGGCAGCTCCATCGTCAAGGCCTTCGGCATGGAACGCTACGAGCTGGACCGCTTCAACCAGGAGAATCGGGAGATTCTGCGTCATTCCATGAAGGCGGGCCGCGCCAAGGCCATCATGCCCTCGGCGATGGAGTGGCTGGCGGGTGTCGGCATCGTGGGAGTACTGTGGTACGGCGGCAACGCGGTCATCAACGGCGGACGGACGCCAGGGGAGTTCTTCGCCTTTCTCACCGCCCTGCTCATGGCCTATGAACCGTTCAAGCACCTCACGAGGGCATTGCCGGAAATCTACCAGGGCATTGCCGGCGGAGAACGGATCTTCGAGGTGCTGGACGAACCGCTGGACATCGCCGACGCCCCGGATGCGGTCCCCGCTGCGAAATTTTCCGACCGGATCGCGTTCCGGGACGTCGGGTTCAGCTACCGGGAGGCTCCGGTGCTGGAGGGAATCAACCTGGAGATCCGCCGCGGCGAGACGGTGGCGCTGGTGGGCATGAGCGGCGCCGGCAAGACGACTCTCTCGGCCCTGCTCCCACGTTTCTACGACGTCACCTCCGGCGCGATCACCGTGGACGGCATGGACATCCGCAAGCTCACTCTGGAATCCCTGCGCGACCAGATCGGCATCGTCACGCAGCATACCTTTCTCTTCAACGACTCCGTGAAGAACAACATCTCCTACGGCGATCCGGCCAGGGACATGGACGACATCGTCATGGCGGCCAGGGCCGCCAATGCCCATGACTTCATCACGGAGCTGCCGGATGGGTACGACACGATCATCGGCGAGTTGGGACTGAAGCTCTCCGGCGGGCAGCGGCAACGCATCGCCATCGCCCGGGCCGTCCTCAAGAACGCGCCGATCCTGATCCTTGACGAAGCCACTTCCGCCCTGGATTCGGAGTCGGAACGGCTGGTGCAGGACGCTCTCGACAGCCTCATGAAGACCCGCACGAGCCTGGTCATAGCGCATCGGCTGTCGACCATCAGCAACGCCACCCGTATCATCGTCCTGTCCAGGGGAAACATCGTGGAAGAGGGGACGCACCAGAATCTCCTGGCGCGGCAAAAAGAGTACAGTCGTCTCTACAACCTCCAGGCGGCCGGTGTCCCGTCCGATTGAGGGGACACCCCGCGACGTGAGCCGGTGTTCAGCCTGTACAACACGCTCCTTCACGCGGCGCTCCTGCTGGCAGTGCTGCTCTGGCCTCTGGGTGTCGTCCTTCGGCGAGGCGTCTACAAGGGACTGCGGGAGCGTTTCGCTGCCTATCCGGCGGAGCTCGAGGCGGCCCTCGCCGGTGCCCGCCCCATCTGGATCCATGCGGCCTCCGTCGGCGAGGTACGGTCCGCGGCGCCGCTGATACGGCGAATGCGGCTGAAATGGCCGGACCGCAAGCTGCTGGTGTCGACGGTCACCGCTACAGGGCGTCAGACGGTCCGGGATGTCCTTCCCGACGTCGACGCAGTGACGTACCTGCCGCTGGATCTGCCGTGGCTCGTTTCCCGGAGTCTACGGCGCCTGCGTCCCGAGATGGTTATTCTGCTGGAGACGGAAATCTGGCCGAACTTCATCCGGGCGGCTCATCGCCTGCGCATTCCGACGCTGGTCCTGAGCGGCCGACTCTCGCCCCGCGGCGCGCGGATGTACGAGCGTTTCCGGGCGCTCTTCAGACCGGTGCTTGACCGGGTCTCGGGCTTCGGCATGCAGGACGACGAGAACGCCGGCCGCGTGCTGCGCCTGGGCGTGGACCCGCTCAAGGTGGCGGTTACCGGCTCCCTGAAGTCCGCCGAGGTGGAAGCGGGTTCGCTCCCGGAGCTTCCGGACCCCGGCAGCAACCGTGGCCCCGTGGTCGTGGCCGGGAGCACCCATCGCGGCGAGGAGGAGATCCTGCTGGAAGCCCTCCCCGCGTGGCTGCGCATGTACCCGGATCTGCTCATGATTCTCGCCCCCAGGCACCCCGAGCGCTTCGCGGAAGTCGAGCGCCTGCTGCGGCAACACGAGCTGCGATACCGGAAGCGTAGTGAGACGAGCGGTGAACAAGTCGCTGACTACACGGTGATGTTGCTGGATACCCTGGGAGAGCTGCCGCGGTACTACGGTTGCGCCGACGTTGCCTTCGTGGGAGGCAGTCTGGTACCGGCAGGTGGACACAACCTCATGGAACCCGCGCGCTGGGGCAAGCCCGTGCTCTTCGGACCGCACCGCTCCAACATCGCGGCGACCGCTCGGGAGTTGCTGCAGCAGGGCGGCGGCATCGAGGTCCGCGGACGCGACGACCTGGTCCGAGAGGTCGCCGGTCTCCTCTCCGACAGCGCCCGGGCATCGGCCATGGGGCGCCGCGCCCGGTCCGTGGCGGATGCCGGCACGGAAGTGCTGTCACGCAGCATGACGCTGGTTTGCCGGCAACTTCGCCACGGGTCGTGAGGTTATGGGACGCGACACTGGAATAGGCACGGCTCTGGTACTTGGGGCATGGAACCGCCGCGGCGTTGCCGGGCGGGTCCTGTGGGGCCTGTTGCTGCCATGGAGTGTCGTTTACCGCGCGGTCGTCGGCATCCGGAACTGGCTCTACGGCAGCGGCTTGTTGACCCCCCGGAGGCTTGGGCTTCCGGTGGTGAGTGTAGGAAACATCACGGTCGGGGGCACCGGCAAGACGCCCACCGGGCTCTGGCTGGCGCAAAGCCTGCGGCGGCGCGGGCTCAATGCCGCGATCCTGACCCGTGGCTACGGCGGCCGCCGCACGGATACCCGGCCGGCGACCATCAACCCGGAAATCGCCCGCTCCTGGCTCAATGAACCGCAGGGAGACCTGCTGGATTACGGGGACGAGCCCGTCATGTTGAGCGCCATCTACGGGCAGACGGTGGTCGTGGGCGCCGATCGTTTCCGGGCGGCCATGGAGTTGACCCGGGAGCCGGGCGACACGGATCTGTTCCTGCTGGACGACGGCTTTCAGCACCGCAAGCTGGCGCGGGACCTCGACCTGGTCCTGCTGGGCGCCGATTGCAGCGGTTCGATGCTGCCCGCCGGTCCCTTCCGCGAGCCGATTCGGGCTCTGCGACGGGCGGACATCCTCGTGGTGACGGGCGCCCACCAACGCTGGCGGACGATGCTGCAGGGAAGGTTCGACGAGTCGCGTATCTTCTTTGCCTCCCTCAGCCCGCGGGGGCTCCTTGGCCGCACGGAGGACGGCCTGAAGGAGCTGTCCCTGGGTGAGCTGGCCGGAAGCAGGGTTCTGGCGGTTTGTGCCGTGGCCATGCCGGAGCGTTTCTACGACGCGATACGGGAGTGCGAGGCAACCATCGTCGAGACCCTGGAGTTCCCGGACCATCACTCCTACAGCGAAGGGGATTGGCGCGAGATCAACCGGAACCGGAATCAGGTCGACATGATCGTCACGACCGAGAAGGACTACGTGAAGCTGGCACGGTTTCCCTTCTCGGCCGGGAAGCTCATGGCCCTGAGGGTGGAGATGGCCGTCGATAGAGCCGAGGAGTTGCTGGACCGGGTCACGGACGCGGTGAAGAGAGCGGCCTCGCCGTGAACCGGCGGCGGTTGGAGCAGCCGCGGTGGCCGGCAGGATGACTTCAAGCAGACCAGTGGGGACGGTTCCGTCGGGGTACGAGAAGGTGTGCCCCGCGCCCGGACTGACCATGCTCGTGGCCCCGGGACTGGACGGCGGCGCGCTGGCTTCCCGGATACTCAACCCCGGCCCCGGCACCCGGGCGCCCGGACAGGCGCGCTACTTCGGTCGTGCCGAGTTGCGCGCGGTGGAGCTGGCGGACGGCGGTCGCGCGTTGGTCCGTTCCTGCCGGCACGGCGGCCTGTTGCGCCATCTGACGCGCGACTGGTTCGTCAGCCGGCCGCTCCGGCCCTTCGCCGAGCTGGCCGTTACGGCCTTGGCCCGCGAGCGCGGGCTCCCGGCGCCGGAGGTCCTGGCCGCGCTGGTGACGCACGGCGTCGGCCCCTGGTACCGGGGCTGGCTGGTGACCCGCGAGATCAAGGGAGCCCGCCACCTCTGGGCGGCGTTGCTGGAGGGAATCGGCGGCGACGGCAAACAGGCGTTGCTGCGGCAGGTCGGGCATTCGTTGCGCCTCATGCACACATCGGGTATCGACCACGCCGACCTCAATCTGCGCAATATCCTGGTCCTCGACGGCGCTCTCGGTCCGAAGGTCTTCATCATCGATTTCGACAAGGCGCGTCTCTTTGAGGGAGAGGTCCCGGCGGCGCGGGCGCGGCGGAACCTTCAACGGCTGCGGCGCTCGGTCGACAAGCTGGACCGTGAGCGTGTGAGAGTCCGGCCGCGGGATTGGGATGTGCTCGTCGACGCCTACGAGACCCGTTGACGAATCACTGGGAAGACACCGCGAGGGTGGGCCGGAGGTTTGCATTGCGCAATGCATGAAGATAAGATTTGCGCGATTCGCGGCTTTGCCGACGATAATAACCGTCGGCATCTTGAAACGGAGTCTTTCATGGGTGACAGACTATATGTGAGCGGACTGCCATACGCCGTCACCGAAGCCCAATTGCACGACCTCTTTTCCGAGCACGGCACTGTGGCGTCGGCGAGGATCGTCACGGACCGTTTCACCGGACGGTCCCGCGGCTTCGGGTTCGTGGAGATGGGCTCCGAGGCCGAGGCGCAGACCGCCATGGAGGCCTTGAACGGTACGGAGTTGCAGGGACGCGTGCTGAAAGTTAACGAGGCGCACGAACGGCGAACCCGCGAGTCCTGAGAGCGCGATTCAAGGGAGAGGTTGAACTTCGGAGGGGCGGCGGACACGTCGCCCCTCCGTTTTTGGGAGCAAACCATGGAAGCGCAAGCGACGACCATCACCGGCTGTACGATTCTGCCCATGACCGGCTCCGGGGACGTCATCGAGTCCGGCTACGTCAACGTGAGGAACGGAGCCATCGCCGCGGTGGAAGCGGGCGAGCCCCCGCCGGGCGAAGGGGAGACTCTCATCGATGGTCGCGGGAAAGTGCTGATGCCGGGACTGGTCAACGCCCACACCCACCTGTACCAGGTCCTGCTGAGGGCGGTCTGGGAGGACATGCCGTTTCTGGCCTGGCTGAAGCGTATCTACGGCGTGGCCGAGGTGCTGAACCCGGAACATGCGCTCGCCGGGACTCTGCTGGGTTGCCTGGAGAATCTCAAGGGCGGAGTCACCACCGTCTGCGAGCACAACTTCCTCAACCCCGGACCGGAGTGCGCCGTGGCCACCGTGCAGGCTATCTCCCGATCGGGGCTGCGTAGCGTTTTCGCTCGCACCATCATGGACACCGGGGAGATCGTGCCGGACTGCACCAAGGAGACTCCGGAGACGGCCTTCAGGAGGATCGAGGAGTTGATGGCGCGTCAACGCCGCGGAGACTCCTCGCCCGAAAGCGACCGGCTTACTTTCCGGACCGGCCCCAATACGCCTCCCATCAACGCTTCACCCGACCTCATGCGGGAGATTCGGCGGTTCGCCGACCACCACTCCATCGGCATAAGTGCGCATGTGGCGGAGTCGGCGTCGGTGGTGGAGGTCACGCGCCGGGACCACGGCCGCGAGGGCGTCGTCGCCCATCTCGAGGATTTCGGCATCCAGGGAGAAGACGCCATCTTCGCCCACGGCGTCCACCTTTCACCCGAGGAGATCTCCCATCTGGCGGAGACCGGGACGTGCGTATCCCACAACCCGGTGAGCAACATGATGCTGGGCGACGGAATCGCCCCGGTGGTGGAGATGCTGGCGGCGGGGGTGAGGGTCGGCCTGGGGACGGACGGAGCGGCAAGCAACCACAGCCAGGATCTTTTCGAAACCATCAAGGCCGCGTCGTTGCTCCAGAAGGTCAAGCATCAGGACGCCGGCGTCATCGACCCCTACAGCGTGCTGCGCATGGCCACCGCCGACGGCGCCCATGTGCTGGGACTGGGATCCGTCTGCGGCACGGTGGAGCCGGGCAAGCGTGCGGACCTGATCCTGGTGGATATCCAGAAGCCCCACTTCCAACCGGTCAATGACATCTTCAGCCAACTCGCGCACTGCGCCAAGTCCACGGACGTGGACACGGTGCTGGTTGACGGGATGGTGCTCATGCGCGATCGCCGATGCAACTCGCTGGACGAGGACGAGATCCTGCGCGGCGCCCGCGCCGCGCGGGAGGACCTCATGGCCCGCGTGTCCGCCGCGTAGCGCGGCCTCGATTGACTTCGTGCACGGAAGGCGGCGCCGGTTGCGCCGCTGGTGCGGAGGGGCGGGATCGAACTAGTTCCGATGCCGGTAGGTGATGCGTCCGCGGCTCAGATCGTAGGGGGACAACTCGAGGGTGACCCGGTCTCCCGGCAGGATCTTGATGTAGAATTTGCGCATCTTGCCCGCGGTATACGCGAGCACGTTGTGCTTGTTGTCCAACTCGACTTTGAACATGGCGTTGGGAAGGCTCTCCATCACCGTGCCCGTAACCTCAATATTGTCCTGCTTGCTCATATCGCTTGCTCCTTACACGGCCCCCCTTTCCCGGAAGCGTGCAAACGCTCCGTTTACTGACGCCATAGAGTACCTCACACGCCGTGAATTGTCCATCCCCGCCGCCGTCCGGACGGGCACCAGGAGGGCGGATCAGGCCCGCGTCATCGAGCCGGGATCATTGCAATCGCTCCTTCCGTGTGAAAGACTACGCCAGACCTTCGAACCCACTGTGTGGTGCGCGACCTCGTTCGCGACGGGACGTTCATGAGCGCCGACCGTTTATTCCTCCTGCTGGGATCTCTGTCCGGCTTCACCGGGGTGGTGCTGGGGGCGTTCGCCGCCCATGGCCTGCGCGACAGGTTGTCGGACGAAATGCTCAACGTCTTCGAGGTGGGAGTCCGATATCAGATCTATCACGCTCTGGCGCTGCTCATGGTGGCGTTGGCGTTTTCCCGGTGGCCGCGGGGCGAGTTCTCGGTGGCCGGGTGGTTCTTCGTGTTCGGCACGGTGGTCTTTTCCGGCAGCCTCTACGCATTGAGCCTTTCGGGCGTCCGGTGGTTGGGCGCCATCACCCCCATCGGAGGCCTCGCGTTTCTGCTGGGCTGGCTCAGCATCGCCTGGGGCGCCTGGAGGGGATAGCGCGACGCGGGACGCGAGAGCGGTTTTCGGACGTGTCCCCGGCGGACGTTAGCTGGAATAGCGAGGGCAGGACAGCGTCAGAATCGACAGGAGGGGGAGATGGCCAAGAATGGATTCAGGATACTCGACAGCGACATGCACATCATGGAACCCCCGGACCTGTGGGAAACGTACCTCGAGCCCGAGTTCAAGTCCCTTGCGCCGCGCGGAGTAACCAGCGAGAACGTTCGCGACCTGCGCATGCGCCATCCGGACGGACGCTTGTGGGGACTGCCCGACGTGCATGCCGGCAACGTGACCCAAGGCCACAACTTCGAGAAGAACCAGGGCATCTACGGCGACCACGCCGAACGGGGCTGGGTGGCCGAGGTCCAGTTGGAAGCCATGGACATCGAGGGGATCGATGTCGCCGTCCTGTACCCCACGCGTGGACTCCAGGCGCTCAGCGAGCCGGATATGGATCCGCGCTTTGCCGCAGCGCTGGCGCGGGCGTACAACAACTGGCTCTACGACTTCTGCCGCGCCGATCCCGTAAGGTTGCTGGGCGCTGGCATGCTTTCCCCCCTCGACGTGGACGAAGCCGTGGCCGAGGCCAGGAGGTGCGCCCGGGAACTCGGCTTCCGGGGGATCTTCATGCGCTCGAACCCGATCAACGGCCGCAACTTCCACGACAAATACTACGAGCCCCTGTGGAGCGAGCTCGAAGACCTTGGAATGCCTCTGGGCCTGCACGAGTCCTCGTCGTCGGGCGTGCGCCAGGTGGGAGATCAGTTCGAGCCCAACTTCATGCTGCGGCGGGTGTTCGCCCAGCCCGTGGAGCAGATGCTGGCCCTGGGCAGCATCTGCGCGGGCGGTGTGCTGGCCCGCCACCCGGACCTGAGGGTGGCGTTTCTCGAGGCCAACTGCGGCTGGCTGCCGTGGCTGCTCTGGCGCATGGACGAGGGATACGAAAGGGAGGCCGACGTGTGGTCTCCGGATCTCGCCATGCCGCCGAGCGAGTATTTCAAGAAACAGTGCTTCGTCTCGGTGGAGCCGGACGAGGCCCCGGTGAAGTACGTCATCGACTACATGGGGAACGATCGCATCGTGTTCTCCACCGACTATCCCCACGGCGACTCGAAGTTCCCCAACGCGGTGGAGAGCTTTCTGGAGCTTTCCACCATCAGCGAGGAAGACAAGCACAAGATCCTCTGGGACAACTGCGCCGCCTACTACGCGCTGGACTAGCGTCGTAGCGAACTACCGTGCGAAGAATCTACGACGCACGACGGCGGGATGGTTGACGGGCGGCCGGTCCGCGGGACGCTCTTCGCGGGAGCGCTCCTGTGGAACATGTGCAACGGCATGCTGTTCGTGCTCACGCCGCTCTTCGGCGTGACCCTGGGCCTGTCCGTGCTCGACATCGGATCGCTGATCGGGCTTCCCTATCTCTTCACCATCGTCATGCGTTTCGTCGGCGGCGCCTTCGCGGACCGCTACGGCGAGCACCGCATGCTGCAGGCCTGCTACTCGCTCAATGTCCTGGCGGCCGTAGCCCTGTGGACGGCAAGCGGCTTTTTCTCGCTGATGTTGTCCAGCGCGTTGGCGAACCTGTCCCGCAGCATCTTCTGGGTCCCGGCCCAGTCCATGGCCAGTCAGCTTTCCAGCCGCAATCCCGGCAAGATGCTGGGCCAGTTGTCCGCAGCCAACTACACCGGCTCGTTGCTGGGGCTGTCCCTTGGCGGGATACTGGCCGGTTGGTTGGGCTACGCCGCCACCTTCGTCCTGGTGGCCGCGGCCTGCGTCGTCGGCATGCTGCTGGGGTTCGTCCTCCCGCCGATCCGCTCCAAGCCCGCGGGCCGGACGGTCTGGCAGGTTACCGTGGGAATGAGCCGGCGTCTGGTCGAGCGCCGCACATGGCTGCTGCTCTCCACCTCCTGCGCGGCCGCGGTGCCGTTCGGCATCACCCAGTCCATCTATCCGGTCTACATGAGCGGTCTCGGCTTTCCCGAAGGCTGGATCAGCGTGTTGATCGCGGTCCGTTCCGTCGGCCCGGTGGTGATAGGTCTGGCCCTTGGATCCGAGATCACCATCGAGAGGGAGAAGGCGTTCTACGCCATCAGCATGGGAGGGCTGGGCTTGTGCATCCTCGCCAGCGCGTGGACCGGAGGATGGCTGCTGTTGGGTCTTTGGATCACCGGTCTGGGCCTTGCCGGCGCAGTGGCCGACTTGCTCAACCAGGTACAGGCGGTCGACCTGAGCCGGGCCAGCGACCGGTCCGCAGTCATGGCCGCTACCGGACTCGGCTGGAACATGGCGCCGATGGTCCTGCCGCTGGCTCTCGGCTGGGCCGCCAATGCATGGGGGTTCGGGCTCATGTTCCTCGCCGCCGGGTGTTTTTTCCTGATCGTGGCCGTGGGCACGCCCGTGGTCTATCGGGTTTTACGTTAGTGAAGACTACTCGGACGGATTGGATATGGACTGTTGACGATTCGAGAACAATCCACAAAAAATCGGGTTGACAGGGGCATGCGAGGCCAATATAAGAGAGGCGGACGAGTGCGATGTCCTGAACCTGCCTTGTCAGAGACAGCGTAAGAACCCAGCCGACCGGAGTGTCGTGATCATCCCACGTTTGCTCTGCTCGTGTGCCTGTCTCGAGGCTGCAACCGAGGATGGAGGAGAGCATGAACGAGAAGCTGTACGTGGGCGGTCTGCCGTATTCGACAACCGAGGATCAGCTCCAGGAAGTGTTCGCGGCGCATGGAACCGTCGTTTCCGCTCGTGTCATCACGGACAAGTTCACCGGCCGCTCCCGGGGCTTCGGCTTCGTGGAGATGGCGTCCGGAGAAGAGGCACAAGCGGCCATCGATGCCTTGCACGATTCGGAGTTGGGAGGACGCAAGCTGACCGTGAGCGAGGCGCGCCCCCAGGAGCGGCGGGGCGGATTCGGGGGCGGTGGCGGCGGCGGCGGCAGGAATCGCTGGTAGCCGGGTTCCTCGACTATAGGCGGCCGGGCTCGGCCCTTTCTTCCACCCTCCCGTCGGACTTGCCGATAATGATCCGGCTGGCGAGTCCGGCGAAGATGCCGCACTCCACGACGCCGCAGGTGGCGACGATCCGCCGTTCCAGCGCGGGCGGGTCCTCGATGGCGCCGAAGGAGCAGTCGAGGATATAGTTTCCGTTGTCGGTCAGGAAGGGGCCGTTGTCCGACGAGCGGAAGCGCGCCTCGCACCCCAAGCCTTGCAGGCGCTCGAGCGTCAGTTGCCAGCCGAACGGGACTACCTCCACCGGAAGAGGAAACGCCCCCAGGCGTTGCTTGAGCTTGCCTTCGTCGACGATGATGAGCTCGGTGTCGCTGGCCGAGGCGACGAATTTCTCGCGCAGAAGTGCTCCTCCGCCTCCCTTGATGAGATTGAAGGCCGGGTCCACCTCGTCGGCGCCGTCGATGGTGAGGTCGACGTGCAGCACCTCGGCGAAGCTGGTCAAAGGAATGCTCATTTCCCGGGCCAGGGTCGCGGAGCGCTCGGAGGTCGCGATGCAGCGGACGCGGAGCCCTTCCTCCCTGATCCTTTCCGCCAGCCGGACGATGGCGAAATAGGCGGTCGAACCCGTGCCGAGCCCGACGATCATGTCATGGGCGGCATATTCCGCGGCACGCTCTCCGGCGGCCTTCTTGGGATTCGCGGGTACTTTCGTCGATTCGCTCACAACGCACGGCCTCGACGCCGATTGTAGCGCACACCATTCCCTTTGAGAATCCGTTGCGCGGCTCGGTTGTCGACCCGACGGCGCGTCGGCGGAGCGCTTGAAAGGGCATGTTGCGGCGGGTTAACCTTAGCCCATGCTCACCGCTCGGGCCGTGGGATCCTGGGTGTGTGCTCTCCTGGCAATCGCGGCCGTGGCGTGCGCGCCGCTGAGCGTGGACCAGGAGCGCAGACTCGGCGCCGATTTTTCCCGTGACTTCATGCGCCGGGCCGACCTCGTCCGGAACCCGGCCGTGACCCGCTACGTGTCGGCCATCGGCGAGAGGCTGCTACGGCACGCCGGGCCTCAACCCTTCACCTATCGCTTCCACGTGGTCGCCAGGAACGAGGTGAATGCCTTCGCCGCGCCGGCCGGCCACATCTACCTCTATACAGGCACCGTGCTGCGGGCACGCAACGTCAGCGAGCTGGCGGGAGTCATCGCCCACGAGATCGGACACGTCGCCAAGCGCCACGTCGCCAGCAATTTCAATCGCGCCCTTGCCACCAACATCCTGCACCAGTTCGGGGTGGTGGCGGCCGAGTTGGCCGCCGGACCCGAAGCCGGCAGGGCGGCGCACACGGTCGGCGGGCTGGCCGCCATGGGGTACCTCAACACCTTCAGCCGCGAAGCCGAGCACGAGGCGGATACGTTCGCCGTACGGCTCATGGTCAGATCGGGCTATGATCCCCGCGGATTGGCGGCCTTCTTCGAGACCCTCAGGAAGGAGGGAGGAAGCTCGACGCCGAGGTTTCTCTCCAGCCATCCGACGACCTCGGATCGCATCGCCAACACCCGGAAGATGATCGAGGGTTTGCCCGGGGGAACGCCCCTGCAAACGGAGGATGGCGGCAGGCTGCAGGAAATCCAGCGCATCCTTCGTGAAACCGCGGACAGGAGACGAGGATGAATCCCCGCCCGCCGCACGACAAGGAGACAGCGTGAAACGACTGGGATTCATCGGCACCGGCGGCATGGGCAGCGGCATGGCCGCGAACCTGCTCAAGGCAGGCTTCCCCCTGGTGGTCAACGACCTGCGCAGGGAGGTCGCGCGTCCGCTGGAGGAACAGGGGGCCGTCTTCAGGGACAGCCCGAGGGAAGTGGCTGACGCGTGCGACGTCGTGCTGTCCATGCTTCCGCATGGCCCGGCCGTGCGCGACGTGGCCGTCGGCGAGGGCGGCCTTGGCGAAGCCGAGGGCGGCGCGCGCGCCTGGGTGGACTTCAGCAGCATCGACAAGAAGACCGTGGTGGAGGTGAACGCGGCCCTGGAGCCGCGTGGATGGGCGCTCCTGGATGCATCGGTGAGCGGTGTGGAGGAACAGGCGGCGGCCGCGGCGCTTTCCATCTGGGCCTCCGGCTCCCGGACGCTTTATGACGAGAACCTGCCGGTGTTCGAGGCCATGGGCAAGAAGATCGTCTATATGGGAGAGCTGGGGAACGCCAAACTCGTAAAGACCGCCAACGCCATGTTGAGCGGCATCATGCACATGGGCATGGTGGAGGTATTCAACTGGCTCAAGGCGGGCGGCCTCAACGAGGACGACTTCCAGAACTTCATCCGCAGCTCGCAAAACTACTCGGACGCCCTGGAACGCGTCACCCGCATCATCGTGAGCGGAGACTTCAAACCCCGGAAGTCGTGGATGCCCAAGGATGTCGGTTTCGGGCTCGACGTGGCCCGGGACATGGAGATCCCGGTGCCTTTCAGCTCCCTGGTCTACCAGATGTTCGCCATCGCGCAGGCCAACGGCGTGGACGGCTACGAAGCCACGGGCATCGCCTGCGAGGTCTTCTCGATCCTGTCCGGCCGAAAGGGAGACTAGTGGCGTCGAGCGCCGCGAGACACTCATGGAATTCGCCTTCGTTGCCATAGGCCTCGCGGCAGGCGCCCTGATCGCCTGGGTCGTTGCGCGATACCGCCACGCCGCCGTGGCCCGGGAGCTGGCGAGCCGGCAGGACGAGGCGAGGCAGGAACGCGGCCGCGTCGAGGATGCGCAGGAGACGATCCGGCAGCTCTCCGAGGGCAAGGCGAGGGCGGAACAGTCGGCGGACCGGATTCCGGGTCTCGAGGAACAGTTGCGGGAACTTCAGGAAGCCTGCCAACGGGCGCGGGTCCACGCCGCCGAGCTGGCCAAGCAACGGGAGGCGGACGCAGAGAAGCTGCGCTGGGTGGAGACCGCCGAGGCCCGTCTCAGGGAGGTGTTCGAAGCCCTGGCGTCCCGTTCGCTCCAGGACAACACCGAGGGGTTCCTGAAGCATGCCCGGGAACAGATGGGCCGCCTGCTGACGGAGGTGCGGGGTGACTGGGGCACACACAAGGAAGAGCTGCGCAATCTCGTCGAGCCTCTCGGGAAGAGCATGCACGAACTCGACCGGCAGGTGCAGGAGATGGAGCAGAAGCGCGAGGGGGCCTATCAGGGGCTGCAGGAGCAGCTCCGGCAGCTCGGCCCCCTGGTCCAGGCGCTGCGGGCGGCTCCCAATGCGCGCGGTCGCTGGGGTGAGTTGCAACTCCGCCGGGTGGTCGAGATGGCCGACATGGTCTCCCACGTGGATTTCGAGGAGCAGGCGGTCACGGACAGCGGCCGCCCCGACATGATCGTCCACCTCCCGACCCAGGGCATCCTGCCGGTGGATTCCAAGACCCCCATGCTGGCCTACCTGGAGGCGCTGGAGGACGGCGACGGCACGCACCGCGAGGCCAAGCTCAGGGAGCACGCCACCGCCATCCGCGGACGCATCCGCGAGCTCAGCCAGAAGCGGTACTGGGAGCAGTTCGACCGCGCTCCCGAGGTGGTGGTGATGTTCGTCCCCAACGATGCCTGCCTGAGTGCGGCGTTCGAGAAGGACGGTGATCTCCTGGAGTACGCTATGCAGCAGCGGGTGCTGCCCACGACCCCGGTGACGCTCCTTGCCCTGCTGAAGACCGTGGCCTACGGTTGGCAGCAGCACAAGGTGGCGGAGAACGCCAGGGAGATCGCGGAGCAGGGGAGAGAGCTCCACGACCGCCTGGCCAAGTTCGTGGAGCACTTCCAGCGCGCCGGCAATGGTCTGGACAGTGCCGTCAAGGCATATAACGACGCCGTCGGGTCGCTGGAGAGCCGCCTGTTTCCCGCGGCCAGGCGTTTCAAGGAGCTGGGCGCCGCGAGCACCGAGGTTCCCGTTCCGCCCAACATCGACCGCAGCCTGCGCGCCCCCGGACAACTCAGCTTGGAGAACATGGAGGACGAAGACCGCGAGTGATGCGAGAAGCGAAAGGTGCCGTCGGTTCGGGAGCCCCGCACCGTGGCCCGAAGCGGCCCCATGGAGAAAGGAGCCGACCATGAAGTCACGTGCAGCCATTGCGTTTGAAGCGGGCAAGCCGCTGGAAATCGAGGAAGTGGACGTCGAGGGACCGAAGGAAGGCGAGGTCCTGCTGCGGATCGTCGCCACCGGCGTCTGCCACACCGACGAGTTCACCCTTTCCGGCGCCGACCCCGAGGGGCTGTTCCCCTCCATCCTCGGGCACGAGGGCGGCGCGGTGGTGGAGGAGGTGGGCGCGGGCGTGACCTCCGTCAAGGCGGGCGATCACGTGATACCGCTGTACGTGCCCGAATGCGGCGAGTGCAGGTTCTGCCAATCGGGCAAGACCAACCTGTGCCAGACCATCCGCGTCACTCAGGGTCAGGGCGTCATGCCCGACGGCACCGGACGTTTCAGCCTGAACGGCAAGCCCATCTACCACTACATGGGAACATCCACGTTCAGCGAGTACACGGTGCTGCCGGAAATCTCCGTGGCCAAGATCGACCCCGAGGCGCCGCTGGACAAGGTCTGCCTGCTGGCATGCGGCGTGACCACCGGGATCGGCGCGGTGCTGAACACGGCCAAGGTGGAGGCGGGCTCCACGGTGGGTATCTTCGGCCTCGGAGGCATCGGCCTCAGCGTGATCCAGGGAGCGGTCATGGCCAAGGCGGGGCGCATCATCGGCGTCGACACCAACCCCGCCAAGTTCGACATGGCGCAGCGCCTGGGAGCGACCGACGTGGTGAACCCCAAGGACTCCGACCAGCCGATTCAGGACGTGCTGGTAGACATGACCGACGGGGGAGTGGACTACTCCTTCGAGTGCATCGGCAACGTCGAGACCATGCGGGCCGCGCTGGAGTGTTGCCACAAGGGGTGGGGCCGGTCCACCATCATCGGCGTGGCGGGCGCCGGCCAGGAGATATCCACGCGGCCGTTCCAGCTCGTTACCGGACGGGTCTGGGGGGGCACTGCCTTCGGCGGCGTGAAGGGACGGTCCCAGCTTCCGGGTTACGTGGACCGTTACACCGCCGGTGAAATCAACCTCGACGACATGATTACCCACACCATGCCCCTGGAAGAGATCAATACGGCCTTCGACCTCATGCACGCGGGCAAGAGTATCCGGTCGGTGGTTCTCTACGGCTGAGGGAATAGACAGGACGCGCGCGAACAACCATGGACGTCGTCGGCACACGCCGCAACCGCATCGAGGGAGTCGAGAAGGTCACCGGCGAAGCGAAGTTCTCGGGGGATCTGGACATTCCGGGTGTGCTGGATGCCCGAGTCCTGCGCAGCACCTATCCCCACGCGCGCGTCCATTCCGTAGACGCAAGCGCGGCGCTGAAAGTCCCGGGGGTCGTGGCCGTGCTCACCCGACATGACCTCCGGGACATGGACCCCTACTACGGCCACTGCCTGCGGGACCGCCCCATTCTGGCCATGGAAAGGACGCGTTACGTGGGCGAGCCCGTGGCCGCGGTGGCCGCCCGGGACAAGCTCGCGGCCGAGGAGGCCGTGTCCCTCATCCGCGTCGAATACGAGGAGCTTCCCTACGTCACCTCCTTCGACGAGGCGCTGGCCGACGGCGCGCCGGTGCTCCACGAGAGCGCGGCCGGCTCCGGAGACTTCCACGACGTCAACCTTTCGGATGACCGCGAGCACCCGAATATCTGTCACCACGAACGCATCGAGCTGGGCAATGTGGAACGGGGGTTCGCGAAGTCGGACGAGATCTTCGAGGACGTTTTCCACTTCCCCATGGTGTGCCACTACTCCATGGAGCCCCACACCACCACCGCGCGCTTTCAGGGCGGGCAGGTAACCCTGTGGTCCGCCTCCGCCCATCCCTTTCTCATCCGCTCGGAACTGGCGCGGCTGTTCGGGCTGTCGATGACCGACGTCCAGGTAGTGGTGCCGTACGTGGGCGGCGCCTTTGGCGGCAAGTCCTATCTCAAGATCGAGCCGCTGGTGGTGGCGCTTGCGCGCAAGACCCAGGGGCTGCCGGTGCGCCTGGAACACTCCGTTACCGAATCCATGCTGACCGCCCGGCGCCACTCGGCCCGCTGCTGGATCAGGACCGGGGTCAAACGCGACGGCACCATCCTGGCGCGGGACGTCAGGCTCCACCTCGACACCGGCGCCTACGCCGACAACGGGCCGCGGGTAGTGGCCCGGGCGGTGCTGCGGGTTCACGGCGCCTATCGCTGCGCCAACTTCCGTTCCGACAGCTACGGAATCTACACCAACTCGGTGCCGGCGGGGTCCATGCGCTCCATCGGCGGGCCCCAGTCGGTGTGGCCGGTGGAAGCTCAGATGGACCGTATCGCCGACGCTCTGGGGCTGGATCCCCTGCAATACCGCTTGAAGCATCTGCTGGGCCGCGACGAGCAGGTCCGGCCCAATTCCCGCGGCGTCGACGGCGACCTGCGCCAGGGGCTCGCCAAGGTAGCGGAGATGATCCAGGACACGGGCCCGCCCACGGCCGGAGCGGGCACGGGGCTCGCCGTGGGTATCACCGACAGCGAGGCCAACCCGGTCTCCACGGCCATCGTGCGGCTGTTGAGCGACGGCAACGTGGTGGTCATGGCCGGCAGCACCGAGGTGGGGCAGGGGGCGCGCACGGTGCTGAGCCAGATCGCGGCCGAGGAGCTGTGCGTGCCGTTCGAGCGGGTCATGCTGCGCGGGACCGATACCCATACGACCCCGTTCGACCGCTCCACCGGCGCCAGCCGCTCGACCACCGTGATGGGGACCGCGGTCAAGTTCGCGGCCGCCGACGTGGGTCGGCAGGTCCGGGCCATCGCCGCCGAACAGTTCGGCGTGGACCCGGAACGCGTCACCCTCAGGGCCGGAGCAGCCTGGTGCGGAGAGGCCCGGCGGGAGTACGCCGAGGTGGTGGCGGGCTACTTCGGCATGCCCGGGGGCGAGCTCATCGGCCGCGGCTACGTCCGCGCCGGCGGCGGCATCTCGCCGATCCTGCCGATCTTTTGGGAAGTGGGCATCGGCGGCGCCGTAGTGGCCGTCGACGCCGACACCGGCCAAGTAACGGTACAGCGCTACTTGAGCGTGGCGGACGTGGGCAAGGCCATCAATCCACGCCAGGCTGAAGGACAGGACGAGGGCGCCGCGGTCATGGCCATGGGCCACACCCTGTTCGAGTCGCTGATCTACGCAGGCGGGCAGCCTCTCAATCCCAATCTGGTGGACTACCGGGTGCCGGGTTTCCGGGACATCCCGCGCACTTTCGAATCGTGCCTGCTGGAGAACGGCGACGGCCCCGGACCCTACGGAGCCAAGGGCATGGGAGAGGGCGGCATCATTCCGGTGGCGCCGGCGGTCTGCAACGCCGTGGCCCAGGCCGCCGGGGTACGCATCCGCGAACTCCCGTTGACCCCGGAAAGGGTGTGGCGGGCGTTGAGAACCGTGGATTCCGGGGAGTCGTAGGGGCGGCGGTGCGTTCGGCCATTGCGCTCGTCTGGCTCAGCCTCTTCTGGACCCTGCTGTGCTTCCTGTTCTACCGCGACCGGGAGCTGATCATCCAGGCAAGCCTTCCGGTGTGGATCGCGGCGGTGGCGGCGTGGGTCATCTACATGGCCGTTAGCACGACTGTCTTGTCCGGCCGGTGGCGGCGCGGCGTCAAGCCACGGGCAAGGAAACGGGCCGCATCGAAGCAGCCTTCCCGGGCCGGGGGCGCCCGCCGAACGCCGCGCGCCTCCGCCGCGAAACCCCGAAGACGTTCCTCGTAAGTTGGCGTTCCAAACCCTCTCCCTCTGGGAGAGGGCGGCCCTCCTACCGTCCCAAACTCAACCCCTCTCCCTCTGGGAGAGGGTGGCCGAAGGCCGGGTGAGGGCGCCGCGAACCCCGCCCCTCTACATTCCTCGCCAGGTGACGGGTGCTTGCTTCGCATGACCCTCACCCCAGCCCTCTCCCAAAGGGAGAGGGGGACGAGGGGCCGCGTGCTCGCGGCACGGTGTGGCTAGAACATCTGGTCGATGGAAAGCGCCCCCGCCCCGCCCACGAGTATCGTCAACGCCATCAGGAAGAGAGCGAGGCAGTACTCGATGCCCATACCCTTGCGGCCGCCGCCGGACAGGAAGAAACCGTGCTCCCAGTGGCTGGCCCAGATGGCCACGGCCAGGAAGATCATCAGCCCCAGGGCCAACGGACGGACGAGAAAACCCAGGACCATGGCCGGTACGCTAAGGATCTCCGTGAAGACGCCGACGATGCCGATCCAGATGGGGATCCGGTATCGCTCTTTCCAGTTGGTCACCTGGCCCATGAGGCCTCTACCTCCCAGCCACCCGAAGAGGTGCTGGGTGCCATGGGCGAAGAAGGTGACGGCCAGCCCGATTCGCAGGACGATAAAGGCCAGATTCGGTTCCGTTTGAAAGATCGCGTTCATGCCAGAAACCTCCGTATGGCGGCGTGGGCCGCGTCGGGATTGACGAAGAAGTAACTGTGCTTTTCTCCCTTGAGCTCCACGAAGACTGCTCCCGGGATCTCTGCCGCCAGCACGTCCGCCGCCTGCCGTAGCGAGGTGTCGCTGGTCACGTGGTGCTCCTCCGCCCCCACCAGGATCAGCGTGGGAACGGCGATGTCCTTGAGGCGCTCTTTCAGGTCGTGCTGCTGGCGCGCGATGACGTGGCGGAAGTACTGCTCGACGGGATTGAGATGCGCCATGCGTACCGCCAGGTATCCTTCGACCCGCTGCGGATAGCGTTTGATGAACTCCTCGGTGAAGCCCACGGTCACGCCGTGGTCGCGCACGTAGCGCTCGTAGCCCCACTCCACCATTTCCTTGGCGATGCGCAATGGGATGCCCTTGGTGGAGGGGTAAAAGCCGCGTCCCGACGCGCAGATGAGGGCGGAGACCCGGTCCGAGTGGTCCAGGGCCATGACCTGGGCCACCGACCCGCCCATGGAATGGCCGCAGACCACGGCGTCGCGCGCATCCAGGTGGGCCAGCACGGCAGCGGCGTCGTCGGCGAAGTCCTTGACGCTGTAAGGCTCCGAGGGCCAGTCCGACCGTCCGGTGCCGCGGTAGTCGCACAGGATCACCTGATGGTCGCGTGAGAAAGCCGGCACCTGGTGGAGCTTCCAGACGTCGCAGTGGCAGGCGGTCTCGCTGAGGAACAGCAGCGGGCGGCCGCTGCCGTGGGCCTCGTAGTACAGCTTCGTCCCGTCCCTGTGAATATACGGCATCGTTATCGTTTCCGGACCGGGTAGCTCATGGGCGCCACGTCATCGATGGTCTCGCCCAGGGCGCGCCACTCCGGCACTGAGTCCCACAGGGGCCGTGCCCCTTCCTGAATCCGGTCCAGCAGCTCGGCCTCGTCGAAGCGGGTGGGCCGGCCGCCTTCCAGCAACGTCTCGCCGTCGACGATGATGCGCTCGATGTCGCTGCCGCTGCCCCCTTCCACAAAGGATTTGATGGGGTCCCGGACGGCGCCGAAGTGGGTCCTGCGCAGGTCGACGACGATCATGTCCGCCTTGGCGCCGGGCGCCAGCCGGCCCAGGTCGTCGCGCCGCAGGGCCCTGGCGGCGCCCAGGGTGGCGGCATTGTAGACGTCGTAGGGCTTGCCGGCGCGGAAGCTCCCTTCCACGATGCGGCAGGCGAGTCCGGCGAGGCGCATTTCGTGCACCATGTCCTGGGGGAAGGTGTCCGTGCCCAAGACGACGTTGATGCCGCGCCTGCGGTACTCGTCGAAGGACTCCAGCGCAATGCCCATCTTGGCGTACTTGTACGGGGCGTGGGCCACCGACGCGCCGCTGTCCGCCAGCATGGACAGGTCGTCGCCGTAGGGGTAGTGGCACCAGGAATGGCGGCCGTGGAATACGCAGTGTCCGAGGATGACTTCCTCGCCCAGAAATCCCAGGTCGTGGAGGTACTGGATCGGCGTCACCCCCCGCTGCCGCAGCGTCGACTGGAACTCCACGATGTTCATGGCGGTATGGAGCTGGATTCCGATGCCGAGCTCCCCGGCGGTCCGTTTCGTGGCCTTGAGGAGCTCGGGAGTGCAGGTGTCCAGTTGGCCGGGATAGAACATGGCGCGGATGCGGCCGTTGAACGCGCCGTCATGCTGCTTCGCGTACTCCGTCGCGCGGACGAGGCCCTGCTCGCCGGCTTCCTCGTTCCAGTCCCACTGGATGCGCCCGTGGTCGTCGAGAACGTAGGCAGCGCTCCGGTAGCCGGCTCCCAGGTAGGCCCGCGCGCCGAGTTCGCCGATCATCTCGGTGAATCCGTCGATCATGGTACCGCGGGTGCCCACGTCCAGGATGGTGGTGGCGCCGCCGCGCACCGCCGCCCACACCCCGAACTTGCCCTCCACGTCCGCCCGCGGAGGCGGGCCCATGCCCTTGGCGCCGCGCCGCATGGCGCCGTAGGAAAGGAAATTCATGCCCAGGTAGTCGGCCTTGCTGGCGTCGTTCAGCATGACGTGGCGGGCGTTGGTGCCCGCGTGGATGTGGCAGTTGATAAGGCCCGGACTGATGAGCCGGCCGCCGGCGTCGATGATCCGGTCCACCGGCCCGTCGTAGCCGTAGCCCACGTGGAGGATGCGGTCATCCTCGTAGACGACCGTACCCTCGGGCAGCAGGTCGTGGCCTTGACCGTCGTAGCCCACCACCCAGCCGCCTTGAATGAGTGTCTTCATGGTTCGTTTGCCTCGATCGAAACCCCGCGGTGAACCGATGCACGAGGGGTCTGAAACCACCCCTACATCCTTATCTCCGCGCGGCGCAGAACACAACGCACGCGGGGGCGACCGCCGGTCGCCGCTACCGGATTTCCCCGGCAAGCCGCGCGGCGAGGTTGGTCAGCCGGCGGGTGGAGCGGACGTTGTTGACCGCCATGGCCAGCGCCCTGGATTGCCCTATGATGACCACCAGCTTCTTGCCGCGGGTCACCGCGGTGTAGAGCAGGTTGCGCTGAAGCAGCAGGTAGTGCTGCATGGCCAGGGGAATGACTACCGCCGCATATTCGGAACCCTGGCTCTTGTGCACGGAGGTGGCGTAGGCGAGGGAGATCTCGTCAAGCTCGCTGAATTCGTAGAGCACGGTGCGGTCGTCGAAGGCGACGTGGACCTGCCCTTCGTCCAGGTCGACCCGGGACACCTGCCCGATATCGCCGTTGAAGACGTCCTTGTCGTAGTCGTTGACCGTCTGGATGATCTTGTCACGTGGCGCGTAGCTCCAGCCGAAACGGCTGACCTGCGGCTCCGCGCCGGCGTTGAGGCGTTTCTGCAACCCCACGTTCAGGGAATGCGTGCCCAGGCTGCCCCGGTTCATGGGGGTCAGCACCTGGATGTCCCGGATGGGGTTCATGCCGAAGCGCCTGGGGATGCGCTCGGTCACCACCTGGAAGAGCTTGTCGTGGATCTCCTCGGGTGACTCCGCGGGGATGAAGTAGAAGTCCTGCAGTCCGTCGCCGTTTCGGTTCTCGATGGGTTCGCCGGCGTTGATGCGGTGGGCGTTTACCACGATGCTGGAGGAAGCCGCCTGCCGGAAGATCTCCGTGAGGCGCACCGTCGGCACCTGCCCGGACTCGATGATGTCCTGCAGCACCGCTCCCGGCCCCACCGAAGGGAGTTGGTCCACATCCCCCACCAGCAGCACGGCCGCGTGAGAAGGCACGGCCTTGAGTAACTGGTTCATCAGCAGGACGTCCACCATGGACACCTCGTCGACGATCAGCAGGTCCGTCTCAAGAGGGTCGGTCTCGTCCTTGCGGAAGCCCCCGTGCCTGGGGTCGAACTCCAGCAGCCGATGAATGGTCCTGGCCTCGGCCCCGGCGGACTCCGAGAGGCGCTTGGCGGCGCGTCCGGTGGGAGCGCAAAGCAGCACCCTGGTGTTGCGCCCCTCCACAAGCCTCAGAATGCTGTTGACGATGGTGGTCTTTCCGACCCCGGGTCCTCCGGTCAACACCGTGACCTTGCCGTTGAGCACGATATTGACGGCCTCGCGCTGCGACCCGGAAAGGCTGAGCCCGGTCTGGGATTCCACCCATGGCATGACCCTCTCGCCATCGATGGAGCCCCAGGGCGGCGGCCCCTTGAGCAGGCGCCGGAGGTGGCCGGCGACACCGCCCTCGGCCCGGAACAGCGGAGCCAGGAAAAGCGCCGGCTCTCCGCGCAACGACTCGCTCATCAGGTTCTCGGCGGCCACCTCGAGGCCGATGGCGTGCTCCACCGCCTCCGGGGAAACCTCGAGCAGCTCCACGGTCCGTTCCACGAGGTCGTGCCGTTCCGCCGCGCAATGCCCTTCGTTGGAACGCTCCCAGAGCACGTGGTGCAGCGCCGCCCGTATCCGGATGAGCGAATCGGACGGGATGCCGAGCTTGCGGGCGATGGCATCCGCGGTGACGAACCCGATGCCGCTGATGTCCAGTGCCAGGCGGTAGGGATTTTCCCGTACCCGCTCAATGGCCTCGTCGCCGTACACCCGGTAGATGCGCGCCGCCCGGGCGCTGCCGATGCCGTGGGAGTGAAGGAAGACCATGATCTCGCGGATCGCCTTCTGCTCGCGCCACGCCTCGGTGACGCGCGCCTGCCGCTTCTCGCCGATACCCTCCAGTGTGAGCAGGCGCTCCGGGTTCCGTTCGATGACCTCGAACACCTCGGTTCCGAAGGCCTTGACCAGTTGATGCGCGAAATGCGGACCGATGCCCTTGATGAGCCCGGAGCCCAGGTACTTCTCCACTCCTTCGAGTGTCGTCGGCGGGATCACCCGCAACGTGTCGGCCCGAAACTGAAGGCCGTAGGTGGCGTCGTTCACCCACGCGCCCCGGCATTCCAGTTGTTCGCCGGGATTGACCGCGGCGGCATTGCCCACCACCGTCGCCAGCTCCCGGCGACCGCGCATCTTTACCTGGAGGACACAGAACCCCGTGTCAGGGCTGTGAAAGGTGACCCGTTCCACCAGGCCTTGCAGGGGCTCTCCGATGAGCGCCGGCTGGTTCATCGCTCGCCGCCGAACAGCTTCAGGGCCCGCTTGATAAGCTCCCCGATCGGGTCGCTGGCGGTCTCCGCAGGTTCCTTTCCGGTCTCTTCGTCGCCCTTCGAGTCCGTGCCCGGGATGAGGTCCAGCAACCCTTGCACGCCCCGCCCCACGCTCTTTTCCAGAAGCGTCTGGATGAGCTTGAGCCGTGGCCGCACCGTCAGGGCCGGTATGGCTCCCCGAAGGGTGAAAGGTACCTCGATCTGTCCCTTGCCGTTGGTGATGGGCGTCAAGCGCGAGCCCGGCAGCAGGTCGGAGGAGAGGTGCTCCGACACGGTGAGCATGCCGTCAAGATTGGTGTCTCCGTCAAGTCCTACCCAACCCTTGCCGGCGATCTCGTAGTCTCTGGCCTTCAGGGCGATACCCTCGACGACGATCCTGCCGCCCACCGCCCGGACTTCCGTGTAGATACGCTCGAACGCCGTGGTTCCCTCCTTGAAGATGTGCGGGTACTTGTCCTTGATGTTACGGTTGAACAATGAGGTCAGCCCCTTGACACCGGTGATTCCCTGCAACGCCCGTTCGCCAAGGTTGAAGTCCAGCACCCGGCCGTGGACCACGGCTGCCTTTCCCGTTCCCTTGAGGGTCGGCTTGATGGCCGCCCAGGTCGCGCCTTGTCCCGTCACGCTCAGGTCGGCGTCGAGGGTGCCCTCCACGTTGGGGAAGCCGGCGATGCCGGCGAGGTAGCGCCCAATGTCGATGTCCCTCAGCCGCCCGACCGCCTCGAAGCGCCGAGCCGACCTTCCGAGGTCCATCCGGCCGTTGGAGTCCACCGAGCCGCCCAGGGTATTGAAGCGAAGGCTTCCCAACGCGAGCGACGATCCACGCAGCTTGAAACCGGTGCTCAAGTCGGCGACATCCAGGCCGAAAAGCCGTCCCCTGCTGGAAGTGAGGGTGCCTTCCCAGGACAGACCCCCGTGCCGCGAGAGATGTCCGGAGCCGCGGGCGTCTTCCAGGACGGTGCCGTCGGGTTGGATCTCGAGATCGGCCAGCCGGAGCGATGGCGAGGCGAGCCGGTAGGTCAACGTGAGCGGCGCGAAGGTTTCCAGGGTCATCCTGCCGGCGAGGTGGGTCTCGCCGATGCGGACGGACAGTTGCCTGAACGTGGCTCCCTGGTTGGAGAACTCCACAGCCGCCGACAATTGCTCCAGAGGCCGCTCCCAGACCGGCAGCTTGACGGATGCCTTGCGGAACGCCACCGTGCCACGAATTCGCGGCACGGCACTACCGTCCAACTTTCCCGCGACTTCCGCCTTCACCGAGGCACGGCCGGACAGCTCGTAAACCGCCAGCCGCGGAAACCAGCGATGCAGGCTGGCCATCTCCGCGTTCGTCGTGCGCAGGCTGAGATCCAGAACCGCGGGATCGCCGTAGTCCAGGTCTCCGCGCCCTCTGACGCTGAGGGTGTCGAGGGTTGTGTCCAGCCGCGTCGCGGTGATGCCGCCGGGCGTCGCGCGGATGTCCGCCTCGATCCGGAGCGCCTTGCCTCGCGGCTTGTTCAGCAGGTCGGCATATCGGACGCCACTGTCCGTAAGGTCGAGTGTCCCTTCCGCCGCGAGTCCCGTCAGGTTCCCCTTGATCGAAAGCCCCTCGCTCTTGAGGTTTCCCGTCAACCCCAGCGCCTTCGGCCAGGCCTTGTCCACCCGCGGGAAGGTCCTTCGCAAGGCGTTCCATGACAGGGTCGTGATGTCGACGGATCCGACGACGGGAACGCCATCGACCCCGGGCGTCTTTCCGACCGGACCAATGGTGCCCTTGAAGCGGAGGTTTCGCTTGTCCGACAGGATGGCCGCGGCCAGACTGGCCTTGAAAGGGCGGTCCATCCTCAGGTCGTCCAGGGTCAGATCCAGTTTCCGGAGCTTCGCGCGATGGTGTTGCTTGTCGTCCCGATAGTCCAGTGTGCCGCCCGAGACCTCCACGCGGGCGACGGCCAGGTCCACCCTCAACCCGGCGAACACTGCGAACGCAGGCGACGGCGTCACCTCCCGCGATTCGGAAGCGGCGAAGACAGGCGCCACGGCACCGAAGCCCGGTAGCCACGGAGACCGTGACGCCGTGGGCGCCTGCGCCTGCAGCCTGGAAAAGTTATAGATTCCGCGCGCATCGCGGATGATCTGGACCACCGGTTGTCGTAGCACCACTCGCGTTGCGGAAATCTGCCGCTGCAAAGGGCGGATCTTGAGATTGACGCGGATGTCCGCGGCTTGAAGAAAATGCCCGGCGCCAAAGTCCGGGTCTTCAGCCATGGAGAATTCACGGATGCGGACGCCGATGCCGCCCCGAAGCTTGACGCTGATGCTGTCGAAGGCAACCTTCCGGCCGCTGTGCCGCTCGACCGCCGCGATGATGTGATCCTTGTAGGAAGCGACGACCGAGTCGATGTTGTAGAGAGCCCATCCTAGCAATGCGGCGGCAACTATAATAAGGACCAACAACGCGATGACGAGTTTGCGCATGAAGCCGTCCGGTACGGTGAATTTACACCATCGTGCAGGGGAACTGAAGGTGACTTTCACGGCGCGCGAACCGACATGCGCGCCATGAGCACGGAGGTCTTGCCGTGAAGCGGTTCGTATCCGAACGGAACGTCGAGTTCGCTGACTGCGATTCGGCGAGAATCGTTTTCTACCCGAACTTCTACATCTGGTTCGACCGCGCCACCGAGCGCCTGTTCGCGTCCGTGGGACTGACCTACCAAGCCATGGAGCGGCGGCACGGCGTCATCGGACTGCCGTTGCTGGAGACCGGCGCCCGGTATCTGCGCCCTTGCCGCCACGGCGAGCGGGTGCGGCTGGAGAGCTGGGTGGACTCCTGGCGCGAGAAGGTGTTCGTGGTGAAGCACCGGATCGAGTGCGAGGGCGAACTTGCGGTGGAAGGCTACGAGACCCGCGCGTGGGCGGCGCCAGCCGCGGAGGGCCCCCGTTCCATGCGGGCGGTGCCGATACCCGATTCCGTCCGGGAGCTTTTCCAGTGACCGCGCCGGCCGCGCTTCCGAAGACGTGCCCGGCTCGCGCTTCCGTCTAGTGTCTACTCCGAATCGAGGCCAGCGCTGGGCGCGGCGGCTCAACTATCTGGCGGGGGCCTGCGTCGCCAGCTCCATGAGCGCGGCGACCACCTTCGTACCGCTCTACATGAAGAGCCTCGGTTCGTCCTATTTCCTCAGCGGCCTGCCGTTGGGGGTGCGCGCGGTGGGGCGCTTCACCTTCGATGCCGCGGCCATGGTGATCGCCGGCCGCCGCCTGCCGCCCCAGACCATGCTGCCCCTGGGCGTCACCTTCACCGGCATGGCGCTGCTGGCATGCGGGCTGTTCCCGAGCGCCTATCCTGTCACCGCGGCCTTTTTCTTCATCGGCGCCGGCGTGGCATGGGTGCAGATCGCCTTGCGGCAGATCGTGTTCGAGGGGGCGGAAACCGGCCGCCGCGGACGCGCCATGGGAGTCCTGAGCCTCTTTCTCGGCTCGGGTCCCATCGTCGGCATCTTCTTCGGCGGGTTGATCTCCGAGTACTTCGGATACCGTTACCTGTTCGTCGCCGCGGCGGTGGCCGTGCTGTGGCTGCCGCTGTTGCTGGTGCGGCTTTCGCCCCGCCGCGAGCGACCCGAAGAGCAGGGGGCATCGCTACGACTACACGTGGTCCGGGAAATTCTCTCGACGCCCGGCGCGAGCCTCTTCTGCGTCTCCAGCTTCTTCTCGCTCTTCTACCAGCCCGCCCGCTCCGTGGCCCTGGCCTTTTACGCCACCGATGCGCTGGGGCTCTCCGTCAGCTCCTACGGCGCTATGCGGAGCATCAGCCAGTTGGGGAACGTCAACGGACGCTTTTTCGGCGGTCTTTGGACGGACCGGTCCGGGGTCATGGCCTGTCTGGCCAGCGGCTATTTTATCTCGGCCGCGGGATTCGCGCTGGTTCCGTGGACCGGCACCTTCTGGTCGCTCCTGGTCGTCCACACGGCCATCGGCGCGGGCGCCGGCATGGTCAACCTGGCGAGCCAGGTGGGCATCCTGTCCATCTTCCCCTCCGCCCGGCGCGGACAGGCCCTGGCTCTCCAGCGCGCGGTGGGCGACATCGGGCTGTTCCTGGGCCCCATCGTCGTGAGCGCCGGCCTGGACGCATTCGGCTTCCTGCCCGTGTTCATGGGACTGGCCGCGCCGCCGCTGGTCTTCGGGCTGTGGACGGCGTTGGGAAGGCCATTCCCGGCCCGCCATGACCGGGCGGACTAGGAGCCTGTTCGAGAAAGTGAGTCGTGGTGGGGGTAGGGGCGACCGGTCGCCCTAGTGCCCTCACCCCAACCCTCTCCCAGAGGGAGAGGGGGCCAGAGCCATATAGCCCTCTCCCTCTGGGAGAGGGTAGCCGAAGGCCGGGTGAGGGCCTACGGGAGTCCAGCAAGGCGTAGGGCCCTAACCTAGATGGGGTACGATATCCTCCGCCAGAAGCTCCACGTGCTCCATCTCGTCGAAGGCGGGATTGAGCAGCAGGTGGCGGGCCCCCGCCCGCACCACCTCGTTCAGCTTGTCGACGACCTCATGGCGGCCGCCCCAGATGCACACCTTCGAGGCCATGTCGGGGTTCCGGTAGCGGACGGCGAAAAACTCGCGCAGACGTCGCTCGGCCCGGTCGCGGTCGTCGTCGACCGCGAGGTACACGCGCTTGGAGATGGCGAAGGTCGCGGGGTCGCGTCCGGCCTCGTCGAGATATCGCGTGATCCGTTCGTACTCCTTGACGAAGCGCTCGGTGGGGGAGGAACCCGCGCCCATGAAGCCGTCGCCGAATCGGACCGCCCGCCGGAGCGCCGGTTCGGCGTGGCCGCCGAACCACAGGGGGAAGGGTTGCTGTGCGGGTTTGGGCTCCATGGCGACGTCGGTGAAGTTCCAGAACCGCCCCTCGAAGCTGACCCGCTCCTCTTGCCACAGCGCCTTCATGATCCGGATGCCTTCCACGAAACGGGTCACGCGATGCTCTGAGGTATAGCCGTAGACCGTCTCCTGTTCCGGCCACATCCGCCCGCGGACCCCGCCCAGTCCTATGCCGGTGATAATGCGCCCGCCGCTCAACTGGTCGAGGCTCGCCAGGCTCTTGGCGAGCTGCAGGGGGTTGCGTATCACGGTCAGCAGCACCGAAGCGCCGATTTTCAGCCTGGAGGTGACCGCTGCCACGTAGGTCATCAAGGTGACCGGCTCCAGCATGGAGAAGTCGCTGAGGATGCGTTCCTGTGTCCAGAGGCTGTCGTAGTCCAGCTCCTCGGCCCGGGCCACGAACTTCTTGATGTGCCCGGAATCGACCGGTCCGTCGATGAAAACCTGCGGGATCTCGATGCCGCAGGGTATGTGGCCGTCTGCCATGGGGTGAACCTCAAACAATGGCTTCGCGGATTGCCGCGGTGATGCGTTCTTCGGACGGCCCGATGTGTTCCTCGAGGGGCTGGCTGTACGGCACCGGCACGTCCAGCGTAGCCACCCGGCGGATGGGGCCCTTGAGCTTATCGAACCCGGTCTCCACGATGCGCGCGGCGATCTCGGCGGCCACGCCGCAGCTCTGGTGGGTCTCGTCGACGACCACCACTCGGCCGGTCTTCTCCACCGAGGCCATGACCGTGTCGAGGTCGAAGGGCACCAGGGTCCGGGGATCCACCACCTCCACGTCGATGCCCTCGGAGGCCAGGGCCTCGGCCACGCCGAGAGCGCGGTGGAGCGCCAGCGACGTACCGATGAGGGTCACGTCGGCGCCGGCGCGTTTCACGTCGGCTTGTCCGAGAGGGATGTGGTCCGCCTCCGGCACGGGTCCCTCGGTGTCGAAGAGGCCCGAATGGTCGATGAAGACGGTGGGGTTCTCGCTCGCTACCGCGCTCTTGAGGAGGCCTTTGACGTCGCGCGGGGACGACGGCAGCACGATTTCCAGGCCCGGACAGTTCCACAGCATGGCCTGGGGGCTGGCGGAGTGCTGCGCGGCGCCGCCGCCCCTGAGCCCGTGCAACATGTGGAACACCACCGGCGCCCGCACCTGTCCGCCGGACATGTAGAGGACATTGGCCGCCTCGTTGCATACCTGGGGCCAGGCCTCGAACAGGAAGCTTCCGGTGGTGAGGTCCACCACCGGTCTCAGGCCCGCCATGGCGGCGCCCGTGGCCAGCCCGCAGAAGCCCAGCTCGGAGATCGGCGGCGCCGCCACGCGGTCGGGGTAGGCCTTCTCGATGGCCGCGAAGTTGAGACGGTGCGGGCTCAGGCTGAAGAAAGTGCCGCCGATGAGGTGGACCCGGTCGTCCTCCTCCATGAGATCCCGCAGGGCTTCCAGCTTCGCTTCGTGGTACGCCAATTGCCGCATGGCCGTCAGTCCGGTTAGCGGTTCTCCGCGAAAACGTCGGTTTCCGCTTCCGAAAGCTCGGGATAGGGGCTGTCGAAGGCGAAGTCCACGGCGACGTTGATCTGGTCGAGCACGGAGCGGTTCAAGGTCTCGAGCTCGGCCTTGTCCGCCTGACCGGATTCCACCAGCTCGCGCATGAACCGCAGCACGGGATCGCTGTCCCGGTACCAGGCGCGTACGTCCTCGGGTATGCCGGACACGTCCCAGGCCAGGTCCACCGCGGTGGGCGCCTTCACCACCGGCCAGTTGGTTTCGCTGCCCGGCCACCGCACGCTGAGGGTTTCGATGAAACGCGGGCCGCCGCTCGAACGGATTGCATCGATGCTTTCGCTCAGCGCGTCGTGGACCGCGGCGGTGTCGGTGCCGTCCACCTGCACCGCGGGAATCTTGTAGGCCGCGGGAAGGTCCGTGAGAGGGTACACCGCCATGGTGGAGGACTGCATCGCCCCGACAGCCTTGCCGGCGCCGTACTTGCCGTTGTTCTCGCACAGGTATAGCACCGGCAGCTTCCACAGCGAGGCGAGGTTGAAGGCTTCCGGCACCGCGCCTTCTTCCAGCGCCCCGTCGCCGAACAGACACACGGCGATCTGTCCCGACGCCCGGCTCTTGGCCGCGTAGGCGGCGCCGGTCCCCAGCGGCAGAATGCCGCCCACCACGCCCGAGCACTGGAGGAATCCCAGCTCCCGCGGACTCGTGTGGAAGGATCCGCCCTTGCCGCGGTTGTAGCCGTCGCGCCGCCCCAGGATCTCGGCCAGCAGCCGGCCGGGATCGCCGCCGCGTGCCAGGACGTGGCCGTGGTTCCGGTGGGTGGAGAAAAGCAGGTCGTCGGGCTCGAGCAGCGAGATTGCCGGCACGCCGGTGGCTTCCTGCCCGATGTAGACGTGGTAGTGTCCGCGAAACCGGCCCTCCCGGTGGAGACCGATGAGGGCCTCCTCGAAATGCCGGATGAGCAGCATCTTGCGGCATTGGGCAAGGAGTTGGGTTTTCGGCAGCGCGGGGATCATGGTTCCGTGCCCTGTATAGGCCATTGTCGCACGGTTGCCAAGACTCGTACTCCGAGGAGGGTGACGGCCGGAAAGGCGTGATTTGACAAGGCCTCCCAAGCGGGCTAATCACGGTGCGAGTAAGGTGAGGGAAGAGACATGACACTCGATCAAAAGGTCGCCGTAGTCACCGGAGGAGGACAGGGCCTGGGCCGCGCCATCACCCTGGCGCTGGTCCGTGCGGGCGCGAAGGCGGTGGTGGCGGACATGAACCTGGAGACCGCCGAAGCCGTTGCCGCCGAGGTCGAAGAGGCAGGCGGCGAGGCCCTGGCCGGCCAGGTGGACGTGGCGGACGAGGCGTCGGTGGCTTCCCTGCGGGACCGCGCGTTCGGCCGCTGGGACCGCGTGGACATCCTGGTCGCCAACGCCGGCATGTATCCCCGCTCCCTGGTCGTGGAGATGCCGGAGGAAGAGTGGGACCGGGTGCTGGACGTCAACGTCGGAGGCCAGTTCCTCTGCGCCCGCGCCTTCGTTCCGGCCATGAAGCAGCGGGGCAGCGGCCGTATCATCTGCACGGCGTCGTCCATCGCCTACAAGGGACAGCCCGGCCACGCCCACTACGCCGCCTCCAAGGCCGCCACGCTCGGTCTCGTCCGCGGGCTGGCGCGGGAGCTGGCGCCCCACGGCATCACCGTTAACGCGGTGGCGCCCGGAACCGCCAACACCGCCATGCCCCGCCAGCACCGCTCCGAGGAATCCATGCGGGAACGGGGAGCCCGGGTGCCCCTGGGCCGCATCGCGGAACCGGAGGATATCGCCAACACCGTCGCCTTTCTCGCCAGCGATGCAGCCGCCTACATCACCGGGCAGACCATGGTCGTCAACGGCGGAGACTTTATGATCTGAGCTCCGGACGCGCCTCCGGAGTCCCCGACGTGGGAGGAAAGCCGTCATGCTGAGAAAGAAGGTATGCCTCGTCGGCTACGGCTCGACGGAATACTCGCGGAAATCCGACCGGCCGCTGCTGTCCTACTACGCCGAAGCCATGCAGAACGCCATGGCCCAGACCGGCATCACCAAGAAGGAGATCAATGGTTTCTCCATGGTGACCCAGGCCAGCCCCGACTACTCCCCCTACGTGGCGGAGCAACTGGGCCTGGAGCTGGACTGGGTGCTGAACGGCGACTGCGGCGGCGCCGGCGCGGTATGCGCCATCCGGCGCGCGGCCGACGCCATCGAGGCCGGCTACCTGGATCTTGCCTTCATCGTCGCGGGCAACGCCTTCGACAAGAACGTGGCCCATCAACGGGTGCTGGAATACCAGCGCGCCAACTACGTGGACGTCTACGGCTACGGCGGCCCCAATACCCTGTTCGCGCTGGTGCAGCGCCGCCACATGGAGGAGTACGGCACCACCCTGGAGCAGATCGGCAAGATCGCCGTGAGCCAGCGCTACAACGCCGGCCCCAACCCGCAGGCGCTCCTGCGCGCGCCCATGACCATCGAGGAGTACCTGAACTCACGCCTGATCTCCGACCCCATCCGGCTCTTCGACTGCGTGATGCCGTGCTCGGGCGGCGAGTGCGTGGTGGTGGCGTCCGAGGAGCGCGCCAGGCAGATCACCGACAAGCCCGTGTACCTGGTGACCGACGCCGAGAAGATCGGCTTCCAGGCCTCCAACATGCTGCCGGACAAGACCGTCACCGGCATGAGCGTGGTGGGCCAGCACCTGTTCTCGGAGATGAGCCGCGACAACATCGACGTCCTGGCCATCTACGACGACTATCCCCTCGCGGTCATGATGCAGCTCGAAGATCTGGGCTATTGCGCCAAGGGGCAGGGCGGCCCGTTCGTCGACGAGCACGACCTCACCTTCGGCGGCGACTTTCCGGTCAACACCGGTGGCGGTGAGATTTCGGTGGGGCAGGCGGGGCTGGCCGGAGGCATGCTGCACGTGGTGGAGGCCCTGCGGCAGTTGCGCGGCGAGGCCGGAGAACGGCAGGTCAAGGCCGCCGAGACCGCCCTGGTCACGGGCATCGGCTGGCTGTCGTACGCGCGGAACCTGAACACCACGGCCGCGCTGATCCTGGAGAGGAGGTCGTAATGGCCGGCAAGAGTCTGCCCGTCGTGAATCAGGTGGACCGTGAGTATTGGGCGGCAGCGGCAAAAGGTGAGCTTCGGCTTCAGAAGTGCCGGGTCTGCGGCGTGCTCCAGTTCTTTCCCCGGGCGGTCTGCACCAGCTGCCTCAGCAGCGACCTGGAGTGGGTTCCCGTGAGCGGCAAAGGCAAGGTGCACACCTTCTCCTTGTGCCGGGTGCCCCGGAACCGCGCCTTCATGGACGAGGTCCCCATCTGCGTCGCCGAGGTCGAGTTGGAGGAAGGCGTGCGCATGGTCACCCGCATCGTCGGCGACAACAGCGACCAGGTCACCCTGGGCGCCCCGGTCACCGTCACCTTCATGGACACCGAGGACCCGGACATCAAGCTGCCGGTGTTCGAACTGGCCTGATTCCGTTTGGCGGGAGGTCAACAACAACCCCACCACCAGTTTCATGGCGACCGTCGAAATCTACTCCAAGTCCTGGTGTCCGTTTTGCCGGATGGCAAAGCGGCTGCTGGAGCAAAAAGGTCAGAAGTTCGTCGAGTTCGACGTCGAGCTGGACGCGGGCAAATACGATGAGATGCTGGACCGGTCGCAGGGGAGATGGACGGTCCCGGAGATCTTCATCAACGGCGACCTCATTGGAGGGTTCGACGAGTTGCGGGCCCTGGAGGCCAGCGGACGGCTCGACGAATTGCTCGAATCCTGAGCCCTTCGAAGTTCCCCTAACCGCCCTTGATGAAGTCCGCTACCCGCTCTCCGATCATCATGCAGGTGACGTTGGTGTTGGCGTGCGTCACAGTGGGCATGATGGAGGCATCCGCCACTCTCAGGTTGTCGATGCCGTGAACCCGCAGTTGCTCGTCCACCACGGTCATGGGATCGGACGCCGGACCCATGAGGCAGGTGCCGGCGGCGTGGTGGTAGCTATCCAGGGTCGAGCGCGCCCACCGGCCCCAGTCCTCGCCGCGCCTGGGCTGGATCGGCGGGCCGTAGAACTCGGGCATGTCGCCGGTCTGGGTCAGCAGGTCCAGGAACTCCATGGTCGCCACCACGGCCGCGACATCGTCCGGATGCTCCAGCATCCGCGCGTCCACCCCCGGCAGCTCGTGCGGGTCGGCGCTCTGGAGAAACACCCGGCCGCGGTTGCGCTGCTCCAGCAATGCCGCCGAGATGTTGACCGTTCGGCCGACCCCCTCCAGCACGGTCGGCGGCCGCATGAAGACGTGGAAATCGCCCGTCTCCCGTGACGGGTCGCTCTTGGTAATCAGCCGGAAGGGCGGCACCACCCAGTCCACGTCGAAGCCGCCGCGCCCCTCGAAGCTCATGTGCAGCATGGCGTGGTCCTGGTAGTTCTCGCCCACCCCGGGAAGGTCGTGAAGCACCTCGATGCCGTGCTTCTGCAGCTCCGCCGCCGGTCCGATACCCGACAGCATCATGATGTGGGGGCTGTGGAACGCGCCCGCGGTAAGCACCACCTCGGCGCCGACGGCAGTGTGCCGCTGCCCGTCCTTTTCGTAGTTCACCCCGGTCACCCGGTTGCCCGACAGGGAAAGCGAAACCACGGGGGCTTCGGCGATGATGGTGAGGTTGGACCGGCTCCGGGCGGCCTCCAGATAGGCTACCGCGGTGGACTGCCGCATGCCGTCCTTGATGTTGTAAGGCGACGTGCACAGGCCCCAGGGATTGGGGTCGTTCACATCGCCCTCCGGCAAACCCAGTTCCCGCGCCGCGTCCATGAAGACCTGCACGGCTCTGGGGACGTCCTGGCCGAAGAGGTAGTGGCGCTCGAAGTAGAGCGGCCCGCCGTGGCCGTGGTCAGGACTGTCAGGGTTGTCCTGGTCGTTCTCGAGCCGCTTCAGGATCGGCAGGACGTGTTCCCACGACCAGTTGGGGTTGCCGGCCGCCGCCCACGCGTCCATGTCCGCCTTGATGGGACGGATGACCGACATCACGTTCACCGAGGAGCCGCCCCCCATGATCTTCCCCGCCAGGGAATAAAAGGTGCTGCCGTCGACCCTGCGCTCGCTGGGGTACATGTTGATGTAGGGCGTCTCCAGGAGCAGCCGCACCCTCCCGGCGGCCTGCGCCACCAGTTCGGGGATCGGCAGCGGGTCCGGGCCTGCTTCGAGCAGGAGCACTTTGCGGTCGGGGTCCTCGGAAAGACGCGCCGCCGCCGCGCCGCCCGCCGAGCCGCCGCCCACCAGAATCACGTCGTAGTCGTTTGCCATGGCATCCTCTTCTACCTCTCTCTTTTTTTCTTGACAACCGGCGCGCGCCGGAACTAGACTCGCGGTGCCTCGTTCGCGAACGGGCAAGGGCCCGAGAGCCGGCGCGTTGGCTTCCGGGTCCGGTCATCAAAGCCTCAGGAGGTGTCAGATGACAAAAACCGTTCCACCCGACAATGAACGCCCGTGAGAAGCGGGCAGGCTGGTTCCTGGGGCTTCGCCGGACACGGTTTCCCGGCTGACCGTCCCGACTCGGGTGTTGGATAACACAGCGGCATCGCCGTCGCGCACGCCGCAATAGCAGGGGACAGGCAGCAGAGGAGGGTGACGAGGGCCCATCCCGGAAGACCGCTCAAGGCAGAGCCGGCACCGGGGAACCACGGAAACACGAAGAACGATTAACCGGCGTTGTTGAACGCCGGGAGCGGGCTCTCCAACCGGAGGGGAGCCCGCTTTCTTTATGGACCTAACCCGAGGCAGAGCCATGTCGGAACAAAGATCGGAGATCACCGGATATCATGCCCACGTCTACTACGACCCCGACACCAGGGATACGGCGGGGCGGGTACGCGAGGGGCTGGGCGACCGTTTCGACGTCGTGCTGGGGCGCTGGCACGATGTGCCCGTGGGTCCACACCCCAAGGGCATGTATCAGGTGGCGTTCGCCCCCGACGAGTTCGCCAAGGTGGTCCCGTGGCTGATGGTCCATAGAGAAGGCCTGGACATCCTCGTGCACCCCAGCACCGGCGAGCACGTCGGCGACCACCGTGATCGCGCCCTGTGGCTGGGCACGCCGTTGCCGCTGAGGCTGGGCAGGTTCGGCTGAGATTTCCCGGATCCACGCGAGTCGGCCGCCGCGAGACGGGTCAGGCGCCCGGTCCGCGGCCGCGAACTTTATCCGGATGGCTCGCCGCCGTCCCGCACCTGAAGCTTCGCCTCGATGAATTCCTTGTGCGAGACGCCGATGAGATTGGCGATCTTGCGGACCAGGTGCTCCTCGTGCTTGTCCGCGTCCTCGTCCGCGTAGGCCACGGCCCACAGGTACTCCACCACCTTGCGCTTCTGTTCCGGCGAGAAGCCCGTCTTGATGAGCGAGGTGAACTGGTAGTGGTCGATGGCGTCGTCGGCTTCGGCCTCGGCCAACTCCACCAGGTCGTGGGTCTCTTCCGGCGTGAGATCGAACTTGTTCTGCAGGGCCGCCACCACCACCGCGCGCTCGCCTTCGGTGGCCTCCACGTCCGTGCGCATCATCTCGATCAGCAACGCGCCGGTGGCTACCTGGAGGCGGTGCTGGTCCGACTGCCGGACATCGCGGTGGCCGGGGTCGATTTGGCTGTCGAAGAAGCGCTGGATGGCTCGCAGCATTACCGCCCCGTGCCGTTCAGGAACCGCACCTGGTAGTCCTTCCACTTGTCGGCCGGACGGGTGATGTCCCCGGCGTAGGTCCCGAAGCGGCCGCGCCGCCGATCACGGAAGTAGAGCTTCAGGGTCTGGTCCACTACCGGGAAGGCGATCTGATCCCAGGGAACGTCCTCCTCGCGGCACAGGCGCACCTCGAGGCTCTCCTCGCCCGGACCGAACTGGCGCTTGCGCAGGGAGCCGCGGAACATGACGTAGACCTGATTGATCTGGGGCAGGTTGATCAGGGTGTAGAGCTCCGAGATCTCCACGTCGGCCAGCGCCTCCTCGCGGGTCTCCCTGGCGGCCCCCTCGATGGTGGTCTCGTGGTCTTCCAGAAAACCCGCCGGCAGGGTCCAGAACCCGTAGCGCGGCTCGATGGCGCGGCGGCACAGCAGGATCGTATCCTGCCATTCCGGGATGCAGCCGACCACGATCTTGGGGTTGGTGTAGTGGATGGTGTTGCAGGCCCCACACACGTGCCGGGGCAGGTTGTCCCCCTCGGGGATGCGTAACTCCACGGGAGCGGCGCAGGCGCTGCAGTAGTTCATGACGAAATCTTCCGGCCGGTCCCGTCGGGGACGCCGTCACGCCTCCCGCGCGGTTTTTCGGCCGCGGTAACTATAGGGTGATCCCCTTGCGGGGTCAATCAGAACGGGAACTCATGCTATACACCGTCAAGAAGGGAAGTGTTGTGTCGAGTCTGCCCGAGCGCCTTGAAACATGGTTCCGCGAAGCAGCGCCCGCCGTGCGCTTCTGCTCGCTCCGCTACGTCGGCGAGCGCTCCGAGAGCCTCTCCGTGAGACGCGGCGTGGTGGAGCCGATCGCCTCCGGCGACGACGCCGGCGTGATGATCACGGTGGCTGACGGAGGCGGGTTGGGCTATGCGGGCACCAGTGACCTGAGCCTGGACGGGCTCCGGCGCGCCATGACCCGCGCCCGGGACTGGGCGGCGCGGAGCGCGGAGCGCATGAGCTTTCCCGCCACGGCACTCCAAGCTCCTTCGAGGGGGGACTACCGGACGCCGGTGGCGATTCCATGGGATACGGTTCCGCTGCACGACAAGATCGATCTCCTCCGGACCCAAAGCGAACGCCTGCACACGGACCCGCGCATCGTCGACTGGGATGCATCGCTGTGGCACATAGAAACCGAAACCTTCTACCTGACTGCCGACGGCACCCGCGTGCACCAGACCCTGAATCACCTGGTGCCGGGACTGGGTTGCACCGCCAACGATGGCCCGGAGACCGTAAGCCGCACCTTCGGCGGCCGGGGCTTCTGCCGCCAGGGCGGCCTCGAGGTGCTGGACCGGACCGGCTTCCGGGACGCGGCACCGAGCTTGGCGGAAGAAGCGCTGGAGCTTCTGGCGGCTCCCAATTGCCCCACCGGAACCATGGATCTCCTGCTGGCCCCGGACCAGCTCATTCTCCAGATCCACGAGTCCATCGGCCACCCGCTGGAGCTGGACCGCATCCTGGGAGACGAACGCAACTACGCGGGCACGAGCTTCGTGACTCCCGACATGTTCGGCACCTACCGTTACGGTTCAGAGCTTTTGAACGTCACCTTCGACCCGTCGGACCCGGGCCAGTTCGCTAGCTACGGCTACGACGACGAAGGCCTGCCTGCCCGCCGCGAGTACATCATCAAGAACGGTGTGCTGCAGCGCGGCCTGGGCGGGCACCTCTCTCAACAACGCACGGGTCTGGCCGGGGTGGCGAACTCCCGCGCCACGAGCTGGAACCGGCCGCCCATCGACCGCATGGCCAACCTCAACCTGGAGCCGGGAGACGCCACCTTCCCTGACATGGTCCGCTCTATCGAGAACGGCATCTTCATGCAGACCAACTGCTCGTGGTCCATCGACGACTCACGCAACAAGTTCCAGTTCGGCTGCGAGCGCGGCACCCTGATACGCGACGGCGAGTTGCGGGAGGTGGTGAAGAAACCCAACTACCGGGGCCTCTCCGCCACCTTCTGGCGTAGCCTCGTCCACGTGGGCGAACCCGCCACCCGCGAGGTGCTGGGGACGCCGTTCTGCGGCAAGGGCGAGCCGAACCAGGTGATCCGCGTCGGGCACGCCGCGCCCGCATGCGTGTTCAGCGAAGTGCAGGTGTTCGGCGGGGAGGCCTGACGGCGCCATGCAAACCTGTTTCTACGAGCTGGCGGATTTCGCCGAATCCCTGCTGGCGGCCACCGAGGTTCTGCTGCTGGGCTTCTCCGGCGAGGAGTCGAGCTTCGTACGCTTCAACCGGAGCGCCGTGCGGCAGGCGGGCGCGGTGGAGCAGCGCACGCTTGCCCTCCATCTCATCGCCGACCGGCGGCGGGTCAGCACGCATGTCACGGTATCCGGTGACGGATTGCTGGACCGGGAACGCATCCGGAGAGCGGTCGAGGCGTCGCGCGAAAGGCTCGGCATCGTTCCCGAGGACCCTTTTCTCCACTACGCCACAGAAAACCATTCCACCGAATCCGGGCATCCCAACCGGCTGCCGGAAGACGAGGGACAGGTGGTGGAATCCATCGTCAAGGCAGGGGAGGGCCGCGACCTGGTGGGCATCTACATGGCCGGCGGCATCCACCGGGGCTTCGCCAACTCCCTGGGCCAGCGGAACTGGTTCTCCACCTACAGCCACCACTTCGACTGGAGCTTCCATCTGGACGGCGACAAGGCGGTCAAATGCGCCTACGCCGGATTCGTGTGGGACCCGACGGAGTTCGAGGAGAAGGTCGCCCGCGCGGCCGCCGAACTGGAGGCGCTGCGCCGGCCGGCTAGGACCCTGCAGCCAGGCCGCTACCGTGTCTACCTGGCGCCCCAGGCCCTGGAGGAAGTGGTGGGGCTGCTCCGTTGGGGCGGCTTCGGGCTGACCGCCCACCGCACCCGCCGGACCCCGCTACTGCGAATGATCGCCGGTGACGCCGCGCTGGATCCATCGGTCAGCATGGTGGAAGACGCTGCCGCCGGCTACACGCCCGACTTCGACGATGCCGGCTTCATCAAGCCCGGCCGGATCATCCTCATCGACCGGGGAAAGTTCGGCGAACCCATGGTATCGGCCCGGGCGGCGAAGGAATACGGTGTCCCCGCCAATGGCGCCGGCGGGCGCGAATCTCCCCAGTCGTTGGCCATGACCGGCGGCTCGATCCCGCAAAAGGACGTTCTCGCCGCCCTCGGCACCGGCATCTTCATCAACAACCTCTGGTACCTCAACTACTCGGACCGGGATGCCTGCCGGATGACCGGAATGACGCGCTTCGCCGCGTTCTGGGTGGAGAACGGGGAAGTGCAGGCGCCCGTGAACGTCATGCGTTTCGACGAAACACTCTATCGCATGTTGGGCGAAAACCTCCTGGGCCTGACCCGGGAGGTGGAGCTGCTGCCCGATTCCAACTCCTACGGCAGCCGTTCCACGCGCAGCGTCCGGCTGCCGGGGGCGCTGGTGGAGGATTTCGCCCTGACCCTTTAAGGTGTTCGGGTACGGGTACCGCGGGTTGTCCCTAGGTGGGCTTGCAGGCATTTGCAGACGACGGTCCCAAGTGATTTATTGGGCTCACAGGGACCGATAGGGAGGAAGAAATGAAGAGCAACGGTTACGATCGCAAGGCTGATGACCTCGGCAATATCGTCGCGCTGGAGCACGTCAACGTCACCATCCCTGATCAGGCCACGGCGGTGACCTTTTACGTCCTTGGGCTCGGGCTGACCCGGGACCCGTACATGAACGTGGGCCTGAACAACATGTGGGTCAACATCGGCGGCCAGCAGTTCCACCTGCCGACCCGCGGGGTGCAGAAGATCCCCGGCCACATCGGCCTGGTCCTGTCCGACCTGGAAGCGCTGAAGAAGCGTCTGGCCGCGGTGGAGCCCGAGCTGGAGGGGACCCGCTTCAAATGGCGCGACGCCGGCGATCACGTGGCGGTCACGGGTCCATGGGGCAACCGCTTCCGTTGCCACGCGGCCGGACCGGAGTTCGGCGACATGGCCATCGGCATGCCCTACGTGGAGTTCCTGACCCCGCCGGGTACGGCCCGGGCCATCGGCAAGTTCTACCGCACCGTGCTGCAGGCGCCCGCCGCCTACAAGGCCGGTAGCGCATCGGTCCGCGTGGGCCGGAACCAGAGCCTGATCTTCACCGAGACCGACAAACGCATCCCCCGCTATGACGGCCATCACATCGCCATCTACATCGCCAACTTCTCCCGCGCCCACCAGTTCCTGCTGCGCCGGGACCTGATCCAGGAAGAGAGCAACGCCCACCAGTACCGCTTCAGGGACATCATCGACCCCGGCACGGGAGAGAAGGTGTTCGCGCTGGAACACGAGGTGCGCAGCCTCTACCACCCCATGGTCAACCGCACCATGGTCAACCGCAACGCCGGGCAGACCCAGCGCGGCTACGTGCCGGGACGCGACGTTTACTATCCCTGAGCCTGAATCGTCGGATTCTTCGCGAATGCCGCCCCCCTCGTCATTCCCGCTTTCGCGGGAATGACGATTCAGGTCCGTTTTCTGCAGGTCTGGCCGTTACCGTTTCTCGAAGAGCGCTTCCAGCTCCGCCAGCGCGGCGGCCATGTCGATGCCTGGCGCCTCCACTACCGGCAGCAGGGGATCCCCGATTTTTTCGAAATGCTTGACGACGGTCTTCAGCGTGTACCGGCTCGGGTCCAGCCTGGCCGTGACCTCGGACCAGCGAAGCGGGCAAGACACGGGCGCGCCCGGCAGGGGGCGCACAGAGAAGGGAGCGGCGATGGTGCGGCCGTAGCCGTTCTGGCCGAAATCGATGTAGACCTTTCCTTCCCGGGCGTGGAGCGGACGCGCCACCGTGGCGATGTCCGGTACTCTTTGCTCGGCAGCCAGCGCCAGCAGGCGCGCGAAAGTGCGGCACTGCTCGTAGAGGTACCGCCGTCCCATGGGCACCAGGAGGTGCAGGCCGGTGGCGCCGGAAGTCTTGACATGGGCGGGCACGTCCAGTTCCGCGAGGATGCTCTTCAGAATCCTCGCCACGCGCACGACGTGCGCGAAGGGGGCCCCCTTCGGGTCCAGGTCCAGCACCAGCCAATCGGGCCACTCCAGGGAATCGAGGCGGCTGCCCCAGATGTGCAGCGGAATCGCGCCCAGGTTCGCCACGTAGCGCAGGCTCTCGGCGTCGTTCACGATGAAGAAGTCGATATCGCGGTCGGCGTCCTTGGAATAGATCCGGCGCGTGGCCACCCAGTCCGGAACGTAATCGGGAGCGTCCTTCTGAAAGAAGGATTTGCCGTGGATGCCGTCCGGGAACCTCGTCAGCACCAGCGGGCGGTCCCGGAGGTAGTGGAGCAGCAGCGGCGCCGCCGCCTCGTAGTAGCCGAGCAGGTCGCTCTTGGTGTAGCCGTCGTCTGGCCAGAACACCTTGTCGGGGTTGGTCACGGCGAAGCCGGAGCGTTCTCCGCGACGCGGCGTCGGCGGCGCTTCCTCGGGTTCCTCCCGTCGGCACTCTTCCGGCGTCTTGTCGTCGAGCAGTCCCAGGAACGACGGGTGCCGCAGCCCGCCGTCATCGGTCCATCCACTGAACTCGACCTCGCAGACCAGCCGGGGCTCCACCCAGCAATGGCCCGCGCCGGCGGGCGACCCCTTGGCGAAGGGGGAGTCCTCTCGCGCCAGCGGCTGAAGCCGCTCGTGCACGGCGCGGAGGGTTTCGTGATCGAAGCCCGTGCCCACCTTGGACACGTAGATCAGCTCGCCGTCGCGGTAGAGTCCCAGGTGGAGCGCCCCGAAGAAGGGCCGCGAGCCTCCGGGCCGGGTGTAGCCGCCGATGACGAACTCCTGATGCCCCCGGCACTTGAACTTCAGCCAATCACGGGTACGCCCGGCCGCGTAACCGCTGTCCGCGCGCTTGCCGATGATTCCCTCGAGGTGGTTCTCCCACGCCGCATGATGGAAGGCCTCGCCCCGTTCGGAAACGTGCTCGCAGTACTCGACCACGCCCCGACGGGGAAGGAAGAGGGCGAGGCATTCCTTTCGTCGCAGCAAGGGGAGGGCGCGCAGGTCGCGCCCCTCGGCTTCGAGGCAGTCGAAGAAGAACCCGCGGACCGGCACCGCGGGCGCGGTCCGCTCGATATCGATGCGATCCGTCAGGTGCATGCGCCGCTGGAGTCGCTGGAAGCTTGGGCGGCCGGACCCGTCCATGACCACGATCTCGCCGTCGATGAGGAACCGTTCCGGCGCGGTCTTGCTCAGCGCGTGGACGATCTCCGGATACCGCCCGGTAATGTCGTCACCCTTGCGTCCGAGGAGGGTGACGGCGTCGCCCTGACGCCGGGCGAGGACACGGATACCGTCGTACTTGACCTCGAAGATCCAGGCGGGATGAGAGAAGGGGTCGCCGCCGGGTGACGCCAACATGGGGCCCGGCTTGCGCCGGGACGCGGCCGCCGCCGGCGCCTTGAGCCGCTTCAGTGCCTTGTCCAGCACTGCCGTCCGCGCAGCCGGGCTGCCGCGTTCCGACACGGTGAGACCCGACAGGATGGAGCCGGGGAAAGCCTCCACGGGCTCTGGCTGCTCCTCGCGGCCATCCTTGCTGAACAGCAGCCATTCCTTGCCGCCGCCGGCCATGCGCACCAGCATCCAGACGCCGCGCAGCTTGTAGCCCTGAAGCTCGACCTCCAGCGTGCCCTGCTCGAGCTGCCGCAGCGGGTCGTCGGAATGGAGCAACCGGTAGCGGCCCTGGTCCCACAGGATCACGGCGCCGGCGCCGTAGTTGTCCCTGGGGATCACCCCCTCGAAGTCGGCATACTCGATGGGGTGGTCCTCGACGTGCACCGCCAGCCGCTTCTCATGGGAGCGGACCGACGGACCCTTGGGGACCGCCCAGCTCTTGAGGACCCCGCCCATCTCGAGCCGGAGGTCGTAGTGCATGGCCCGGGCGGCGTGCTGCTGTACCACGAACAGGCCTCCGGCCGAGGCGATTCGGCCCCCGAACGCCTCTGGAGTGCGCTCCGGATCGCGCTTGCGCCGGTATTCATCCAGTGGCGTCGACATGACAATCTGTTGACAACTTCATAACTTGTAGAATTCTAAAGGTATTTCGTGGTAGACTGCAACGGATCGATTCTGGAGGGACCATTCATGGCACCACGCGCCATCAGTTCCGGGACCATTTCCTTCGGGCTGGTTTCCATCCCTATCAAGCTCTACACCGCGGCATCGTCGGGCGGCATCGCGTTCAATTTCCTGCATAACCGGTGCGGCTCCCGTATGAAACAGCAGCAGTATTGCCCGATGTGCGAGGAGGTGGTGCAGCGCTCCGACCTGGTGCGCGGCTACGAGTTCGCGAAGAACCAGTACGTCCGTTTCGATAACGACGAGCTCAAGGCTCTGGAGGAGGAGACCTCCAAGGTCATCGAGCTCGAGGAGTTCGTCCCGCTGGAAAAGGTCGACCCGGTTTACTTCGAAAAGACCTACTACCTGGGCCCCGACAAGGGCGGCGAGAAGGCCTACCGCCTGCTGGCGGACGCCATGACCGAGTCCAACCGCGTGGGTCTGGCCAAGTACGTCATGCGGGGCAAGGAGGCGCTGGTGCTGATCCGCGCGGTCCAGGGCGGCCTCATGCTCCACACCATGTACTACGCCGACGAGGTGCGCGATTTCAACGACATCGACAGGGGCCAGACCGTCACCCTCAAGGACGGCGAGCTTGACCTGGCCGTCCGGCTCATCGACGAGCTGGTGAGCAAGGAGTTCCATCCGGAAAACTACCACGACGAGTACAAGGCCCGTGTGCTTCACCTGGTGGAGCAGAAGGTGGAAGGGAAGGAGGTGACCGCTCTGGAGCCCCAAGTGCGCCAGAGCCAGGTGGTGGACCTCATGGAGGCCCTCAAGGCGAGCCTGGAGAAGCACGACGGCGCGGCCAAGGCTAAACCGTCGCGAGCGGCCGCGCGTGTGCGCAAGGCCCCGGTCACCGAGGCAGAAGTCACCTTCGAGGAGTTCCGGGCGGCGGTGGACGAGTCCGGCCTGGAGGTGGGCGCCGCCGAGCTCAAGAAGAGCTACAACGGCCTGACCTCCCTCGGCAAACGCAAGAAGCTGGCCGCCGCCGGCATCCGCGGCAAGGTCGTCAACCTGCGCAAGGACCTCGAGGTGATCCGCTCCGATCCGGAGTTGTTCGGCAACGCGCCGAAGAAGCTCAAGGCCGCGCGCATCCCCCTCACCGCCCGGGACTGGGAACGTTACTAGGGCCCTGGCCGGCCGCCGGGGACGAACAGCGACATGGCAGGGGACGCCACGGACAGGGCGCGCCGGGTGATGGAAGAGGCCCGGCGTTTGTTGGACGAGTGCGGCATCGAGCGCCCGCCCGTGGACCTGGTGCGAATCGCCCGCCATCTGGGCATTCGGCGCATACGGGAGCTGGACATCCGTCTTGACGGCCAGCTCGTGGAGCTGGACGACGGCGGCTACGAAGTCATCCTCAGCCGGAACGCCCCTCACACGCGGCAGCGCTTTACCCTGGCACACGAAATCGGCCACATCCTGGCGGCCCCGCCCGGCGGCGAGTCCATGAGCTGCGGCGACGCCGCCACCGAGGATCTCTGCAACCGCGTTGCCGCCGAGCTCTTGATCCCGGCCCGCTTCATCGCCGATGCGGTGACGGCCGAGATGGACGTGGGGACCTTCCGGCGGCTGGCCACCCGGTTCCAGTGTTCCCTCGAAGCCACGGCCTGGCGCATCCTCAATATCGGACAGGCCACCGGCACTCTGCTGATCTGGCGCGCGCGGGACGACGGCAAGCTCGAACTGTCCGCGTCGCCGCGCACGTTCGGCTTCGACGCGCCTTTTGAGAACGGCGCCGTCCTTGATGGCGCCATGCCGTTCGTGCGACAGTTGACGGGGCAAAACGAGGGCCCGATCAGCTACGGCGACGCCCCGGACGGGAGAGTCTACACCGGCGACTACGTTCGCCTGAACAAGGTATTGCTCATGTACCTGAGATGCGAAGGACATTCTCGAACCCCAAAGACCCGCCGCCGCTCGTCATCCGCGCCCGGCCAGGGGGAGTTGTTCTCATAGGGTCGAGGAAGGAGTCGTCATGAACATCATGAAGGCAATGGAGACCATCGACCTCGAGGCGCTGATGGAAAAGACCGCGACCGAGGGCAAGGGACGCACCGTGGTGTGGCAGGACTCCGAGTCCATCGCCTTTCTGAGCAGCGGGCGCAAGCGCCGCATGGACTTCCACGTGGACCCGAGCGACGAGGTGACGCTGGTGCTCAAGGGCGAGCAGCGCCTTCACTGCCTCACCGGCGACGGCGAGGAACAGGTGGTGACCATGGGGCCGGGCCAGATGACCCTGTGCCCCGGCGGCGTGCCGCACTCCCCGCGCGTGGATGAAGGCACCTGGTTCCTGGTGTTCGAGCGGGTGCGCAAGCCCGGCGAGCGGGACCGCTTCATGTGGTTTTGCGAGAACTGCGGCAAGAAGGTATACGAGGTGGACGTCACCGTGGGCAACTACAGCGACGATCCGGTGGGCCAGGTCCACCGCGAGTTCTACGGCAACGAGAAACTCAGGACCTGCAAGTACTGCGGCAGCGTCGTCCCCAAACCCGAATAACGCGGACAGCTAACGGATTATGGACTACAACGAGGCCTTGGAACGGCTCGCCGACGGCTACGGCAAGGCCGAGAGGGGAGTGGTCACGGCGTATTTCAGCACGCCGCGGACGCCCGAGGAGCACATCCACTGGCTCAAGGCCCAGGCGTTCAAGGAATACTCCGCCATCCAGCCCCTGATCCACGCCCTCGACAAGCTCTACTCCCAGCTCGACCGCCAGGTGGACCGGCACGATTTTGAGGAGATCTGCCACAAGCTCGGCGACGAGATGAGCCACGCCAGACTCATCATGGATTTCCTGGAGGAGCTGATCGGCAAGAGGCTGACGCAGAAGGATCTCACCTGGCTGCCTGAGGACCGCAAGCTCGCCGAGGTGCGGGCGCGCTACTCCCGCAGCTACGCCGGGTTGCTGCACGGCTCCGAGCGCATCACCACCAGCGAGATCCAGCGGCGCGACGAGATGCTGGAACGCGCCGCCATCACCCTGACCGAGGGCGGCGGCGGCGCACTGTACGAGATCTGCCGGCACTTGAAGGGAAACCGTATCAACCGCAGGATCGCATCCATCTTCGGACGCATTCATCGTGACGAAACCAAGCACAGCGACGCCAACGAGCTGGCCACGCTGGTCAGGACACGCAAGGACTACGACCGCGCTCGGCGCATCATCGCCAACGTCTCGTCCCAGCGCCTGCGCATGCGCAACGAGCAGTTCGGATTTCCGCTGAGTCGAAGCGAGCTCCGGGCGCTGGAACGGGAATGCACCGGGACGGCGTAGGGCGCAGGGCACAGCGGGCTGGCCGACAGTCCGCATGAACCAAGGGGAGGTTCCCGTGAGCACGGATGCAATGCCGGTTATCGATATCGATTCGCACGTCGAGGAGCCCAAGGAGGCCTGGGATCATCTCGACTCGAAATACGCGGATCGCAAACCCTTCCCGGTGGTGGCCAAGGACCTGCCGCAACTGGGAGGCATCAACGCCTTCTGGTACATCGACGGCACCGTCTATCCCAAACCGGTGGGCCGGGGGAACCTGGTGTACGGCACGCCCATCGAAATGCGCTTCGCCACACAGAAGGAGTTCACCATCGGCTCCCAGACCATGACGGACATCCCCGCGCGCCTGAAGGACATGGACGCAGTGGGTATCGACGTCCAGGTGGTGTTCTCCACGTTGTTCCTCCAGCCTGTCACCGACGACCTGCTGTTCGAGGCCGCGCTCATGCGGAGTTACAACACCTGGATGGCGTCGGCCTGCGCGGAACGTCCGGACCGCATGAAATGGGGCGCCATCCTGCCCATGAGAGACCCGCGGCTCGCCCTCGAGGAGCTCGAGCACAGCCTGAAGCTGGGAGCCGCGGTGGCCGGGATCTACGGCACCGTGGGCGAGACCATGCTTCACGACCTCTACTACGACGAGTTCTTCGCCGAGGTGGAGCGGCTCGGCGTGCCCCTGGCCATCCACGCGGGCTGGAGCCATCCCGGCATCACCCACAGCCTGGACGACGTCTCCGGCTCCCGCGCCATCGGTTTCACGCTACCGGTCATGATGGGGTTCTACAGCTTCCTGGGCGGCGGCATACTCGAGCGGCATCCGCGAATCAAGGTAGCCTTCATGGAGATCGGCGTCCAGTGGGTGCCCTACCTGGTGCAGCGCATCGACCACTACCACCACGCCGACGGCGCCCTGGGCATGCCTTTGCCCGTCAAGCAGCCGGTGTCCGAAACCCTCAAGCAGAGCGAAGTCTATTTCACCCCCGAGGCGGACGAGATCTTCCTCCCCCAGATGGCCGAGTACATCGGCGAGGACCGGCTGCTGTTCGAGGGCGACATGCCCCACGCCGAAGCCCGGGAAGGCGCCAAGCAGGAAATCCTGGAACGGGACGACCTGTCGGAAGAGCTCAAGTGGAAGATCCTGAGCGTCAACGGCAAGCGCTTCCTCAACCTGTGACGGATACCGAATGACCCCCGAGGCGCTGGCGGACAAGATACTGGAACGGCTGAAGGACGGCCCGCTCCACTTCGAGGACATCCTGCTGCAGTTCCCGGAGGCGCCCTACCGGGTGGTTCTCCAGGCCTGGGGCCGTCTGCGCGAAGCGGGCTCTCTCGGGCGCGAGATCGAGACCGGGAAATATACAGCCAACGAGGAGTGACTATGGCTCAAGACTTCGACGGCAAGGTCATCATCGTCACCGGCGGCGCCCGCGGCATCGGCCAGGTGTACTCCCATACGCTGGCCAAGGCCGGCGCCAGGGTGGTGGTGTCGGACATCCTCGACGGCGAACCCTGCGCTTCCGGGATACGCGGGGACGGCGGCGAAGCCTTCTTCGTCAAGGCCGACGTCACCAGCGAGGAGAGCGTCAAGGAGCTGGCAGGGGCGGCCCACGACCGCTACGGCCGCATCGACGGGCTGGTGAACAACGCGGCGATATTCGCCGACGTCCGCTACGCGCCGTTCGACGAGATCAGCGTGGCCGAGTGGGACCAGGTGATGGACGTAAACGTCAAGGGCGTGTGGCTGGCGTCGCGGGCGGTGTACCCGTACATGAAGGAGCAGGGCTCCGGAAAGATCGTCAACATCGCCTCCGGCGTGCCCTTCAAGGGCATTCCGGTCTACGTCCACTACACCGTGTCCAAGGGAGCGGTGGTGGCGCTCACACGCGTGCTGGCGCGGGGCACCGGCAAGGACGGTATCTGCGTCAACGCCGTGGCCCCGGGCCTCACCCGCAGCGAGAGCCTGCTGGCGGTGCGCGGCGGGCTGGTGGACGAGGACGATGTACCGCAGATCCAGAGCCGCGCCATCCCCCGGAGCCAGTACCCCGAGGACATCGTCGGCGCCGTCATGTTCTTCCTCTCGGACGCCGCCAACTTCATCACCGGACAGACGCTGTTGGTGGACGGCGGCTCCTACATGCACTGAGATTGCCATGAGCCAAGCGGACAGATTGCCGTACCACGACATGCGCGGCCTGGTGGCGCTGCTGGAATCCGAGGGACAGCTCCGGCGCATCACCAAGCCGGTGGAGGCCCGCTATCTCAATACGCTGCTGGCTCAGGCCGACACCGCGCTCCTCATGGAAAACGTCGAGGGCTACTCCATGCCCGTGGTGGGCGGGCTCGTGGGTTCCCGCCAGCGGGTGGCGCTGGGGCTGGGCTGCGACCAGAGGACGCTCGGGCGCACCTTCATGGACGCCCTGGACAATCCCATCGCGGCCGAGGTGGTGGCCGAGGGCACGGCCCAGGAAGTGGTCAAGACCGGTGACGAAATAGACCTCACCGAGTTGCCGATACCGTTCCAGCACCGGAAGGACGGCGGCCCCTACCTTTCGGCGGGCATCTCGGTGTCCAAGGACGACGCCGGACGGCGCAACGCCGGCTGCTACCGGCTCATGTACCGCACCCCGCGGGAGACCAGCATCGACCTGGTGTCGCCGTCGGACATGCGCTTCAGCTACGAGGCCGCCCTCAAGCGGAACGAGCCGCTGCCCTTGGCCATCGCCTTCGGCACCGGCACGCCGGAGCTCATAGCCGCCGCCTACAAGGCGCCGCCGGGCTACGACGAGTTTGCGGTGGCCGGCGCCCTGTACGGCCGGCCGGTACCGCTGGTCAAGTGCAAGACCGTGGACCTGGAGGTGCCCGCCGACGCCGAGCTCGTCCTGGAAGGGGAGATCTCTACCGATGGCTGGACCATCGACGAGGGGCGCTACGGCGACTTCACCGGACACCAGTGCTCGATCCGCTGGAACCCGGTGTTCAAGGTCAAGGCGGTGACACACCGCAGGAACCCGATCCTCCACACCATCCTGATGCCGTGGGAAAACGACTGGCTGGAGGCGCCGCCGCTGGAGGCCGCGGGATGGCGCGCGCTGCGCGAGGCCAGCATCAAGACCGTGGCGGTCTACGCCACCCCCGGAAGCGCCTGCTACTGGCACCTCTACGCTTCCATCGACAAGCGGCCCGGCGAAGGCAAGAACGCCCTGATGGCGCTGATGTCGCTGCACGCCCTCAAGCTCGTGGTGGTCACCGACGGCGACGTCGAACTCACCGACCCCATGGCGGTAGAGCGCGCCATGGCCTTCCGAGTCCAGCCCGACGAGGACGTTATCATCGTCTCCGGCGCCCGCGGCAAGCACCTCGACCCCACTCTCAAGGCCTCCCGGCTCCCCAAGGGTTCCCTTCCCACCACATCCAAGATGGGCATCGACGCCACCATCCCCGACGACGTCGACCCGGCGGAGTACGAGCTGCTGGAGTACCCGTTCATGGACGAGGTCAAGCTGGAGGATTACCTGTAGCTCAAGCCGCCGGCCTTCCCGCCAAGCCGGCACGCCTGGGAATGGGCGCGGATCCAGGTCCGGCACGACGGGACGGGGCGAGACGCCGGCACCCTCGATTCTCAGAACCGCATGTTGAGGGTGAGGAAGTAGGTGCGTCCCCAGCCGGCGGCGGTGGGCCCGTCGGTGGCGGAAGGGTCGGCGGTGTCCGTCGTCAGCGGCGTGTCCGTGAGATTGAACACGCCGGCGGAGACCCGGGCGCCTTTGAACCCCAGCGGGTCGGCCCAGTCCACCGCCACGTCGTGTCCCGTCCAGGAACCGAAAGTCCCGGTGCCGGTCTGGTTCTTGAAGCCGCCGCGGTAATTGGCGGTCCAGATGGCGCTCAGATTGCCGCGCCGCGCCAGAAACCCGACGCGGACGGCGTTCCGGGCGATGACGAACCGTTCCTTTACGCCCGCAATGCGGTGGCCGGCGTCGATAACGTACCGCCAGGCTCCACGCATGCCGACAACACCCCAACTCGTTCTCATTCCCCCGCCGAACCGGGTATTGATGCCCGAGATATCGGAATCGACGATATTCCGAAAGCCTTGGTAGATGGTGATGTCGCCGCCGTTGCGCTCGATGCAGTTCTCCCTCGCGCCACCTTCCGCGCATTCATCCAGGTTCAGCATTGCCCAGGTGGGGGTGTTCAGCCCCGGCACGCCGGAGACCGAGAGATCGTACCATTCCGCGGCCAGGAAGAACGGGCCCTTGCGGGCCTCGGCGCCGATCGAGAGCCTCTCGGAGTCCGAAGGATCGAGCTGCGGGTTGCCCTTGACCTCCCGCGTCACCTGCCGGACGTTAGGGGCCGGGCAGGTGCGGGGCGGAGGCCCGGCACCCGGATCGCACAGGACGTAGGGGTGACCCTGCAACTCGGTAGCGTAGAGATGCAACATCGAGGGCACGCCCTCCGCGACGCTCCAGGAGCCGCGCAGCGTGACGATGCCGGTGGCGCGGTATTCGGCCCCGACGCGCCAGGATCCCAGCCCGCCCACGTCGTCGAGCTCGACACCGCGCCCGGCGACCCTGAGATCCAGCCGCTCGGCCACCGGCAGAGACACTTCCCCGAAGGCCGCCGTGGCTTCGCGCTCGCCGGCAAAGCTGACCCCGCCAGAACCGAGCACGTTGGCCACTTTGTGGGTCATGCCGTCATTGGAGCGAAAGCGCAGGAGTCGATGCGCTTCGACCCGGCCCAGTTCGACCCCTGCGGTCCATGCCGTGTCGCGGCCGCCGATGGTGAAACCGGACCCCTCCAGCGCGAAGCGGGCCGAAAGGTTCTCCTGGCCGGTATCCTCTTCCTCCCGCAGGCTGCTCCTCTCGATCGCCTGCAAATGCTCCGAGGCTTGGGATAACGGGTCCACGACATCGTAGCGCCCGGCCGCAATTTCATCCTGTATCCTGCCGGCATGGACCAAGGTGTTGCCGGACTTGAAACTGTCGAGCTGGTAAGCGTCGATGCGCGCATCGTAGCCCAGATCCCCGGTCAAGCGGCCATCAACGCTCAGGGAGACGTCGTATTCCTCCGTGTCCGTCAACCAGTCCCGATTGCCGTGGGCCACGAAGCGGTGGCCGACGGAGAACCGGTCGTCGCTGTCCGCAATGGTTTCACCGGCCGCGGTGTTGATTGCCTGGATCAGGGCCTGGGTCGGGGTAATGGAAAACACACCGACCGACGGTGCATAGCGGAAGGCAGAATCGCTCTGCGTGATATTGGCGTTCATGTGCACTTGGGCATCGTCACCGAGCGGATGGTCCAGGTTCAGTATTGCGCTCTTTTGCTCATAGTTGGCGGTGTCCCACCAGATGTTGCCATAGGCGAACCCGCAACCCTCGTCGCCCGAGGTGATGCCGGGCGGGTTGCTGAGCCCGGGGACATAACCTTCCGCCGGGTCGCACTCTCCCAGCGCCACCGACCTTGCCGGGCCGCTCCTCACAAGTTCGTTTTCGTCGTTCCGTTCCCGCGGAACGACGAAAACGGTGTTGCCGGCAACGCTGACATTCTTGGCCTGGCTGAAACTGCCGCCCTCGACCCAGGAGGAGCGGCTGTGCTCCCGGCTGCTTCCGGGAATTTCCTGGCGGTCGAGGACATCCACCCCGAGGGTCACGCGTCCTCCCTTGCCGAACGCGCCGCCCCAGAAGACGCTGCCCTGCAAGCCGTCGCCGCCATCCCGGCTCGGCGCCCGCGTGACCATGCGCGTCTCGAAGCCCTCCAGTTCCTTCCTGAGCACGATATTGAGCGCGCCACGCGTGGTGGCGCCGCCGATAGTGCCCAGGCTGTCGGCGCCGAGAGCCTCGATGCGCTCCACGGCCGAGAGGGGCAAGGATTCCAGATTGCCGCCGGTGCTGGAGTAAGGCCTGCCATTCACCAGGACGAGCAGCGACTGACCCCCGGTGAGGAAGTAGCGGATGATGCCCGTGTCCAGCAGCTCCTGGAGCGTCTGGGCGCCCGAACGCTCGATGAAATCCCGGTCGTAGGTAGCGACCACACGCGGCGCCGGCGCGAGCGGGCCGGCCTGCGCCGCGCCCGTCATAAACAGGGCCAACACCGCAAGCGATGCCAGAAACGTCTTCATCGATCGTGCCCTACTCATGAATCCGTCCTCCATCCGGCCCGTTCCACGATGCAATACCAAAGGCGCTGCAGTAAGGCGAGTTGGGCGCCGCGCTCAAGAATAGAATAATCGCAGACAACACCTTCAACACGCGATTATGGAAACCCCATCCACGGGTTACTATTGAAAGTTTTGGGACGGCACAATCAAAAACGGGGCCACGCGGGGATTCGCCGGCGGGAGACGGTCGCGTTTGCCTGCCCAGGCCTTGGACTAATGATCTGCTGCAAGGCGCCGATTCAAGAGAACGTGGACAGGAATCGGTCACGGGGTTCACCTCGCTGGAGATACCTGGCGGCACGCATCCTCGACAAGGCGCTGGACACCGTCTTCCCGCCCTGTTGCATAGCCTGCGAGAACTGGCTGCCGGACGGGCCGTCAAGATGCTTCTGCGAGTCGTGCGGCACAAGGATCGAGTTGGTCCGGGCGCCGCTCTGCCGGCTCTGTGGACGGCCTTACAGGCATGAATGGCAGGACGACCATCTGTGCGGCGCCTGTCTGCTTCAGCCGCCGTCGTTCTCCGTGGCGCGGAGCTGGGCGTGCTACCCGCGTGAACCCGACCCCTCCCACCCGCTGCGACAGGTGATCCAACGGTTCAAGTACGGAAGACAGGCGTCCCTGGGACAACCTCTGGGGCGACTGACGGCGCGAGCCTGTCAGCCGTGGTTCCGCTCATCGGACCTCGACCTGATCATTCCCGTACCGCTGCATTCCCGGCGGCTACGCTGGCGCGGCTTCAATCAAGCCGTGTTGCTGGGCCGGGAAGTGGGCAAGGCGTGGGGACTTCCGTTGGACCCGTTCATCCTGACCCGAAAGACGGAGACCGCGCCTCAGACCGGCCTGAGCCTGAAGGAGCGCCGCCCGAACGTAAGGGGTGCGTTCGCCATCGCTCCACGGCGGAGCGTCGAAGGGATGCGGCTGCTGCTGGTGGACGACATCTACACGTCCGGGGCCACGGCCAACGAATGCACCCGGGTCCTGCTGCGTTCGGGTGCGCGGGAGGTGCAGGTGCTTACAGTGGGGCGGACGGTGTCATGAAGCAAACGCACCGCTGTCGACGGTATGCTTCGGGAGTCCGGCGAGATGCTGCCGGCGGCTCAACGTGGCCACAATGCCGTGACGCGGCTTGAGGGTGACCTTGGCCGTGGTGTCGATGGGGTGGTCGGGAACGAGGTGAACCTTGAAGCGCTGGAGGATCTGCGCCAGCACCAACTGGGTTTCAAGCATGGCCATTCCGGCGCCGATGCAGGTCCGCGGTCCGGCGGCAAAGGGCAGGTACGAATAGGGATGGCGGGCGTCGCCACGGCTTGGCTCGAACCGGTCCGGATCGAAACGCTCGGGGTCGGTCCAGAACTCCGGGTGGCGGTGCAGCGCATAGGGGACGACCGCGACGTAGGCGCCGGCGGGCAGCCGGTACCCGTCGAACTCCTCCTCCTGCTCGGCCCTTCGTGCGTAGGCCCATACCGGCGGATAGAGGCGCATGGATTCCTGCACCACCTGTTTGAGATAGGGGATCCGCGGGAGGTCGTCAGCCGTCGCCGCCGCACCGCCGAGGGTCACCGCCAGGTTTTCGGTCAACCGCATCTCGACGTCGGGATGCTTGCCCAGCAGGTACAACGTCCACGCCAGGGCGTTGGCCGAGGTTTCATGGCCGGCCAGCATGAGCGTCACCACCTCGTCGCGCATCTGCCGCTCGTCCATCCCCTCACCGTTCCCGTCGTCGAGGGCACGGATCAGGTAGTCGAGGATGTCGTCGCCGCCGGCACCCCGGCGGCGGCGCGCTTCGATCATCCCGTACACGATACGATCGAGCCGCCGTACCGCGCGCCTCCACTTCAGGTTATGGGGTGTGGGGACCCAGGAATAGAGGGTCATCAGGGCGCGCGGCTCGAACGGGTTCAGGTTGGCCACTTCAAGAATCTCGGCCACCTCGCCCGCATGCCGCTCGATATCGCTACCGAACAGAGTCGCACCCACGATCGCGAACGTGAGCCGACTCATCTCGCGATCGATGCGGACAGGGTCGCCGCCAACCCGCGTCTCCCACTCGTCCATCACCGACGAGGTGCGTGCGTTGATCGTCCCGTCGAAGCGGTTGACCCGGCGATTCCCGAACATGGGCTGCATGAGGGCGCGCTGGCGTGCCCAGCCGGGGCCGTCGTTGGTCACGAGGCCGTTGCCCATCACCTGTGCCAGCACCCGGTAGTCGATGGTGCGCTTGGAGAAGTAGCGGTAATCCCGGGACAACACCGGCCGTATGAAATCGGGGTGGTTGACCAGATAGACGTCCTGGAATCCTCGCCAGCGCATGAAGTCTCCGTACGTCCGGAGCAATTGGTGCAGCAGGAGGTGCCGTTCCTCCGCCAAGTGCAGCATCTGATGGAACCGGAACGTAGAAGGCGGGCGCCGGGTCGCCCCGGCTCGCTTGCCTGCCTTGCCCATGGATACAATCTACGCCCTTGCCGCCAAACCACAACCCGCATCCGCCGGCGCCACTTGCACTATCAGGTATTTTCGATAAAAGGGGGAGACAACCTTGCCTACGCCCGGCCTGCTGCACGCCGGCGCTCTCGTCGAGAGGAAACAGTTGATGGCCGAATATCCAGTGGAGCCCTTGTCCCACGCCGAGCCGGCGACCACCCGAAAGACCTACATCAACGCCCAGGACCTGCTTGAGGACTCTTTCCGGCTCGGCATGCAGATCCTGGAAAGCGGCTTTCGGCCCAGCTTCATCGTCGGCATATGGCGAGGCGGCACGCCCGTGGGCATCGCGGTTCAGGAGCTGCTGGATTACTTCGGCATCGAAACCGACCACATCGCCATCCGCACCTCCTTCTACAAGGGCATCGAACAGACGGACTCGCGCATCCGGGTCCACGGCATGCAGTACATCATCGACAACGTCAACGCCGACCAGGGCCTCCTTATCGTCGATGACGTGTTCGATACGGGCCTCAGCATCGAGGCGGTGCTGTCGCACCTGAAAGGCCGGTCCCGTCGTAACGCGCCGGTCGACACGCGCATCGCCACCGTCTATTACAAGCCGGGGAACAACCGCAGCGGCCGCGAACCCGACTACTACGTGCACGAAACCGACCACTGGCTGGTTTTTCCCCATGAATTGCATGGCCTGACCCGCGACGAAATCATCAAGCACAAGCTCGGAATCGGCTCCTTCGCGCCACGCCTGTGATCGCGGCCACAAGGGGCTTGCATCGCGGGTCGACACCATATATAGTGCGCGGGCGTTCTATCACACACCCTATATTGTAGCGGCGCAGGCGAGCTGTATTCATGGAGACCACGGACGGCGACGGCTATCTCCTCGAGGCCGAGGACATCGTCAAGCGCTTCGGCGATTTCACCGCCAACGACAGCGTGAGCCTGGGCCTCCGGGCCGGCGAGATCCACGCCCTGCTGGGCGAGAACGGCGCCGGCAAGTCCACGCTGGTCAAGATCATCCATGGCTCGCTGCAACCCACCGCCGGCCGGCTTCGCTGGCGCGGCGAGACCATCACGGTGCCGGACCCGGGGGCGGCACGCCAACTCGGCATCGCCATGGTCTTCCAGCACTTCTCCCTGTTCGACGCCATGACGGTGGTCGAGAACATCGCCCTGGCAGTGCCGGGCCCCTTCGACCTTGGGTCGCTCGCTCAACGAGTGGAACGAATCTCCGCCGAGTACGGCCTGCCGCTGGAACCCACCGCCCTGGTGGCCGACCTGCCGGTGGGGGTGCGCCAGCGCATCGAGGTGGTGCGCTGCCTGCTCCAGGAGCCGCGTCTCCTGATCATGGACGAGCCCACCGCGGTGCTGACGCCCCAGGAGGCACAGCAACTCTTCGTCACGTTGAAGCGGTTGGCGGAAGAGGGCCACGCGGTGCTCTACATCTCGCACCGGCTGGAAGAGGTGCGGGAGCTCTGTCATCGCGCCACCATCCTGCGCCAGGGACGGGTGGTGGCGGAAGTGGACCCCGGGACCGAGACCGCCGCGTCGCTGGCCCGGCTCATGGTCGGAGCGGACGTGCAGTCGGTCAACGCCGAAACGCCGGGGCCGGCAGGACCCGCCACCCTCACCATCGCCGGTCTCTCTCTCGCGGCCGTAAAACCCTTCGGAGTGTCGTTGCGCGATATCTCCCTCGAGGTCCGGAGCGGTGAGGTGACAGCGGTGGCGGGCGTGGCCGGCAACGGACAGTCCGAGCTGTTCGAGGCCCTTTCCGGCGAACGTCTGGCTCCCACGCCCCAGTCCATCATCATCGCCGGACGGCCGTGCGGCACCCGGGACATCACCGAACGCCGGCGCCTGGGCGCGGCCTTCGTGCCCGAGGAGCGCCTCGGTCACAGCGCCGTGCCCGGCTTCCGGTTGTCCGAGAACGTGCTTTTGACCCGCCATGCCTCCGGCGACGACCTGGTTCACACCGGCTTCATCAACGGGAACCGCACCAAGGCCTTGGCGGCGCGGGTCGCCAAGCGATTCGACGTACGCTTCAGCCGCCGGGACCAGGAGGCCGGCGCCCTGTCGGGCGGCAACCTCCAGAAGTTCGTCGTGGGCCGTGAGCTGGACCGGAACCCCCGCGTGCTCGTCATCAACCAGCCGACCTGGGGAGTGGACGCGGGCGCGGCCGCACTCATCCGCCAGGCGTTGGTGGACCGGGCTCGGGACGGCGCGGCGGTGCTGGTCATCAGCCAGGACCTCGACGAGATCTTCCAGATCGCCGACCGCATCGCGGTGATCTCCCGCGGCGCCTTGTCGGACACCTTTCCCGCCGACGCCATCGACCGGGAACGCGTCGGCATGCTCATGGCCGGCGCCCTCGAGACCGACGGCACCCCGGAACAGGACGTATGGGCGTGAGGTTGGTGCTGGAGAAGCGCCCGGAACGCAGCCGGGCCATGCAGGTCGCCTCTCCGTTGCTGGCCGTGACGCTCACGGTGCTCTTCGGCAGCATCCTCTTCGCCGCCCGGGGCTTCGACCCGCTGCACGCCAACTACGTTTACTTCATCGGACCCCTGACCACCCTGTGGTCGGTGGAGGAGCTCATCGTCAAGGCCACCCCGCTGGTTCTCATCGGAGCGGGCCTGGCCATCTGCTTCCGCGCGGATCTCTGGAACATCGGCGCGGAAGGGCAGCTCATCGCGGGCGCCCTGGCCGGCGCCTCCATCCCCATCCTGGCGCCCCAGTGGGACTCGGCGCTGGCCATCCCCACGATGCTGCTCCTGGGCATGCTCGGCGGCATGGCGTGGGCGGCGGTGCCGGCGCTCCTGCGAAACCGCTTCGGCGCCAACGAGATCCTTACCAGCCTGATGCTGGTCTACGTGGCCCAGTACCTGCTGGACTGGCTCGTACGCGGCCCGTGGCGCGACCCCCAGGGCTTCAACTTCCCCAAGTCCATCGGCTTCAACGACTGGCATCTGCTGGCCACCTTCGGCGACGGCCGGGTCCATCTCGGCGCGGTCTTCGCGGTGATCGCGGTGGTGGTGCTGGCCGTTTTCATGTCGCGCACCCTCTTGGGTTTCGAAATAAAGGTGAGAGGGGAGGCGCCCCGCGCCGGCGGCTTCGGAGGCTTCTCGCAGGCCGGCACCACCTGGCTCTGCTTCGGCATCTCCGGCGCCTTGGCCGGACTGGCCGGCATCTGCGAGGTGGCCGGCCCGGTGGGGCAGCTCCAGCCCACCATTTCGCCGGGCTACGGCTTCACCGCCATCATCGTGGCGTTCCTCGGACGGCTAAATCCGCTGGGGGCTCTGCTGGGGGGGCTGGTCCTGGCCATCTGCTATCTCGGCGGCGAGGCCGCGCAGGTGGAGCTTTCCATCTCCGAGAAGACCGCCCAGGTTTTTCAGGGCATGCTGCTGTTCTTTATCCTGACCTGCGACACGCTGATCCGTTGCCGGGTGCGGCTGGAATGGGCAACGCGAAACCCGTCGCGCCAGCGCCTGTTCATCGGGCTCGGGGGCGGCGCCTCGCGTACCGCGGACGCGGGTGGAGCGGCGCAATGAGCGCGCTGGAAGCGGTTCTGCTCACCATCATCACGGCATCGACGCCGCTGCTGCTGGCCGCGGTAGGGGAGCTTGTGACGGAACGTTCCGGCGTTCTCAACCTGGGGGTCGAGGGCATGATGATCATGGGCGCGGTGACCGGCTTCGCCGCCGCGTACACCACCGGGTCGGCGGCCGTGGGCGTGATGGCGGCCATTGGCACCGGCATCGCCATGGCGCTGCTGTTCGCCTTTCTGACCCAGACGCTGGCCGCCAACCAGATGGCCACGGGGCTCGCCCTGACACTGTTCGGCATCGGGCTCTCCGGCCTCGTCGGCAAGCCCTTCACCGGCCTTCCGGGCGTCAAGCTCGGAGCCGTCCACTTTCCGGGGTTGAGCAGCCTGCCGCTGGTGGGGCCGGTGCTGTTCGGCCAGGACCTCCTGGTGTATGCCTCCATCGCCATCACCGTGTTCGTGGCATGGATGTTCTCCCGGACCCGCCTCGGGCTGGTGATCCGCGCCGTCGGCACCAACCACCACTCGGCCCACGCCCTGGGCTACGACGTGGCCGCGGTGCGCTACGGCTGCATCGCTTTCGGCGGAGCGTGCGCGGGACTGGCGGGAGGCTACCTGTCCCTCGTGTACACGCCGCAGTGGATCGAGAACATGACCGCCGGCCGCGGCTGGATCGCGCTGGCGCTGGTGGTGTTCGCCACCTGGACCCCGAACCGGGTGGCCGTGGGCGCCTACCTGTTCGGCGCCGTGTGGATCATGGGCCTCTACGCCCAGGGCATCGGGGTAGCCATTCCGTCCCAGTTCCTGGCGTCGCTGCCGTATCTGGTCACCATCGCCGCGCTGCTGGCCATCTCGGGAAATCGAATCTTGACCAAAGTGAATACACCTGCTTGTATCGGCCAAACGTTCGTGCCGGACCGGTAGACCGCCGGCGGCACCATTCACCCACTCCAAGGAGGAAGAAATGAAAAAGTTGATCGTGCTGGCAGCCGTCCTTGCACTGTCCCTGGCCGCCTCCGGCGCACTCGGCGCCGACGCCCTGAAGGTCGGTTTCGTCTATGTCGGTCCCATCGGCGACCACGGATGGACCTACCAGCACGACCAGGGCCGCCTGGCCGTCGAGAAAGCCCTGGGCAAGAAGGTCAAGACCCTCTACATCGAGAAGGTCACCGAGGGCCCTGACACCGAACGCGCCATCACGCGCCTGGCCCGTCAGGGCGCCGGCCTGATCTTCACCACGTCCTTCGGTTTCATGGACCCCACCATCAAGGTGGCCAAGCGCTTCCCGAAGGTGAAGTTCGAGCACGCCACCGGCTACAAGCGCGCCAAGAACGTGGCGACCTACTCCTCGCGCTTCTATGAAGGCCGCTACGTCATCGGCCAGATCGCCGCCACGCTGTCGAAGAGCGGCGTGGCCGGCTACATCGCCTCCTTTCCGATCCCGGAGGTAGTCCGCGGCATCAACTCCTTCATGCTCGGCGCCCAGTCCATCAACCCCGACTTCAAGGTGAAGACCGTGTGGGTGAACTCCTGGTTCGACCCCGGCAAGGAAGCCGATGCCGCCAAGGTGCTGATCGGCCAGGGAGCCGACATCATCACCCAGCACACCGATTCCACCGCGCCGATGCAGATCGCCGGCGAGAAGGGAGCCCTGGCGTTCGGGCAGGCGTCCGACATGATCAAGTTCGGTCCCAAGACCCAGCTCACCGCCATCATCGACGACTGGCGGCCCTACTACGTCCAGCGCACCAAGGCGGTGCTTGACGGGTCGTGGAAGTCCACGGACACCTGGGGCGGAATGGACACCGGCATGGTCGGCATGGCCCCCTACACCAACATGCCCGCGGACGTCGCCGCCATGGCCAAGGCCACCGAGGAGAAGATCCGCTCCGGCAAGATGCACGCCTTCGCCGGCCCCATCTACAAGCAGGACGGCTCCCTGGCGGTGGCCAAGGGCAAGAACCTCGACGACGGCACGCTCCTGGGCATGAACTGGTACATCAAGGGGATCGACGACAAGCTGCCGAAGTAAAAGACAATCTTGCCGTAACGAGCGGGCCGCCGCACCGGACTGTGCTCGTCCAAAACGCTTGAAGCATGAACGTGTTGCTCATCATGTCGGACGAGCACAGGCGGGAGATCGCCGGCTGCTACGGGAATCCCTTTGTCAGGACTCCCAATCTGGATGCCCTTGCGGCGCGCGGCGTCGTCTTCGAGAACGCTTACTGCAACTCGCCCATCTGCGTGCCGTCACGCGCGAGTCTCGCCACCGGAGAGTACGTCCACCGTACCGGGTACTGGGACAGTGCCGCCCCCTACGATGGCAGAGTCCCGTCCTGGCACCACCGGCTGCGCGATGCAGGGTATGACGTCGTATCCATCGGGAAACTCCACTTTCGCAGCGCCGACGACGACCACGGGTTCAGCGAGGTGTTCCACCCCGTCTATGTCGTCGACGGCATAGGCGATGTCCACGGCCTGCTACGCACGGAAAAGCGCGTGCGCGAGGTGGCGCGGGGGCTGGCCGCGGAGGCCGGACGCGGGCCGTCACCCTATACCCGTTTCGACTCGAGGGTGGCCGATGCGACCGTGCGCTGGCTCCGCGAACGTGGCAGGCGCAAGGACCGCAGCCAGTGGGCGCTGTTCTCATCCATGGTCTCACCCCACTATCCGCTGATCGCGCCCCAGGAATTCTACGACCTCTACGGTCGTCTGGACCTACCGAGGCCTCGCCTCTACCGAAAGGCCGACCGCCCGGACCACCCGGTGATCGCCCACTACCGGGAAACCTGGAACTACGACGATTTCTTCGACGTCGAGCGCCTGGACGTCGGTCTGAAGGCCTACTACGGGCTATGCTCCTTCCTGGACTTCCAGATCGGCAGAATCCTGGCGGCGCTCGACGAGAGTGGCTTCAACGACGATACGCTGGTCATCTACACATCCGATCACGGTGAGAGCCTCGGCAACCGCGGGTTGTGGGGGAAATCGGTGATGTACGAAGAGTCGAGCGGCGTTCCACTGTTGATCTCGGGGCCAGGAATTGCCAGCGGACAACGATGCCCCACTCCGGCATCGCTGGTGGACATCTATCCCACGGTGGTCGCGGCGGTATGTGGAACGCTCAACGCGCGGGAGCGAACGCTTCCCGGCGACAACCTGATCGCCCTAGCGCGGGAGCAGCCGGCGGACCGCGTGATGTTCAGCGAGCTGCACGACGACGGCTCGCTAACGGGCGAGTTCATGGTGCGCCAGGGGGAGTGGAAGCTCGTACATTACGTCGACTATCGGCCGCAACTCTTCGATCTATCGGCCGACCCCTTCGAGGAAAAGGACCTTGCCGGGCGGCCCGAGACGCATGATGTCCAAGACCGCCTCTACGAAGAACTCCACAAGATCGTCGATCCAGCGGACGTCAATCAACGTGTTTTCGCCGACCAGGAAGCCCGAATCAGGAGACTCGGAGGCGTCGACGCGATCCTGTCGCGCGAGGACTTCAACTTCACGCCGGTGCCGGAGTGAGAGAGTGGTGCGCCCGCCAGGAATCGAACCTGGACTTAGGGTTCCGGAGACCCTCGTGATGTCCTTTTCACTACGGGCGCATGTCTATTGTCTATCAGACAAGTAGACGGCTACTCAAGCAGCAGCAGAGCAAGACGGGTACCCCTGGGGATGCGGCACCCTCGACTCCTTGCAAATTACCCATTATTTGGATAATTTGCAAGGATGATTTTACGCTTGGTTGCTCGCGACATTGAAAGCGCTCTTGCGCGCCAAGCTGCCGTACTCCTGATCGGTCCCCGTCAAGTGGGCAAGACGACTCTGGCATTGGAGATCTGCCGGACGCACGGCGGCTTATATCTTGACCTTGAGGACGCCGATGACCGCGCTCGCTTGACCGAGCCCCGGCTGTTTCTCGACAACCTCGAGGACCGGCTGCTTGTCCTCGATGAGATCCACCGGACGCCGGAGTTGTTCCAGACGTTGCGTGGAGTCATTGACCGCGGGCGACGAAGAGGAAAGGGTAAAGGGCGGTTCCTGATTCTGGGGTCCGCGTCCATTGACTTGCTCCGGCAATCGGAAAGCCTGGCGGGACGCATCACGTATGTCGATCTCGCACCATTCTCGGCTCTGGAAGTAGAGGACGAGGACATCGCACGTGAGCGGTTGTGGCTGAGAGGGGGCTTTCCGGACAGCTATCTTGCGGACAGCGACGCAGACAGCTTTTCACTGCGCAGGGACTTCATCCGCACCTACCTGGAACGTGACGTCGCGACGTTCGGTCCGCGCGTCCCCGCCACGACCCTGGAGCGGCTTTGGACGATGCTCGCTCACCGGCAGGGAACCCTTCTGAACGCTTCCGCGCTGGCTAGGGCGATGGAGGTGAGTACCCAGTCGGTAAACCGCTACATTGACCTTTTGGCCGATCTTTTGCTTGTGCGCAGGCTCCGGCCTTACCATGTCAATGTCGGCAAGCGTCTGGTGAAGGCTCCGAAGATTTATGTCCGCGACAGCGGGCTGGTCCATGCGCTGCTTGGCATTGTATCGCTGGAGCAACTGGCAGGGCATCCGGTGGTGGGACAGAGTTGGGAAGGGTACGTCATCGAAACCCTCTTGTCCGTCCTGCCACCCTTGACGACGCCTTTCTTCTACCGGACGAGCGCGGGCGCCGAGATCGATCTCGTGGTCGAGCACAGCGACGGGCGACTGTGGGCCATTGAGGTCAAACGTTCTCTTTCCGCGAGGGTGGGACGCGGCTTTCATCTCGCTTGCATGGACATCAAACCGTCAAGCGGTTTCGTTGTGCACGCCGGCACCGATCGCTGGCCGCTTTCGGAAAACGTGGAAGCCATTGGCGTCCGCGAATTGGCGTTGTTGTTTCAAGAACGGCACTGACCCAGCCTTGACCGTCAGGCGATACGTCGTTGACTCAGATCGGCAGGAATTACCCTCTATCCCGTTGTTCCCGGACCATTCGGGCTGGCGAAAGGACCGTGCGAAGTGGGTTCCGCGCCCTGAGTCGCCTGAGTATCCGTTCCATGGTGGGGCCGGCCGGAAGCCCCACCGCGTTGAGGATGGCTTGGGCCACCACCTCGGCCGCCAAAATCCCGACTTCGTTGACATCGGCCTTGCGCTTTCCGGTGGAGAGGGCAAACAGGGTGTCGCCGTCACGCAGGGTGTGGGACGGACGGATGGCGCGGGCGAGGCCGTCGTGGGCCATGGAGGCCACGGTGTTGGCTTCCACCGAGGAAAGCGCCGCATCGGTGGCGACGACGCCGATGGTAGTATTGGTCCCGGACGTGGCCGGGGTGCGTGCTTTCCGAGTTCTTGGCCCGGCCTCGACCGTCCTGCCGCCTGCCACCGTCTCGCCGGTAGCGGGGTCGACCACGCGGCCGACGGCATTGACCACCACTAGGGCGCCCACGGCAACGCCGTTCGGCAGCCTTGCACAAGCCGAGCCGATGCCGCCGTCGACGGGGCTCAGGCCGGGAGCCTTGCCGACGGTGGCGCCGGTGCCGGCGCCCACGCGGCCGGTGGATACGGGCGCATCAGTGGCCGCCTTGCAGGCGCGATAACCCATGGCCTTGTCTGGCCGGACCCGTGGGTCGCCGACGCCCAGGTCGTAGATCACGGCGGCCGGGACGATAGGAACGACACCGTGAGAGGTAGGGAATCCGGCGCCCCGCTCCTCGAGAAACCGCATGACACCGGCCGCCGCATCGAGGCCGAACGCGCTGCCGCCGGTCAACAGGACTCCGTGGGCCTGTCCCACCAGCCGACCCGGCCGGATGGCGTCGGTTTCCCGGGTGCCGGGTGCGAACCCGCGTACATCCACACCCGCGGCGGCCCCAGTCGTGCACAGGACCACGGTACAGCCGGTGCGCGCCCGACGGTTGGTGGCGTGCCCCACCTGAATGCCCTTGACCGCGGTAATGGTTTCGTTCTTCATCTCTCTTGGGTCACGGCGCGTCCGTCAATGGAGCGGTCCGCTGTTCGCATTCGTGCCCTGTAGCCTATAGCCTGTTCCCATGAACAACGAAAACTCCCCCATGCGTCCCCAACTTCGCTATGTTGACGTGTTCCCGGTTCCCGGAGAACAGGGGAAACAGGCCTTCGGCATCCGCGATCCCCAGCACGTCAGCGACAAGGTCCTTCGTCTGCAGGCCGAGGCGGCGTATGCGCTTCAGTTCTTCGACGGCCGGCATACGTTGCCCGAGATCGGTGCTGCATACAGGGAGAAGTACGGGATCGAGTTCCCGTTGGAATTGCTGGAACAACTCTGCCAGTTGCTGGACGAGGGCTACTTTCTCATCAGCGACAATTTCGAGAACCACTACAGGCAGCTGGTTGTGTCGTTTCGCCAGGCCCCGGTACGCGAAGCCTTTCACGCCGGGGTCAGCTACGACGAAAATCCCGCCGCATTGAACGAGGCCCTGGGCCAACTATTCGCCCCGCCGGCGGGCCCGGGATTGCCGGGTGCACGCGACCCGAAGCGGACAATACCGGGAATCGTCGTACCGCACATCGACCTGCGGCTCGGTGGCCCGGCTTACGCATGGGCGTACAAGGAACTGGCCGAGTCGGAGCCGCCCGAGCTGTTCGTCATTCTGGGAACCGGGCACAACGCGACCCGAAACCCCTACGTTCTGACCCAAAAACGCTTCGCCACACCGCTGGGCGAGGTCCCCGTGGAGGCCGAGTTCATTTCCCATCTGCAGGAGCTCCATGGCGGCGAACTCTTCGAGGACGAACTCGCCCACCGCTGCGAGCACACCATCGAGTTCCAGGTCTTGTTCATCCAGCAGTTGTTCGGCAACGGGATACCGATCGTGCCCGTGTTGTGCTCCTTCTCCTGCGCGGCGCCTGGAGACGGGCCGGCCGGAGATTCCATTGAACGGTTCACCGATGGACTGCGAACCATGATCGCCGAAGACGAACGCCGAATCTGCTTCATCGCCAGCGCCGATCTGGCCCACGTGGGGCCGCGTTACGGCGACGCCGACGGATTCAGCGGGGAAGATCTGGATGCGGTCAAGCGCGCCGACCTGGAGATGCTGCGCCACGTGGAAGAGGTGGACGCGGAGGGCTTTCGCGGCTACCTGGAGCAGGAGAGCGACCGGCGCCGGATCTGCGGCTTCTCGCCCATCTACACGATGCTGAAGGCCATGCGGGCCGAGCGGGGGAGGGTGGTCGCCCACGACCACGGCGAGATGGACCCCATCGGCTCCATCTGCAGCTTCGCCAGCGTCGTTTTCGAGTGAGGAGGCGGGAACGCGCCGCGGCCGCGTGTTCTTTCCGAGACCGTTCGAGAGGCAGCGACCGAGCGGCCTGTCAGGAATCGGGAAAGAGGCTGTTGCCGTCGTCATCCTCCACGGTGATGGCCTTGGTGGGACAAATCCTGGCCGCCAGGACGACCTTCTCCTGAGTGTCGCCGTTGGGGTCGGCGACTTCGGCGATGAACCTCTCGTTCATCTTGAAGACGTTGGGCGCGGCCTGGACGCATTTCTCGTGCCCGTCGCACTTGGTGGTGTCGACAGTGACCTTCATGGTGCCTCCCCGGTAGTGGATCTCCCCTGTATAGCCGAGTCGGCTACGGCATTCCACCGCATCGGAGGCGGCGGCCCCTCGGCTCGCCGATTTCGGTATTGCAGTGCCGGAAGCGCCTGCGATATAGTGAACGCCCCATGAGGATCCACCGGTACACGCCCTGGGACGGCTCCCAGGAGGTTCGTTTTCCCACCGCCAACGACCTGTTGAAGCAGCTTTCGGACACGTTCCTGGAGGAAGAAGGCGTGCGCCGGGCGCTCCGGAGCCTCATGCGCCGGGGGTTCGAGTCCGAGGACGGGATGCGCTCGGTGCAGGGGCTGCGGGACCTGCTGCAGCAGGCGGAGGAGCAGAAACAGGATCTCCTCAACAAGTACTCACCCGATTCCTTCAAGCTGTCGCCGGAAGAGAGCGAAGCGCTAAGCCGGAAGCTGAACGAGCTGGCGGAAAAGCTCGAGGCGTACCACGAGAAGATGCGCAACTTCATGGAGCGCCTGTCCGGCCGGTACGCCCAGAACATGGACGAGCTGGCCGAGCGAATGCGCCAGGCCCAGGAGCGTTACCAACAGCTCAAGGAACGTCTCGGGGAGCAGATAGACCAGCGGTCCATGCAGCAGCCGCAGAACCTCACGGGGCCCGGGGCGCCGGACCTCTCCCAGATGCTGGACCGCCTGAGCAGGCTGCTGGACGATGACGACTTCCTGCAGAACCTGCCCAACATGCTGGACGCCGCGGTGGAGGACCTCGACAACCTCCTGGAGAACCTCGACTCGCTGGGCCAGCAGGAGCTGCAGCGCCTGAGCGACGCCATGTCCCAGATGGAGCAGCTCGAGCAACTGCTGAACCAGTACCCCTTCCAGGGCAGCCAGCGCATGGGGATGGGGGAGGCCGGGGAGATCCTGGGTCAGCTACGGGGCCTGGAGCAGTTCCTGCGCTGGGGCCGGCGGGGACTCGGCGACGTCTCCGACCTCGATCTGGACGCCATGCGGGAACTGCTGGGAGAGGAGGCGTACGAGCAGCTCAAGTACCTCCAGGGCGTGGAACAGATGATGGTGGACGCGGGTTACCTGGTGCGCACCGGCAGCGGTTTGAGACTCAGCCCCAAGGGCATGCGCCAGCTCGGCGACAAGGCTCTGAAAGAGATCTTCCAGCTCATGAACAAGAACCGCTGGGGGCAGCACGCCAGCGCCAAGACCGGCAACCAGGGCATGCGGCTGGAGGATACCCAGGCCTACGAGTACGGCAACCCGCTCAATATCGACATCCGCAAGACCCTGATGCAGGCGCTCGAGGACGGACGGACCGGGGTTCCCGTGCAGATCGAGCCCAAGGACTTCCAGGTATACCAGCACGAGTTCTCCACCGACACCGAGACCGTGCTGCTCATCGACGTCAGCTACTCCATGCTGATGAACGACGCGCTGCACGCCGGCAAGAAGGTGGCGCTGGCCCTGAACCGGCTGATCGAGACCAAGTTCCCGCAGGACGTGCTCCACCTGGTGGCGTTTCGTTCCAACGCCAAGATCATCCGCACCGAGGACCTGCCTTCCATCGTCGCCATCACCTATTTCATGGAGCATGGCACGGATATCAAGGAAGCACTGAGGTTTTCCCGTCAACTCCTTGGAAACAATAGAGCAACTAACCGCCAGATCATCCTCATCACCGACGGTGAACCGACCGCCTGCAACGTCGACCGGGGAGGGCGCCTTCACAGCGGCTGGGGCTCGGCCCTGCTCCACGAGCGCATCGTCCGTGAGACCCTCAAGGAGGTCCGGCGCTGCACCCAAAGCGGCATCCGGATCAACACCTTCATGCTGGGGATGGACTACTACCGCATGGGCTTCGTGGACCGTCTCACCCGGATGAACACCGGCCGGGTGTTCTACACTTCCCCCGACGAGATCGGCAACTACATCGTCGTCGACTATCTCGCCAACAAGCGCAAGCGCCTGCGGCGTTGATTGCCACGAGGATCCCTCACCCCGACCCTCTCCCAGAGGGAGAGGGGGCTGGTTTGACACGCCCTGGAAAGCGGGAATCCGGGTGGGGATGGGAGCGGCGTCTCACTCCGTGACGAGCGCGAGCACGCCGGTGTAGGTAAGCAAGTGGTTGCCCCCGGCCATGGGGCCAAGCTCGTAGTTGCCGAAGAAGCCGATGACCGGCACGTCGCCCAGCGCCTGCCTGATGTAGGCGGTATCGATCCCGGGTACGCCGTATAGGCCGCTGCCACGGGCACAGCAGTTGAAGTAGAGGCCCAACCGCGGCTTCCTGCCCTCGAGACGAGCCGCCTGCCGCTCCAACATCTGCCCGAGATCCTCCCGCGCCCGTTGCCCGTCGCGGAGGGTGAAGATCAGCGGCTGCCCGGGTTCCACCGGCTGAGCCACGGCAACGATGCCCCTTTGCGCATCCAGGCCGATGATGTTGCGGACCAGATACTGCCCCGGCTCGATCTCCGTCTGCCGCGGGTCGGGAGAAAGCCCGACGAACACGAACGCCAGCGCCCGACGCAGGTCCTGCTGGAAAGGTTTGCCGATGAGTTCGACGAACACCTCGAACGCCGGGCGGCCGTCGATCTCGAAGATGAGATTCTCGTCGGCCTTGGTGATGATCATCGGGTCGCCCACGGGTTGGCAGCCCTGGGTGATGTCGATCACGGTCTCGAAGCCGCCCGAGAGGGCGAATCCCACCACGCTGTTGCTGGTGACCTGGTCCCCGTAGAACTGGTAGGTGCGCCCGTGGCTGCCGTTCTCCGACGCCGCCGCCCCCACCAGCGGGCCCGAGTGCCCGGCCTGAGCCATCCCGTCCAGCAACGCGTCGGGCCGGCTCCGGTAACCGTCGGCCAGGAGCACGGTCAGGGAAGGGTGGTCCGAACCCACGGCGTTGGCGATGTCCTGTCCCGCCGCCGCGTCGTTTCCCTTGAGGGATTCGCGCGCGAAAGGGCGCGCCCGGACGGTGTCGGATGCAAGCGCCATGACGGCGATCCCGGATTCCCCCTCGATCTCCCCGTTTTCGGTGAGGATCCCAAGGCCGCTGCAACCCACGATATCCGGAGTCCCAGTCAACAGGCTGAGCGTGGTCAACTCCTGTTCGAGGGGACCGGCGTGATCGACCGTGGCGTAAATCAGCACCAGGTCGGCACCGCCGTCCGGCAGACCTTCCATGGCGTTCCGCGCCGCTGCCTCGACCGCCGCCCGTGTGTCCGTTAGCGATGACTGTCCGACTCCGGCCTTCAGCATGGCTTCAGGGTATGCAACACCGCGCCGCAGGTCAATCAAGTCGTGTACGTCGACCCCATGCGGTCGGTCTTCGAGCTCCTGGATGTGCTCTTTCGCGGACGGCGCCAGGTTCCCGACTATGGTCCGGGCCACCCGAGTTTGCTATAAAGGGCCGCATGAGAATCGTTCAGATACCCCTGTTAAGGGACAACTACGGGTACCTTCTGGTCTGCGAGAAGACCAACCAGGCGAGCATCGTAGACCCCTCGGAGGGCGAGCCTGTCTGGCGTACGGTGCAGGAGGAGGGGGTCGACCTTGTCGCGATCCTCAACACCCACCACCACCGGGATCACACCGGCGGGAACGAGTATCTCCTCCAGCAGAAGCCGGACCTGAAGGTGTTCGGGGCAAAGGTGGACGAGCACCGCATCCCGGGCATCACGCACCGGGTCATGGAGGGGGACGATGTCGAGGTCGGGGAGGAGTGCGGGAGCGTGCTGTTCATTCCGGGCCATACCATCGGGCACATCGGCTTCGTGTTCCCCGGAAAG